>NZ_JAKRMS010000177.1 GCF_022346185.1 Cellulomonas sp. ACRRI | reverse complement strand
CCCCCCCGGGGGCGGGCGGTTCGTCGTCGCGCGCCGGGGACCTGGCTCAGTGGAAGGTCTGGCCCGACACGCCCGGGGCGTGTCCGGCCAGACCTTCCACTGAGCGGGTCGACGGATCCCGGAGGTCAGCCGCGCCCGGGCCGAGGGGTCCGCGCCGCCGTCCGGGCGGCGGCGCGACGATCCAGCACCGCGCCCGCGAGGTAGCTCGCCGGGCCGAGCACCGGGACCAGGAGGATCAGCGCGAGGTGCACCAGGGCGTTCGACGCCGACTCCCGGCGGCGCGCCCAGACGAGCAGCGCGGCCACCGTCAGCGCGACGAGCAGGACGGCGGTCGCGGTCCACAGCACGTCGTACGAGGCCGGGATCATCAGCCGCCAGCCCTCGACCGGTTCGCGCGTCCTCATCCGGTCCCCCTCCGCCGCGGGACGGACGACCCGCCCCGGTCCCGGACGCTACCGGGGCGCCCGCGGCAGCGAGGCCGGTTCAGCGGTCCGGTGTGGACCCGGGTTTGGTGGAAGGTCTGGCCCGACACGCCCGGGGCGTGTCCGGCCAGACCTTCCACTCGGCGGTGGTCGGGTGGAATGCTCAGCATGCTGAGGACCGCCTAGACTGGCGGGCATGACCCGACGGACGACCTGGCTCACCCTCCGAGCGCTCGTGGGGCTCGCCCTGCTCGCCGCCCCCGCCTGGGTGCTGGCGACCGCCGGCGGGGCCGTGCCGCACCAGCACTGGACGCTCGGCGCGCTGCTCGCGGTGAGCGCGCTCGCCGGTGCGGCCCTGCTGGTCGCGACCGCGCGGGCGTGGCGCCGCGACCGGCACCGCGCGACGGCGTCTCCCGACACGCCGTCGACCGGCGGCCGGCGGCCGGGCGTCGTGCACCCGACCGCCGCGTCGCCCCACGCCGAGCCCGCCGCGTCGCCCCACGCCGAGCGCGCCGCGAGCCCTGGGCCGGCGGGTCCCCGCGGCCGCCGCGTGCTGCGCGCCACCGGCGCCGGGGTCGGCCTCGCGCTGCTCGCCGTGCTCGCCGCCGCGACCGCCTGGCTCCGCCCGTTCCCCGCCACCGACGCCGCGCTCGCCGCCCTGCGCGGCGACGACGCCGTCGAGGTCCGGGAGTCCGCCGGCTGGTACGCGTTCGTCCCGCGCGGGACGGAGCCGACGACCGGCCTGGTCTACTCCCCCGGCGCCCGGGTCGACGTCCGGGCGACCGCCGCCGTGCTGCGGCCGCTCGCCGAGGCCGGGTACCTGGTGGTCGCCCTGAAGGAGCCGCTGGGCATCGCCCTCACCTCGCCCGGCCAGTCGGCGTCGGCGATGGCGGCGTTCGACGGCGTCGAGCGCTGGGCGGTCGGCGGGCACTCGCTCGGCGGGGTCGCCGCGTCGTCCTTCGCCGCCGCGCACGACGACGAGGTCGCCGGGCTGCTGCTGCACGCGTCGTACCCGCTGGGCGACATGGCGGACGCGGACCTGGTCGTCGCGTCGGTGTCCGGCTCCGAGGACGGGCTGACCACGCCGGCCGACGTCGACGCGTCGCGCGCGGACCTCCCGGCCGCGACCACGTTCACCGAGGTCGACGGGGCGGTGCACGCCTTCTTCGCCGACTACGGTCCGCAGCCGGGCGACGGCACGCCGACGGTCCCCCGCGCGCAGGCGCAGGCCGAGATCGTCGCGGCGAGCCTCGCGCTGCTCGACGAGGTCGCCGCCGGCTGACGCTTGTCCCGAGCGCACCCCGCGCACCCGCGCCACCTTCGCCGGCGGCGAGCCCGGCGGGCGTCCGCGTCAGGACGCGGGGGCCGCGTCCAGCAGGCCGCGCATCCGGCAGGCCAGGTGCAGGCCGAGGCGCACGTCCGGGTCGGACAGGTCGACGCCGAGCGTCTCCGTGATCCGCTGGATCCGGTAGGTCACCGCGTTGGGGTGCAGGTGCAGCGCGGCCCCGGCGTGCTTCGGCGAGCACTGGTGGTCCAGGTAGGCCGTCAGCGTCCGGACCGCCGTCGCGGCCCGGGTCGCTCCGAGCGCGTCGACCGGCGCCAGGAGCTCGTCCATCACCCGGCGGGACAGCGGGGAGGCGTGCAGGTCGGCGAGCACCCGGCGCAGGCCCGTGGTGTCCATGACGGTGATGACCCCGGGCCGCCCGGTCCGCAGCGCGAGCTCGGCCGCGGACCGGGCCTCGACCGACGACTGCCGGATGCCGCCGAGCCCGCGCTGGTCGGTGCCCATGCCGACGTGCACCACGGCGCCCTCGTCCGCGACGAGCCGTGCCACGGCCACGTCGACGTCGGCGCGCGCGGCACGGACCAGCACCCGGCCGTCGCCGCCGTCGTCGTCGCTGGCCAGCAGGAGCAGGCTGCCGCCGACCCGGACCACGTGCCACCAGGTGTCGGACGGGTGCATGATCTCGAGGCAGAGCATCTCGGCGCTGGACAGCAGCCGGCGGCGCTCGGCGATCGGCGGGTCGCCCTCGCCGTCGTGCCGGGGGCGCAGGTCCACCCAGAACGCCACGTGCGTGCTGTCGACCGGCAGCCCGATGCTGCGCGCCTGCTCGGTGAGGCCGACCAGGTGGGTCGGCTCGGCGACGACGATCTGCGCGAGGAGCTCCGCGCGGGTCTGCGACGGCGCGAACCGGTGCTCGAGGGTGCGGCGGACGAGCCGGCCCACCGCCGCGGCGACCGAGGGGATCACCAGATCGGCGGCGCGGTCGGGCACGGCGCACCGGACGGTGCCGACGACGCGCTCGCCGACGAGCACCGCGCCCGGGTCGGCCGGGCCGTCGCCAGCTCCGCCGGCCGAGCCCGCGACCGCGCCCCCGGCGCCCCGTGCGCCTCCGACGCCGCCCAGACCGCCGGCGCCCCCGTGCAGCTCCACCGGCCGCCCCAGCGCGTCCGACACCGCCGCGAGCAGCGCCGCCACCCCGCCGTCCTCCGCCTCGTCGTCGCCGGCCGCACCCCGGGCCAGCACGTCCAGCACCGCCTCGGCCCGCGCCACGGTGTCGGAGGTCCCGCCGCGCACGGTGCGGTTCAGCCAGACGATGAGCTCGTTGACGTCGGCGGTCGCGGGCACCGCGAGCAGGGGGAGCCCGGCGCGGGACGCGATCCGCGCCGCGGTGACCGGCACCCGCTCGGCGCCGACGAGCACGAGCCCGGCGTGCGACCGCTGCGCGGACCGGCGGACGGCGACGTCGACCTCGTACGGCTCGGCGGCCCGCAGCGCGCTCGCCATGAGCACGACGAGCGTCCCCGCGCCGGGCGACCCGACGGAGGCGAGGTCGCCGACGGTCGCCACCTCGCGGACCTCTGCCGTCTCCGCGGCCTCGCCTGCCGCCGGATCACCCGCCCCGAGCACCCGCAGACCGTGATGCGCGCCACGCGCCACCAGCTCACTGACCGTCGCCATGCCCCGAATTGTGGCGGCAGCACAGTTCCGCGCCAAAACTCGTGATGAGACGACATTCTCACCACGCGGACCCGCCCCGCAGACTCCACAGCGTGAGCGTGTTCTCCCCCATCCAGACCATCGACGCGGAGTCGGTCGGCGCCCTCGGGCGCGGCTGCGCCGTGCTCAGCACCGGCGGAGGCGGCGGCGTCGAGACCGGCCTGCTGGCCGCCGGCCACGCCCTCGAGCAGTACGGCCCCGTCGAGGTGGTCCAGCCGGGCGACGTCGCCCCGGACGCCCTCGTCGTGCCGCTGTCGGGCATCGGCGCCCCCACCGTGTCGGCCGAGATGATCCCCGACGCGGACGACGTGCTGCGGCTGCGGGACGCGGTCGAGGAGCTGACCGGCCGCGAGGTCGCCGCCGTCATGTCCTCCGAGATCGGCGGCTCGAACGGCGTGCAGCCGGTCGCCTGGGCCGCTCGGCTCGGCGTGCCGCTGGTGGACGCCGACGGCATGGGACGCGCGTTCCCCGAGGTCCAGATGATCTCGATGTACGTCGCCGGGCTGCCGGTGAACTCGATCGTGCTGGCCGACACCCTCGGCAACGTCACCACGATGAAGCCGGTCGACGGCCTCTGGGCCGAGCGCCTGGCCCGCGCGGTCGCCGTCGCCGCGGGGTCCCACGCCCTCATGGCCGACTACCTTTTGGACGGCGCGCAGCTCGACGGCGCCGTCATCCCCGGCACGGTCAGCCAGGCGGTCCGCCTCGGCCACGCCACCGAGGGCGCCGAGGACCCGCTGGCCGCGCTCGTCGAGGCGCTGGACGCCCGCGTGCTGGTCACCGGCAAGATCATCGACATCGAGCGCCGCACCGGCGGCGGCTTCGTCCGCGGCTCCGTCGTGATCGACGGCCTGGGCGACGACCGCGGCCGCCTGGTCCGCGTCGAGATCCAGAACGAGAACCTCGTCGTGCTCGACGAGGGCACCCTGCTCGCCTCCGTGCCCGACCTCATCACCGTGGTCGACACCGCGAGCGCCCGCGCCGTCCAGACCGAGAACCTCCGCTACGGCCAGCGCGTCAGCGTCCTGGCCTGGGCGTGCCACCCGCTGTGGCGCTCGGAGCGCGGGCTCGAGGTCGTCGGCCCCCGGGCCTTCGGCTACGACCTGGACTACGTCCCCGTCGAGGAGATCGGAGCCGTCCGTGGCTGACCTGCGGCAGCGCCCGCTGCGCATCGGGATCGACGTCGGCGGGACGAACACCGACGCCGTCGTGCTCGACGAGAGCGGCACCGTCCTGGCCTGGACCAAGCAGGCGACCACCCGCGACGTGACCTCCGGCCTGCAGGCCGCGGTCGGCGCGGTCCTCGACCAGCTCGGCGACGACCGCGCCCGCGTCGGCCGGGTCATGCTCGGCACGACGCACGCGACCAACGCGATCCTGGAGCGCCGCGGCCTCGGCCGGGTCGGCGTCATCCGGATCGGCGCCCCCGCGACGACCGCCGTGCCGCCGCTGTACTCCTGGCCGAAGGACCTGCGCGACGCCGCGCTCGTCGACGCCATCGTGGTCGGCGGCGGGCACCTGATCGACGGCTACCCGATCGCGCCGCTCGACACCGGGGCCATCCGCGCGTTCGTGCGGAAGCACCGCGAGGCGGCGGACGCGTTCGCGGTGACCGGCGTGTTCAGCCCGGCGTTCCGGGACCAGGAGCTCGAGGTCGCGCAGATCGTCGCGGAGGAGGCCGGCGCGGACGTGCCGGTGTCGCTCAGCCACGAGATCGGCTCGCTCGGCCTGGTCGAGCGGGAGAACGCCACCGCGCTGAACGCCGCGCTGTACGGCGTGGCCCGGGACGTCACCGACGCGCTCGACCACGTGGTCCGCGCGCACGGCCTGGACGTCGTCACGTACTTCGCGCAGAACGACGGCACCCTGATGGCGCCCGACTACGCGGCGCGCTACCCGGTGCTGACCATCGGCTCCGGCCCGGCGAACTCGCTGCGCGGCGCCGCCTACCTGTCCCGGGTGCAGGACGCCGTCGTGATCGACGTCGGCGGCACCTCGTCCGACCTCGGCGTGCTGCTCAAGGGCTTCCCGCGCGAGTCGGCGCTGGCGGTCGACATCGGCGGGGTGCGGACGAACTTCCGGATGCCCGACATCCTCGGCATCGCCGTCGGCGGCGGCACCCGGGTGCGCGGCACCGCCGACGAGGTCCGCATCGGCCCCGACTCGGTCGGCTACGCGCTGCCGCAGCACGGCCTCGCGTTCGGCGGCGAGACCCCGACGCTCACCGACGGCGGCCTGGTCGCCGGCCGGACCACGATCGACATCGCGGACGCCTCCCGCGTCGGCGAGGACGACCGCGCGCTGCTCGCCGCCGGCCTGGCCGCCGCGGACGAGGCGATCGCCGAGGCCGTCGACATGGTGACGATGGGCCGCTCCGAGCAGCCGCTGGTCGCCGTCGGCGGCGGGGCGTTCCTGGTCCCGGACGACGTGCCCGGCGTGGCCGCGGTGCTCCGCCCGGAGTTCGGCCAGGTCGCCAACGCCGTGGGGGCCGCCATCGCGCTGGCGTCGGGCCGCTGGGAGGCGATCGTCCCCGCCGGGGCCGGCCGCACCGAGGCGCTCGACGAGGCCAAGTCGGTCGCGTGCCGCCGGGCGATCCAGGCCGGCGCCGACCCCGAGCACGTCGAGGTCGTCGAGCTGACCGAGGTCCCCCTCTCCTACCTCCCCGAGCCCGCGATCCGCGTGCAGGTCAAGGCCGCCGGCCCCCTCGGCGCGCTCTGACC
>NZ_JAKRMS010000176.1 GCF_022346185.1 Cellulomonas sp. ACRRI | reverse complement strand
AGCCGGACGGGCGCGGGGGCGGCGGGGCCCGGGGCGGCGCTCGCGGTGGCCGGCCCGGCGCCGTCGCCCGGCGCGCGGTCGCGCAGGGCGGTGTCGTCGTGGGTGGTCATAGGTCTCCCTCGCGGGTGGGGTCGGCGGTGAGGTGCGCGCGAGCGGGTCCGCGGCGGGGCCGGCGGACGCCCGAGGGAGGCGCACGTCGGGACCAACGTCCCGGACGCTCCGGATGATTCCCGAGGTGGCGCCGCGGTGTCTCCGGCTTTTCCGTCGACCCACCGCCGCGGGCGGCCGGGTCCCCGGCGGACCACGAGGGTGCCCCCGGCGGGGTTCGAACCCGCACTGGGCCGGGTTTAAGCCGGCTGCCTCTGCCGGTTGGGCTACGGGGGCCGCGCCCATCCTGCCAGCACGGGCGCCGGCACGACGGAGCCCGCCCACCCCACGACGGGGTGGACGGGCTCCGGTGCTGCGGGGCGTGCGGCGCGCGTCAGGCCTTGGCGGCCGGCTTCGCCTCGGCGGGCGAGCCGTCGGCGGGCGAGGTGTCGTCGGCCTTGCCGGCGCCGGAGGGCTTCGCCTCGGCGCCGGGGACCGCGGCGTGGTCCTCGTCCTTCGCCGGGGCGGCGGCGGGCGCGGCCTCGGGCTTCGGCTTCGGCGGCACGGACGCGGCACGGAACTCCGCGCGCGGGTCGTGGATCGAGCCGAGCGCGACGGTCTCGCGGCGCCACAGCAGGTTCGCGGTCCAGCCGGACATGATCGCGATCTTGCGGTTCAGCGTCGGCATCGCCATCACGTGGTACGAGCGGTGCAGCACCCAGGCGAAGAAGCCGCGGACCTTGATCCGGCCCAGGAACTGCGCGACGCCCTTGTACATGCCGAGGGACGCGACCGCACCGATGTTCTTGTGCTTGTAGTCGGTCGGCTCGGCGCTGCGCAGGACCCGGGCCAGGTTGTCGGCCAGGTGGGTCGCCTCGCGGATCGCGTGCTGGGCGTTCGGCGGGCAGAACGAACCCGGGTTGTACAGGTCCGGCACCGCGGCGCAGTCGCCGGCGGCGTACGCGTCCGGGACGACGTGGCCGTCGGCGTCGACGATCTGCAGGGTCGCGAGCGTGGTGACGCGGCCCATCTTGTCGAGCGGCAGGTCCGAGTTCTGCAGGACCGGGTTGGCCTTGACGCCCGCGGTCCACACGATGGTCTCGGAGTCGAACTCGGTCTTGTCCGAGAGCACGACGTGGCCGTCGACGCAGGAGTTGAGGAACGTGGAGAGGTACACCTCGATGCCGCGCTTGCGCAGCTGCTCGAGGGTGTAGCCGCCGAGCTCCTCGGACACCTCGGGCAGGATGCGGCGCGAGCCCTCGACCAGCACGAAGCGCAGGTCCTCGGCGCTCAGCGACGGGTAGTGCTTGACCGCGTCGCGGGCCATGTCCTCGACCTCGGCGATCGCCTCGACGCCGGCGAACCCGCCGCCGACGAACGTGAAAGTGAGCATCCGGCGGCGCAGCTCCGCGTCCCAGGTGGACGACGCGCGGTCGATCCGGCCCAGGACGTGGTTGCGGACGGCGATGGCCTCCTCGACGTTCTTGAAGCCGATCGCCTGCTCCGCGAGGCCCGGGATGGGCAGCGTGCGGGCGACCGAGCCGAGGCCCACGATCAGGTGGTCGTAGGTGATCCAGTACGGGTCGCCCTCCTCGGGCGTGATCTGGACCTTGCGCTCCGCGTGCTTGATCTCGGAGACCTTGCCCTGGAGCGAGTCGATGCCCTTGAGGGCGCGGCGGTGCGGCGCGACGACGTAGCGCGCGTCGATGGAGCCGGCGGCGGCCTCGGGCAGGAACGGCGCGTACGTCATGTACGGGCGCGGGTCGACCACGACGATCGCGGCCTCCCGGTTGCCCAGGCGACGACGGAGCCGGCGGGCGGAGTACAGCCCCACGGACCCGCCGCCGAGGATGACGATGCGCGGCACCTTGCGCGACGTGGCGGACTGCGGCGCCGGGGTCGTGACGGTGGACTCAGACATAGGTCCAACGGTACGTCCCATGACTTGTCCGAGGCGAACCGGGACCACGTGATTCTGGGCACAAGGTCCCGGTTTCGACGCGTGGGCCCGGTCAGGGGGCCGTGGTCGACGCCGTCGAGGGCGCCGGAGACGCCACCTCCCCGGGACCTGCGTCCTGGGTGGCGCTCTCGACGGCCGGGGCCTTCGCGAACGGCATCGGCGGCGTGCGCGGCGCCTCGTCCAGGAGCTCCGCCGTGTCCGACGTACCCGTGGGGTTCGACCAGTCGAAGTCCTCGTAGGGCGCGCCCCGCAGCGGGTACACGTTCCAGCGGGACCGCCCGTCCTCGTCCGGGACGGACACGAACGACCACGGCTCCTCGACCCCCGGCAGGGACCACGCGGACCACCCGTTGTCCGTCGTCGTGCGCACCGGGCGGCCGCGGTCGTCGTAGACCTGGACGTCGGTGAGCGGGTCGCCGTCCGCGTCGTACACGAAGAGGTTGCTCACCTGCATGCCGTCGACCCAGACGCCGTCCTGCGGCCGGGAGTCCGCGGCGGGCACCTCGACGTACCGCACGTCGCTCACCTCGGGCCCGTAGAAGCGCGACTCGTAGGTGAACCAGGCGACCGGCACGACCAGGACGAGCGCGACCACCGTGGCCGCGCGGGACAGCCGCGGCAGCTGCGCGGCGCCCCAGCGGCCCCGGCCCCACTGGACGGAGACGACCACCAGAGCCAGCAGCATGACCCAGTGCACACCGCGGCTCGGCACGCCGTCGCGCTCGGGCCGCACCTGCCACAGCAGCGCGCTCCGCTCGATCAGCAGCCACATGACCGCCTGGTAGCCGATCCACGCGCGGGCCACCCACCACAGCGGCCGCAGCTCGGTCGCCGCGCGCACGACGGGCTCGGCCCACGGCTGCCGGCGCACCGCGGCGCCCGCACGGCCCGCGGCGGCGCGCAGCCGCTGCACCCGCTCGGGCCACGGCTTCCTCGCCGCGGCCGCCGACCCGTCCGGCAGCCCCGCCGCGGCGCGCAGCTCGTGGGCGTAGGCCGCGGGGGCGCCGAACCGCACCCCGACGTCGACCGGGCCGCCGCCCCCGTCGGCCGCCGCGGGGTGCGGCCCGTCGGCCAGCGCGTCGGCGAGGTCCGCCTCCAGCCCGTCGGTCAGGTCGTCCACCTGGTCGGGCGGCAGGTCGCCGAGGTGCCGGCGGACCTCCGCCGCGTACCGCGCGACCGCCTCGCGCGTCTCGTCCTGGGCCCTCGTGCCGTTCACGCCGCCGCCTCCCCGTCGAGCAGGCGGGTCATCGTCCCCGCGAACTCGCGCCAGTCCTTGCGCTGGGCGGCCAGCATGGCGCGGCCCTGCGCGTTGATCCCGTAGTACTTGCGATGGGGGCCCTCGTCGCTGGGCACCACGTAGGACGTCAGCGCGCCCTGCGAGTACAGCCGGCGGAGCGTGCCGTAGACGGACGCGTCGCCCACCTCGGCCAGGCCCGCGGCGCGCAGCCGCCGGACCACGTCGTAGCCGTACCCGTCCTCCTCGGCGACGACGGCGAGCACCGCGACGTCGAGCACTCCCTTGAGCAGCTGGGTCGTGTCCACCCGGGCCTCCTGTCGCGACCGGCCGGGGTCCGGCGGTCGCTGCGGTGCGGGGCGGGTGCCGCGGTCGGCCCCCTGTCGGCCGCGGCACCCGCTGTCTGGCGCGGGAGCCGACCCTCCTCGGCTCCCGCAGCACACACGGTAGTACAGATTGCGCAGTACCGGGCGAAGTTCGCTACCGGATCGCGCGGGCGTGTCGGGCCGCCTCCCCGCGGACCCCGCCCGCCGCCCACCCGCACGCCCTCACGCGCGCCGCTGACGCGCGCCGCTGACGCGCGCCGAGATAGGACCTCCGCGCCGAGGTAGGACTGCGCACGGTCCTACCTCGGCGCGCGCGTCCTCTCTCGGCGCAGGAGATCGCGGGTCAGGCGGTCGCGGAACCTGCGCGCTCGGCGACGCTCCAGGCGATGCCGTCGAGGATGTCGTGCTCCGACGTGACGACCTCGGTCAGCGTGCCGCCGGCGGCCTCGACCTCGGCGCGCACGCGCTCGACGACCGCCCGCCACACCAGGGCCCCCGCCCCGATGACGTCGACCCGCCCGGGGTGCATGAAGCCGAGCGCCGCGCGGGCGTCGTGGTCCCGGGCGAGCAGGTCGTCGCAGGCCGCGACCACGTCGTCGACCGCGAGGACGGCGCCGTCGATGGCGTCCCGGTCGTAGGCCGGCAGGCCGAGCGCGTGGGCGGTGATCGTGGTGACGGACCCGGCGAGCCCGACGAGCGTCACGGTGCGGCCGAGCGGGACGTGCTGCGCGGCGACGTCCAGGGCGGCCCGCACGTCGGCCTCGGCGGCGGCGACCTGCTCCGCGGTCGGCGGGTCGGCCAGCAGGTGGCGCTCGGTGATCCGCACGCAGCCGACGTCCATCGAGTACGCGGCCTCGGGCTCCCGCTCCCCGAGCACGACCTCGGTGGAGCCGCCACCCAGGTCGACGACGAGGAACGGGCCGTCGTGGGCGGCGCCGAGCACGCCGGTCGCGCCGCGGAAGGACAGCGCGGCCTCCTCGACGCCGCCGATCACCTCGGGCTCGACGCCCAGGGCCTCGCGCACGCCGGCGACGAACTCGTCACGGTTCTCGGCGTCGCGGGACGCGCTGGTCGCGACGAACCGGACGGCCTCGACGCCGAGGTCGCGGCAGACCTGCGCGTACCGGCGGGTGGCGTCGAGGGTGCGGGCCATGGCCTCCGGGGCGATCCGGCCGGTGCGGTCGACGCCCTGGCCGAGCCGGACGACCTCCATGCGGCGGTCGAGGTCCGTGAGGGTCCCCGCCTCCGCGTCGACGTCGGCCACCAGGAGCCGGATGGAGTTGGTCCCGCAGTCGATGGCAGCCACACGCGTCACGCGACAGATCATCCCATCCCCGGCGCGGGCCGCGCGCCCGGGGGTCAGCAGGTGCAGCGGTCCGGGCGCCACACGTCGCGCAGCCGCAGCAGCACGTCGTCGCCGACGGGGTTCACGCCCGGCCCGGCGGCGAGCGCGTGCCCGACGACGACGTGCAGGCACTTCACCCGGGTCGGCATGCCGCCGGCCGAGATGCCCGCGATCTCCGGCACGTCGCCGAGCTCGGCACGGTCGGCGAGGTACGCCTCGTGCGCGCGCCGGTACGCGGCGGCGAGCTCCGGCTCGTCCTGCACGCGGGCGGTGAGCTCCTTCATCAGGCCGGTGGCCTCGAGGGTGCTGACGGCGCCGACGGCGGGCGGGCAGGTGAGGTAGTAGGTCGTCGGGAACGGGGTGCCGTCGTCGAGCCGGGGGGCGGTGCGGACGACGAGCGGCCGGCCGCAGGCGCACCGGGCGGCGACGCCGACGACGCCGCGGGCGGGCCGGCCGAGCTGCTCGCGCAGGACGACGAGGTCGGCCTCGGTGACCTCGGGGGCGTCGTGCCGGGCGCGCGGCACGTCCGCCGGGTCGGGCAGCGCGGGCGCCGGGGTGCGGGGCAGGTCGGTCACGTGCGGTCCTCGGGCGGTCGGCGTCAGGGGGTCGGCGCGGTCGGCCCCTCGGACCCCTCGGTCCCGGTGCCCTCCGGCGCGGTCCCATTCTCCCCCGGCGTGCCGGTGCCCACGGACCCGTCGGTCCCGGTGCCCGCCGAACCGGACGGCCCCGTGCCCGCCGCGCCCGCGACCTGCACGGAGTCCCACACCTGGGCGTACCAGGGCCGGGTCGGGTCGTCGGACTCGACGGTGCCGGGCGAGGTGACCTCCGGATCGGCCGCGGCGTCGTCGGGCACGACCTCCGGGTCGGCGACGCGCAGCGCCCGCTCCCCCGGCATGACGAACGCGAGCCGCTCGCGCGCCTGCGCCTCGACGTAGGCGGGGTCGGACCACCGGTCGAGCTCGGCCCGCAGGTCCTCGTTGTCCTGCTCGGCGGCGGCGACCTCGGCGCGCAGCTGCTCGAGGCGGACCTGCTGGTCGAGGTACTGCCGCAGGGTCGGGAACACCAGGACGAACGCGATCGACAGCACCACGAACATCACCATCGCCCGCACGGTGAACAGCCGCGGCACGCGCTGCTGCACGATCTCGGAACGGGCGCCGCGGCGGTCGCCGCCCGAGCCGCCGCGGCCGCCGGGCCGGGAGCTGGCGGGGCGGCCCGCCGCCGGACGGGGCGGGGC
>NZ_JAKRMS010000175.1 GCF_022346185.1 Cellulomonas sp. ACRRI | reverse complement strand
CGCCCGCACCCCGGCGCGGTCCCGCGCGCGCGGACCGGCAGGCGGACCCGCAGGCGGGCCCGCGCGCCGGCGCCGGCCGCGCCGGCTTCGTGCTGTACGTCGGTCTGCAGGGCGACGCGCCGGAGCTCGACGCCGGGCACGCCGCCGACCTGGCCGAGGTGGCCGAGGCGCTGCGCGACCTCGCCCGCGACCTGCTGCCGACCGCGGAGACCTTCACCGCGCTCTCCCTGGTGCCGGCCGGACGCGAGGACGACGTGCAGAGCATCCGGCGCCGGCTCGCCGGGCTCCGGCCGCTCGGCGGCGCGGCCGAGACCGCCTGAGCCGCCGCGCCCGGTCGCCGTGCCGCCGCCACGCAGCCGCGGCCCGCCGCGACCTGAGTGCTCCACCTGGTCTGCGGCGGGCACCCCTCACTGCGGGCCCATCGGCCACCCAACCTCGTCCGTCCTGCTACTCATCGGTGTGCAGCGGGGTCGGTTCCGGCCTAGCGTGATCAGTGCGACGACCACCGCGGACCAGGCCCTCGGGCCCGGACCCCACGAGGTCTCGCAGTCGCCCGACGTTCGCCCCCCTGGCGTCGGGCGACCTGGCCGGTTCCCGGTCCTGGCACGTCAAGGCCCCCTGCCAGGACCGGGGACCGGCCCCCGGACGTGCGGCGCCACGGCGCGCCGCACGCGCGCGGCCCGGGCAGCGGGTGCGGCGCCCGGGCCGCGCTCCTACCGTGGACGCATGCGCATCGCCATCGCCGGAGGCCACGGTCAGATCGCCCGCCGTCTGAACAGGCTGCTCGCCGAACGGGGTGACACGCCGCTCGCGATCGTGCGGAACCCGGACCACGTCACCGACGTCGAGGCGGACGGCGCGACCGCCGTGCTGCTCGACCTGGAGCAGGCCGACGTCGCCGCGCTCGCCGCGCAGCTGTCGGACGCGGACGCGGTGGTGTTCGCCGCCGGCGCCGGCCCGGGCAGCGGCGCCGAGCGGAAGGACACCGTCGACCGCGGCGCCGCGGCGCTGCTCGCCGACGCGGCCGAGCAGGCCGGGGTCCGGCGCTACCTGCTCGTGTCCTCCGTCGGCGCGGGCTCGGAGCCGCCGGCCGGCACGGACGAGGTGTTCGCCGCCTACCTGCGCGCCAAGACGGCGGCCGAGGAGGACCTGCGCGGCCGGGACCTCGACTGGACGATCCTGCGGCCGGGCGGCCTGACCGACGACGCCGGCACCGGGCGCGTGCGCCTCGGCGCCGAGGTCCCGCGAGGGCAGGTGCCGCGGGACGACGTGGCCGCGGTGCTCGTCGGGCTGCTGGACGAGCCCCGCACGGCCGGCCTGGTGCTCGAGCTGTCCGAGGGGGCCACCCCGGTCGCGGCGGCGGTCGCCGCGGCCACCGAGCGCGAGGACTGATCCGGGACGCAGCGCGGCCCCGCCCCCAACGAGGGGGACGGGGCCGACGACCGTCCTGGGCGCGGCCGGAGCGCGGCCGGGCGGGGGGCTCGCCGCGGCGCCGGCCGGCGATCAGGCCGGGCTGTAGGTGAGGCAGTCGGCCAGGTCGTGGCCGGCGCCGACGCGCACGGCGTCCGCCGCGCAGGTGAGGTGCTCGTTGTGCGTGCAGTCCGCGCGCTGGCAGGCGCCGACGTGCGAGACCACCCGGTCGAGCCCGCCCCGGACACCGAGCGGGATGAACGTCGCGCACCTCGCGTCACCGGCCGAGCCGGCGATCGTGATGGCGGCGGCGCCGCAGGCGTGCTCGTGGTTGTACGAGCAGCCGTCGACCGAGCACTCGGAGACGGGGGGCTGCTCCATGAGGGTGCTCATCGCGGGACCTCCGGGTCGTGGGGGCGTGCCGTTCCTGACCCGACGACCGTAGGTCGCGCATTCTCCGGCGTCTAGCCAGGAAGGCCTTCCTCACTCGCGTCACCGCAGGTCAGACGCCATTCAGCCCATGAAAGAAAGCGGCAGTCCGCGCGCCGCGGGGCATTCTTCAACGAGGGCGTGACGTATCTCCGTCGCCGTCCTCGCCCGGGCCGACCCGCGCACCCGCCCGCCGGAGCAGCGCCGCCGCGACCCGGCGCAGCAGGACCCCGACCACCGCGGCCGGCACCGCGACCGCCCAGACCCGCGCGTCGGTCGGGTCCAGGACGAACAGCCGCTGGCCCAGGGGCGTGCCGACGGCGAGGGCCATGCCCAGCACCATCGCCGCGACGAGGCCCACCTTCCAGGGCCGCAGCGGTCGGGCGACCTCGACCAGCACGTCGAACGCCGTGAGCACCAGCGCGAGGAACGCGGCGGTGGCGGCGCGGACGTGCGCGTCCTGCCCGTCGCCGACGACCGCGCGCGCGACGGCGTACGCGCCGTAGGCCGCGGCGGCCACCGCGATGCCGCCGGGCACCGCCGAGGTGAGCACCCGCCGGACGAACCCGGGCCGCGCGGGCTCCTCGTTCGGGGCGAGCCCGAGCACGGTGGCGGGGATGCCGATGGTGAACCAGGCGATGAGCGTGACGTGCCGGGGCAGCAGCGGGAACGGGACCGTGGTGACCGCGACGACCAGCGCCAGCAGGATCGAGTACACCGTCTTGGACAGGAACAGCGTCGCGACCCGCTCGATGTTGGCGATGACCCGCCGGCCCTCGGCCACGACGTGCGGCAGCGTGGCGAAGTCGCTGTCCAGCAGCACGATCCGCGCCACCGCGCGGGCCGCCGGGCTGCCGTTGCCCATCGCCACGCCCACGTCCGCGTCCTTGAGGGCGAGGACGTCGTTCACGCCGTCCCCGGTCATCGCGACCGTGTGCCCGCGGGCGGTGAGCGCCCGCACGAGCGCGCGCTTCTGCTCCGGGGCGACCCGGCCCAGCACGACGGCCCGCTCCGCGGCGTCCGCGAGCGCCTCCTGCTCCTCCGGCAGCTCGCGGGCGTCGAGCACGGCGCCGGCGGGCAGCCCCACCTGACCGGCCACGGCGGCGACGGCGTTCGGCGCGTCCCCGGAGACGACCTTGACGGCCACCTGCTGCCGCGCGAAGTACGCGAGCGTGCCCGCGGCCTCGGGCCGGATGCGCTGGTCGAGCACGACCAGCGCGGCGGCGGTGCGCCCGGCGGGCAGCGCGGCCGCGTCCGGCGCACCGTCCAGCGCCGCCACGGCCAGGACCCGGCGGCCCTGCGCGGCCTCCGCCGCGACGCGGTCGAGCGCCGGGTGCCCGGGCGGCAGCAGCACGTCCGGCGCGCCGAGCGCCCAGGCCCGGCCGTCCGCGGTCTGCACCCCGGCCCACCGGCGGGCGGAGGAGAACGGCACGACGGCGGCGGTGGCCGCGGGGGCCACGTCGCCGACGTGCTCGACGACGGCCCGCAGGCTGGCGTTCGGCCGCTCCTCCGCGGCGCCCAGGGTCGCGAGCACGGTGGCGACCTGCTCCGGGGCGAGCGCCGGGTCCAGCACCTCGACCGACCGGACGCGCATCCCGTCCTCGGTCAGGGTGCCGGTCTTGTCGAAGCACACGACGTCCACCCGGGCGAGCGCCTCCATGGCGGGCAGGTCCTGCACCAGGCACTGCCGGCGACCGAGCCGGATCACGCCGACCGCCATCGCGACGCTCGTCATCAGCACGAGCCCCTCGGGCACCATCGGCACGACGGCGGCCACCATCCCGCGCAGGGCGTCGCTCGGGGCCTGGTCGTTGATCCAGAGCTGGTTGACCACGGTGAGCGCCGCCACCGGCACCAGCGCCCAGGTGATGTACCGCAGGATGCGGTCGATCCCGGCGCGCAGGTCCGAGGACGGCCGCTTGAACGCCGACGCCTCGCGGGACAGCCGGGCCGCGTACGCGTCCTCGCCGACCCGGGTCGCCCGCAGCACACCGGCGCCGGCCACGACGACGCTGCCGGACAGCAGCCGGTCGCCGGGGCCGGGCAGCACCGGCTCCGACTCCCCGGTCAGCAGCGACTCGTCGACCTCCAGCCCCGCGGTGCCGACGAGCTCGCCGTCGACCGGCACCTGGTCCCCCGCGGCGAGCCGGACCAGGTCGTCGACGACCAGCTCCGCGGGGTCGAGCTCGACCACGCCCTCGGCGCGCTGCACGGTCACCGGCGACCGGTTGAGCAGCGCCAGGCGGTCCAGGGTCCGCTTGGCGCGCACCTCCTGGATCATCCCGGCCGCGCTGTTCACCACGATGAGCAGCCCGAACAGGCCGTCGAGCAGGTGGCCGGTGCTCAGCACCACCAGGAACAGCACCAGGTAGATGGCGTTGACCCGGGTCAGCGTGTTGCTGCGCACGATCTCCGCGAGGCTGCGGCTGGTGCCGGTCTCGGCGCGGTTGACGTCGCCCCGCGCGACCCGCTCGTCCACCTCGTCGCGCGTCAGCCCGCCGATCGCCACGGCCTCCCGGTGCACCATGCCCCCGACCGTAGCGGGGCCCGCGCGCGTCCCGGGGGCCTCGCCCGCGGCTACTCAGTGCGCGCGGGCGCCGCGGCGGGCGCGTCCACGCGCCGCGCCCGCGGCCGGGCGGCGTCCACCTCGGCGTTGAGCACACCGCCGAGCAGCACGGCGATGCTGGACAGCCAGATCCACAGCGCACCCGCCAGCACCAGGCCGAGCATCTGGGCCGCCGCCTGCACCACGGCAGCGCTGCTCGCGTCCGCGCCCGGCGTCTCGGGCACCGCGACGCCCACGTAGGCGACGAACCCGGCGGACACCAGCAGCACCCCCAGCGTCCCGGCCACCGCGCCCGGCAGGCACCGCCGCCAGGTGCTGACGACGTTCGGCGCGTACCGGTACAGCAGGACCAGGAACGTGCCGCCGAGCGCCAGCACCACCGGCCAGCGGAGCACCGACCACGCGGCACGGAACGCGTCCCCGAGGCCCAGGCGGGCCGCCAGCGCGTCACCGCCGCCGAGCAGCGGCCCCACCACGACCAGCAGCAGCACCGCCACCAGCGTGACCAGCGCGCCGATGGTGAACCCGAACCCGAGCAGGTACTGCGTCACGACGTTCTGCCGGGAGGTCACCCGGTACGCGTCGTCGAGCGCGCGCACCGCCGCCCGGAACATCCGGCTGGCCAGGTACAGCGTGACGACGAGCGCGCCCAGCGCGAACCCGCCCCGCTCCTCGTCCAGCAGGCCGTCGACGAGCGGTGCGAGCACGTCGCCGGCCACCTGCTGCGCGAACACGGTCGCGAGCCCGTCCACGACGGTCGTGCGGATCTCCTCCACCTGCGCGTCGCCGAGCAGCGGTCGCAGGTAGCCGAGGCTGGCGCCGAGCGCCGTCGCGATGGGCACCAGGGAGATCAGGGCGTAGTACGTCATCTCGGCGGCGAGACCGGTGATCCGCACCTCTCCGGCCCGTACGACCGCGCGCACCCCGATGGCCGTGACGTCCCAGCCGCGCACCGTCCCCGGATGCCGGTCGGCCAGCCGGACGACCCGCTCCGCGAGCGTCGGCCCGCCCGCGTGCCGCGCGCGGCGCCGGGCCAGCGGCGGCCGGAGGACGCCGAGCACCCACCCGGCCGCGGCGATCACCAGCGCGCCCGCGGCCGCCGCGGCGACCCCGGCCAGCACGACCCGTCCGGTCCCGGTGCCGACGGGCGCGAGCGCGATGCCCACCACGCCCGCGGCGCCCCAGGCCAGGATCGTCGTCGCCGGGACGGGCAGCCGGTCCCGCACCCACGCGAGCCGCCGGGACAGCACCGCCACGGCCAGGCCGACGAGCACGAGGACGAGGAGCACGGCTCAGGCCCGGGCGACCGGCGCGGGAGTCGTCATGCGCCCGACCCTACGGTGCCCGGCGCCCCGTCACCCGGGCGCCACCGGCTACCGCAGCGGGCGGCCGTACTGGTCCCGGCCCCCGCTGCTCAGCAGCACGATGCCGTCGACGACCGCCCACAGCCAGACCGCCGGGGCGACGACGAAGCCGATGAGCACGACCATCAGGACGCAGCCGAGGAAGAACCCGAGCAGCTGCGCCAGGCCGATGCCGATCTGCCCGGCGTACAGCCGGCCGACGCCGCAGACGCCGACCAGGGGCAGGAGCAGCTGCAGCAGGCCCGCGGTCGTCCGGGACCTGTCGGACCAGGCCGTGCCGGTGAGCGGGTCGACGCCGTACGCGACCGGGTAGCCGGAGGCGTAGCCCGGGGCGGAGTACGGGGCGACGGCGTAGCCGGGGGCGGCGTAGCCCGGGTGCGGCTCGGGCTGCTGGGCGGGGTACGACTGCGCGGCGGAGGGGTCGGGGTAC
>NZ_JAKRMS010000174.1 GCF_022346185.1 Cellulomonas sp. ACRRI | reverse complement strand
GCCGAGCCCGGCACGGCCACCCCGGCCGCGGCCGACGCCCCCGACGCCGCGGCCGCCCCGCCCGCCTCCTCGACCAGCAGCGCCGCCGCGCCCGCACCCGGTCCCGTCGACGCCGGCCGCCCCGCGCCGCGCGTCGTCGTCGTCGGTGGTGGCCCCGGCGGGTACGAGGCGGCCCTCGTCGCCCGCCGGCTGGGCGCGGACGTGACGGTGGTCGAGCGCGCGGGCCTCGGTGGCGCCGCCGTGCTGACGGACGTGGTGCCGTCGAAGACCCTGATCGCCACCGCCGAGTGGATGACCATCGCCGAGCGCGCCCCCGACCTGGGCATCCGCCTCGACGTGCCCGCGGGCCCGGCCGAGGACGACGACCCCGCGCGGGACACCGGCCGCAGCCGCCGGCACAGCATCGACCTGGCCCGGGTGAACGCCCGGGTGCGCGAGCTGGCGCTGGCGCAGTCCGGTGACATCCGCACCCGGCTGGAGCGCGAGGGCGTGCGGGTCGTCATCGGCCACGGGCGGCTCGACGGCCCGGAGCGCGTGGTCGTCACGGGCGACGCCGAGGAGACCCTCGACGCCGGCGTGGTCCTGCTGGCGACCGGCGCGACCCCGCGGACGCTGCCCGACGCGCAGCCCGACGGCGAGCGCATCCTCACCTGGACGCAGCTCTACCACCTGGACGCGCTGCCGGAGCGGCTGATCGTCGTCGGCTCGGGCGTGACCGGCGCCGAGTTCGCCGGTGCCTACGTGTCGCTGGGGTCGCAGGTCGTGCTCGTGTCGAGCCGCGACCGGGTGCTGCCGGGGGAGGACGCCGACGCGGCGACGATGCTGGAGGACGTGTTCCGCACCCGCGGCATGGAGGTGGTCGGGCGCTCGCGCGCGCAGGCCGCGCGGCGGACGGACGACGGCGTCGTCGTGACGCTGGCGGACGGCCGGGAGATCCACGGCTCGCACGTGCTGCTCGCGGTCGGCTCGATCCCGAGCACCGACGGCCTGGGCCTGGCGGAGGCGGGCGTGCGGACCACGCCGTCGGGGCACATCGAGGTCGACAAGGTGTCGCGCACCTCGGCGCGCGGCGTGTACGCGGCGGGCGACGTGACGGGCGTGCTGCCGCTGGCCTCGGTCGCGGCGATGCAGGGGCGGATCGCGATGTCGCACGCGCTCGGCGACGCGGTCGCACCCCTGAAGCTGCGGGGCGTGGCGGCGAACATCTTCACGGCCCCGGAGATCGCCACGGTCGGCCTGAGCGAGACGGCGCTGATCGAGCGGGACGCGCACTTCGTCACGCACACGCTGCCGCTGGCCCGGAACCCGCGGGCCAAGATGCTCGGCGTGCGGGACGGCTTCGTGAAGCTGTTCGCGCACTCGACGGCGGGCACCGTGCTCGGCGGGGTGGTGGTGGCGCCGCGGGCGTCGGAGCTGATCTTCCCGATCACGCTGGCGGTGTCGCACAGCCTCACCGTCGACGACGTGGCGAACGCGTTCACCGTGTACCCGTCGCTGTCGGGCTCCATCGGCGAGGTCGCGCGGGTGCTGCACCGGACCGACCAGGGCTGAGGCCCCGCGGCCGGGCCGGGCGCCACCCGGCGGGGCCCGGGTGGGCGGTCAGCCCGCGCGGACCTCCGTCACCAGCGCCAGGTGGTCCGACGAGTCGTCGGCGAGCACCCGCGCCTCCGCGAACGTCACGCCCTGCCCGAGCACCCAGTCGATCCGGACCTCCGGGTCGTTGCTCGGGTGGGTGAGCACGTCCTCGGCGCCCGCGGTGTCCATCGCGCTCACCCAGCCGGCCCCGGCGAGCGAGTCGAGCTCGGCCGAGCCCGGCTCGGCGTTGAGGTCGCCGGCCAGCACGGAGGGCCCGTCGTCGGGAAGCGCCGCCCGGAGCGCGTCGAGCTGCTCCAGCCGGGTGTCGACGTTGTCGTCCCGGTGCTGCAGGTGCACGGACGTCACGCGGACCGCCTCGCCCCCGGGCCCCTCCACCCGCGCGGTGAGCGCCGAGCGGGCCTGCGGCCCGGCGCCGTACGGCAGCTCGATCACCTCGACGTCGCTGAGCTCCGTCCGGGACAGCAGCGCGTTGCCGAACTGCTGGTCCGCGGCCGGGGCGAACGCGACGTGCATGCCGAGCCGGTGCCCGAGCCAGGTGAGCATGTCGGCGCCGCCGCCGAGCACCCAGCCCCGCGACACCTCCTGGAGCGCGACGACGTCCGGTCCCTGCGCCTCGATGGTGCGGGCCATCTGCTCCAGGTCGACGGCGGTGTGCGCGGCGACGCCGTAGTGCAGGTTCCAGTCGAGCACCACGAACGCGTCGGGGTCCCGGTCGGTCGCGGGCGCCGGGGCGGCGAGCGTCGCCGACACCCAGCCGACCAGCAGCAGCGCGACGGACGGCAGCACCAGGAACCGCAGGGCGTTGGCGCGCAGCGGGGGTGCGGGCTCGCGACCGGCGGGCTCGGCGGGGGTGCGCCACCGCAGCCCGCCGGTCGCGAGCAGCGCGGCGGCGAGCACCACGACCCACGCGTTGTCGACGGGCAGCGGGACGTCGTAGTCGAGCAGGTAGAGCAGCAGCACCACGACCAGCCCGAGCCCCACACCGCCGGTGGCGAGCGCGGTGCGCGGGATCCCGGGCGGCGCCGGCCGGCGGGTCTTGAGCGCGACGGTGAGCACGACGCCGAGCGCCGCCTCGGCGACCAGGATCGCGACCAGCGCCGCGACGCCGGTGGTGAGGAACGCGACCGCCGCGGCGACCGGCAGCAGGACGGCGGCGGCCCAGCGCACCGGCCGGGCCATGATGCGCGGGACCAGCAGGAGCCACGCGGTCAGCGCCGACGCCAGCACGGTCGCGGTCCCGGCCACCATCAGCGGCAGGTGCGACTGCGCCGCCGCGAAGGCCGGGTTGCCCAGCACCATGACGACCAGCGCGAGGGCGGGTCCGAGCACCCAGGTCCGCCGGGGACGGCCCGACGCCTCCTGCCGGCGGGCGACCACCGCCACGGCCACCGTGACGAGCACGAGGACGAGCGCGACGACGCTGCCGAGCACCCCGCCGCGCCACAGCGGGTCCCAGGTGCCGAGCGCGAGCTGGAGCGCCGCCGAGAGCCCCGTGCCGAGGGTCAGCCCGAGCGCGGCCTGGCGCCCGCCGCCGGCGCGGCCCGCGACGAGCGTGGTCGCGAGGACCAGCGCGGTGACGGCGAGCGAGGCGGTGACCAGACCGGCGACGAACCGCGGCCCGTCGTGCAGCACCTGCGTGGCCAGCCGGGCGGCACCGAGGGCGACGACAGCGACGAGCGCGGTGCGCCCGGAGGCGGTGCCGGGGCCGCGGCGGCCGGTGCCGAGCAGCGCCAGCGCCGCGAGCAGGCCCGCGCCGAGGAAGGTGAGCAGCGCGGCGGCCGCGACGGCGACGGTGCTGACGGCGAAGGCGCGGTCCAGGACCGGTCCGGCGGCCCGCACGGCGTCGACCGCGAGCACCGTGACCAGCGCGACGAGCGACACCCGGGTGGCCGTGCCGGCGTCCGGGGGGAGCGGGCTCCCGGCCGGCGACGGTGCGGACGCGGGGGGCACCGACGGCGGTGCGGCTTCGGGGACGCTCACGGCTGTCAACGTAGTGGGCGGCGAGCCGCCCCGGCCAACGACGTCCCCCGCGCGGACCTGCGCCGGCGGCGCACCGTCAGGACGCGGCGCCCTCGGTCCCCGCGGGCAGGCCGGCCCGCAGCACCGGCCAGGCGTCGGCGAACGCGGGCAGCAGCGGCAGGGCGGTGACGTCGTCCAGCGCCACCCAGGCGATGGCCAGGCTCTCGTCGTCGGTCGGCCGCGCGTCGACCGGGCCGGCGGTCACGGCGACGACCGTCGTGTACGACCAGTCGACGTGGTCCAGGACGTGCTCGCCGACCACGCGGACCGACGCGGGTTCGATGCCGGCCTCCTCCTGGGACTCGCGCAGGGCGCCGTCGACCGCCGACTCGCCGGTGTGCCGGGCACCACCCGGCAGCCCCCAGGTGCCGCCCTGGTCGCTCCACGGCGCGCGGTGCTGCAGCACGATCGCCGCGGCGTCGGTCCCGGTCGCCGGGCGCACGAGCAGCAGCCCGGCGGCCCCGGCCGTGCCCCAGTGCCGGCGGCCGCACCGGCACTCGACCCACCCGTCGCCGGGGTGGTGCGGTCGCCGCGCCACGGGGGTCAGTCGACGATCTCGCAGATGGCGGTGCCCGCCGCGACCATCCCGCCGACGTCGGCGGACAGGGAGGCGATGGTGCCGGCGCGGTGCGCGACCAGCGGCTGCTCCATCTTCATGGCCTCGAGCACCACGACCAGGTCGCCCTCGGCCACGGTGTCGCCCTCGCCGACCGCCACCTTGACGATCGTGCCCTGCATCGGGGAGGTGAGCGCGTTGCCGGACGCCGCGGGGCGGCCCGCGGCGCGGCGCGGGGCGGAGCGACGGGGGCCCGCGGCGGCGGGACGGCCGCGGCCGGCGCGCAGGGCGAGCGCGGCGGGCAGCACGACCTCGAGGCGCTTGCCGCCGACCTCGACGACCACACGCTCCAGCTCGGTCGGCTCGCCGTCGTCGGCCGGGCCCGCGGCGGTCACGGCCGGGGTGCCGGTGAGCGCGGGCAGCCGGTCGGCGAACTCGGTCTCGATCCACCGGGTGTGCACCGCGAACGGCTGCTCCGGGTCCGTGGGGACGAAGGCCGGCTCCGCCATGACGGCGCGGTGGAACGGCACGACGGTGGGGATGCCGGCGATCTCCAGCTCGGCCAGGGCGCGGCGCGCGCGCTCGGCGGCCTGCTGCCGGGTGGCGCCGGTGACGATCAGCTTGGCGATCATCGAGTCGAACGCGCCCGACACGGTGTCGCCCTCGACGACGCCCGAGTCCACCCGGACGCCGGGGCCGGCGGGGAACCGCAGCGTCGAGATCTTCCCGGGCGCGGGCAGGAACCCGGCGGCCGGGTCCTCGCCGTTGAGCCGGAACTCGAAGGAGTGGCCGCGGGTCTCCACGTGGTCGTAGCCGAGGGGCTCGCCGTCGGCGATCCGCAGCTGCTCGCGGACCAGGTCGATGCCGCTGATCTCCTCGGAGACCGGGTGCTCGACCTGCAGGCGGGTGTTCACCTCGAGGAACGAGATCGTCCCGTCCGCGGCGACCAGGAACTCGCAGGTGCCGGCGCCGACGTAGCCGGCCTCCCTCAGGATGGCGACCGAGGCGTCGACCAGCTGGGCGCGCTGCGCGTCGGTGAGGAACGGCGCCGGCGCCTCCTCGACCAGCTTCTGGTGCCGGCGCTGCAGCGAGCAGTCACGGGTCGACACCACGACGACGGTGCCGTGCTCGTCCGCGAGGCACTGCGTCTCGACGTGGCGGGGCCGGTCGAGGTAGCGCTCGACGAAGCACTCGCCGCGGCCGAACGCCGCGACGGCCTCGCGCACCGCGGAGTCGTACAGCTCGTCGATCTCCTCGGAGGTGCGGGCGACCTTGAGGCCGCGGCCGCCGCCGCCGAACGCCGCCTTGATGGCGACCGGCAGGCCGTGCTCGCGGACGAACGCGTGCACCTCCTGCGCGCCCGAGACGGGGTCGGGGGTGCCGGCGACCAGCGGGGCGCCGGCGCGCTGCGCGATGTGCCGGGCGCTCACCTTGTCGCCGAGGTCGCGGATCGCGGCGGGCGGCGGGCCGACCCAGACCAGCCCGGCGTCCAGGACGGCCTGGGCGAACTCGGCGTTCTCCGAGAGGAAGCCGTACCCCGGGTGCACGGCGTCGGCGCCGGAGCGGCGGGCGACGTCCAGCAGCTTGGCGATGTCCAGGTAGGTCTCGGCGGCGCGGGCGCCGTCCAGGGCGTAGGCCTCGTCCGCGACGCGCACGTGCAGCGCCTCGCGGTCGGGGTCCGCGTAGACGGCGACGGAGGCGAGGCCGGCGTCGCGGCAGGCGCGGGCGATGCGGACGGCGATCTCGCCGCGGTTGGCGACGAGGACCTTCGAGATGCGGGGCACGGCTCACCGTAACGCGGGGGGCCTCCGGCGTTCACGCGCGCGGCCGGTCGCGCCGCGAAGATCGCCGATCCGGCCAACCGCGTCGCCGCGGTGTTGGAGGGTTCCACAGCGGACGCGCGACGTGCGCCGCCCGGCCCGGCGCGCCCTTGTCCGCCCCCGACAAACCTGCCGGCCCGGCAGCGGCGCGCGTCACGCACCGGGCGCGACGGGTCGACAGGTCGCCGAGTGGGCAGTCGACACGTCGACTGTGCAGTCGGCGCATGCCCACTCGACGTGTCGACTGCACACTCGGGGGCGG
>NZ_JAKRMS010000173.1 GCF_022346185.1 Cellulomonas sp. ACRRI | reverse complement strand
CCCGGGTGCGCGCCGCCCCCGCCCCACCCCCGGAGGTAGCAGATGGCAGCCCTCGCGAACCTGAGCCGCGGCGTGAAGATCTTCCTCGCCGTGGACGTCGTGCTGGTCCTCGGCCTGGTCGTCGCGGCGATCGTCGTGCTCGGCGGCGGATCCGACGGCGGGACGACCGCGGACCCGTCGGCGCCCGCCTCGCAGGCCGCGTCCGGCGCCGCGACCGACGGCGCCACGTCCGGCGCGACCAGCGACGTCGCGACGTCGTTCGCGTCCCCGACCGGCAACATCGCGTGCACCATGTCGCCCGACGGCGTGACCTGCACGATCGCGAACATCCAGTACTCGGTGCCCGCGTCCGAGGGCTGCACCGGCACCACCGGGCACACCGTGGTGCTCAACGAGTCCGACGGCGTCACGACGCCCTGCGTCGAGGGCCCGGCGCCCGCGTCCGCCTCGGCGGACACTCCGGTGCTGGAGTACGGGCAGACGCAGACGGTCGGGCCGTACACGTGCACCAGCGGGTCGAACGGCATGTCCTGCGTGGTGGACGAGACCGGGGCCGGGTTCCGGGTGGCGACGGCGGCGCTGACGACGCTGCCGTGACGGGCGGCCCGCTCGCGCAGGCCTGACGACGCGCCGCGGCGCCCGCCCCCCGGCCGGGGACGGGCGCCGCGGTCGTCCGTCACCAGATGCGCACGCGCTCCTGCGGCTCCAGGTACAGCCCGTCGCCGGGCTGCACGTCGAACGCCGTGTAGAACTCGTCCACGTTCCGCACCACCGCGTTGCAGCGGACCTCGTCCGGGGAGTGCGGGTCGACCGCGAGCCGGCGGATGATCTCCTCGTCGCGGCCCTTGGCCCGCCAGACCTGCGCCCAGCCGAGCAGCACCCGCTGGACGCCGGTGAGGCCGTCGACCTCGGGCGCCTCGTCCAGCGGCCGGCCGAGCGCGATGCGGTAGGCCTTCAGCGCGATGGACAGGCCGCCCAGGTCGCCGATGTTCTCGCCGATGGTGAGCGCGCCGTTCACGTGGTGCGACCCGTTCAGCTGGGCGGGCGAGAACGCGTTGTACTGCTCGATGAGCGCCGACGTGCGCTTCTCGAACTCCGCGCGGTCCTGCTCGGTCCACCAGTCCTCGAGCCGGCCCTGGCCGTCGTACTTCGAGCCCTGGTCGTCGAAGCCGTGACCGATCTCGTGGCCGATGACCGCGCCGATGCCGCCGTAGTTCACGGCGTCGTCCGCGTCGGCGTCGAAGAACGGCGGCTGGAGGATCGCCGCGGGGAACACGATCTCGTTCATGCCGGGGTTGTAGTAGGCGTTGACCGTCTGCGGGGTCATGAACCACTCGTCGCGGTCGATCGGCCTGCCGATCTTGTGCAGCTCGTAGTCCTGCTCGAACGCGGACGCGCGGCGGACGTTGCCCACCAGGTCGTCGGCGCGCAGGTCGAGGCCCGAGTAGTCGCGCCACTTGACCGGGTAGCCGATCTTCGGGGTGAACGCGTCGAGCTTGGCGAGGGCCTTGGCCCTGGTGTCCTCGCCCATCCAGTCGAGCGCGGTGATGGACTCGCGGTACGCCTCGACCAGGTGACCGACGAGCACCTCCATCCGCTCCTTGTGCGCCGGCGGGAAGTGCCGGGCGACGTAGACCTCGCCGACGGCCTCGCCGAGGACGCCCTGCACGAGCGAGACGCCGCGCTTCCACCGGTCCCGCAGCTCCTGGGCGCCGGTCAGCGTGCGGCCGTGGAAGTCGAAGTTCGCCTCGACCAGCTCGGAGGACAGGTACGGGGCCCGCGCGCTGATCGCGTGGTACGCCAGCCAGGCCTGCCAGTCCTCGACGGGCTCCGACGCCCAGAGGCCGGCGAACGCGGTCGCGAACGACGGCTCGCGGACCACCAGCTCGTCGAGCGAGCCCTGCGGGGCGCCGAGCGCGCGGGACCACGCCTCCCAGTCGAAGCCCGGGGCCGTCGTCGCGAGCGCGGCGAGCGTCGTCGGGTTGTAGGTGAGGTCGGCGTCGCGGTCCTTGACGACGTCCCAGTGGCCCGCGGCGATCTTCGTCTCGAGCGCGACGACCCGGCCCGCTGCCTCGTCCGCGGCCGCCTCGTCCGCGGACCAGCCGCCCAGGCGCAGCATCCGCGCGACGTGCGGGCGGTAGGCCGCGAGCACCGACGCGTACTGCTCGTCGCGGTAGTACGACTCGTCGGGCAGGCCGAGGCCAGACTGGTACAGGTAGACGACGTACCGCTCGGGGTCCTTGGCGTCGTTGTCCACCCAGAACCCGGTGCCGGCGGCGGCGCCGGTGCGCTGCAGGGCGCCGAGGACGTCCGTGAGGTCCTGGCGGGTGGTCGCGGCGGCGATCGCCGACAGGTCGGGTCGCAGCGGCTCGGTGCCGGCGGCCTCGACGGCGTCGGTGTCCATGAACGACGCGTAGAGCGCGCCGATCTGGGCCTGCACCCCGGTGGCCTCCGCGGCCTCGCCCGCCTCGACGATGATGTCCCGGACCTGCTCCTCGGCCTGGTCGTGCAGCGCACGGAACGAGCCGTCCATCGCCCGGTCGGCGGGGATCACGTGCTCGGCCACCCACCGGCCGTTGACGTGCGCGTACAGGTCGTCCTGGGGCCGGACGGCCGGGTCGAGGGCCGAGGTGTCGATGCCGCTGCGGGTCATGGTCGAGGGGGGTCCCTTCCGGTCGGGCAGGCGCGCGGCCGCGCACCGGGAGCCAGCCTAGGTCGCGGGGGTGACGGAGCGCTGCCCCGGGTGGCGGCGGCTGGGACGCGGACGGTCGCGACGCCGCGGCCGGGCGTGCGGCAGGATGGCCCCATGCGTATCCATGTCGCCGCTGACCACGCCGGGTTCGAGCTGAAGGTCGCGCTGGTCGAGCACCTGCGCGCCGCGGGGCACGACGTCGTCGACCACGGCGCCGCCGAGTACGACCCGCAGGACGACTACCCGGCCGTGTGCTTCGCCGCGGGCGAGGCCGTCGTGGCCGACCCGGGCAGCCTGGGCGTCGTCATCGGCGGGTCCGGCAACGGCGAGCAGATCGCCGCCAACAAGGTCACCGGCGTGCGCGCCGCCCTGGCGTGGAACACCGACACCGCCCGGCTGGGCCGGCAGCACAACGACGCGAACGTCGTCGCGATCGGCGCCCGGCAGCACTCGGTCGACGAGGCGCTGGAGCTGGTCGACGTCTTCGTGAACGAGCCGTTCTCCCAGGACCCGCGCCACCAGCGCCGGATCGACCAGCTCGCGGCGTACGAGGCCGCGCGCGCCTGACGCGCTCCTCGCCCGCGCCGCGCGCCCCGCGCGCCGCGCGCCGCGTCGCGCCGCCGAGATGGCGACTCTCGGCTGTCCCGGGGGTGCCGGGCGCAGTCGAGAGTTGCCATCTCGGCGAACGGGCGACGCTCAGAAGACCCAGGGGCACACCGGGGCGACCGGCCAGCCGAAGGCGGTCGCCGCGCGGTGCAGCGCGTCCGGGCGCGCGGCCGTGACCTGGCCGGCCGCCGCCAGGGCCGCGAGGCTGCGACCGCCCAGGTAGGCGGCGCCGAGCTCGCGCACGTCGAGCTCCAGGTCCGGCGCGACCGCACCGGCCGGCTCGACGCGCGCGCCGTGGGTGCCGTCCGCCCCGGCCTCGCCCGTGACCAGCCGCCACGCGCCGTCGTTGGCGGGCAGCAGGCCGTCCCGGACCCGGAGCACCACGTCGAGCGGCGCCGCGTACCGGCGGCCCGCCAGCGCGGCGGGCACGTCGAGCAGCCGCACCCACAGGTTGTCGCTGACCCGGGGGACCGGGCGCCGGGTGTCGACCAGCAGGGCGAGCAGCGGGTCGTCGACCGGCAGCATCCCGGTGGTGACCTTCGCCGTCAGGTCCAGGTCGAGCAGCACCGACCACAGCCGGTGCGCCGCCGCGGCGTCGACCGCTGCGGACAGCCGCACCTGCACGGGGTACTCCGCGCCGCCGTCGCCCCAGGTCTGCGTGCGGCGCAGGATCGCGAAGGCGCGGGGGCTGCCGTCGGGGGCGTGCACGGTGAGGAGCCGCGCCTGCTCGCCGCCGCTGCGCCACGCCGCCGGGTCCGCCACGGCGATCCGGCGCAGGGCGTCCGACCCGCGGCGGATCCAGCCCGGCCGACCCCGCCCCGCGGCGGCGTACACGTCCTCGACCACGCCCTCGTGCGCGGTCGGGTCGAGCGTCACGAACCGGACGGTGAGGTCGGCGGACCCGGGGACGTCCCGCAGCGCGGCGCCCCGCGGCATCGTCAGGCGGAGGTGGTCCGAGGCGGAGCCGTAGCCGAACCGGCCGTAGATCCCGGGCTCGGCGGCGAACAGCGCCGACACGTGCTCGCCGCGGGCCAGCGACCGGTCGAGGTGCGCCCGCATCATCGTGGACAGCAGGCCGCGGCGGCGGTGGTCCGGCCGCACGCCGACCCAGGTGAGCCCGGCGCACGGCACCGACCCGCCGGGGGTGGGCAGCGCGAACGCGTAGGACCCGTGCACGGCGACGATCTCGCCGTCCTCGGTCTCGACCGCGACCGCCCGGTCCAGGGGGACCGCGAACGGCACCTCGGCGTCGAGCCCCGGGTCGCGGGCCGGCTCGGCGAAGGCCATGCCGTCGACGGCCCGGTAGTCCTCGACGCGGTCGGCGGTGATCTCGAACAGGCGGTACCCGGTGGTGGTGGCGGCGCTCATGGTCGCCATCCTGCTGGTCGCCGTCGCGGCGGGTCACGCGATTTCCCCCACCGACCCTCCCGTCGCGGCACCTGGTCGCGCCCTCAGCGTGCTGGGTACTCTCGCCGCGTGACGACCCTGCGCCGGCCGACCCCGCCGCCGGTGCCGCGCGGGCTCCCGCCCGCGCGCCGGCGCCGTGCCGCGAGCGCGCTGGACCGGGTCCGGGCGTGCCTGGGGCGGTACGGCGTCGGCTCGCAGCGGGCGCTGACCACGCTGCTCGTCGGGCTGACGCTCCTGGCGTCGGCGGGCATCGTGTGGGCCCGGCCCTGGGTGCCGCCGTCGACGTTCATCCTCATCGAGCTGCTCGGCGCGTTCCTGCTCCGGATGCGCGGCATGGTCGTGCTGTGCGCGGCGATCGTGGTGCAGTTCGTCGCGATCCCGCTCGCGGGCCTGGGGGAGTTCACGCCCGGCACGTTCGTCCTGCAGGGCATCGCGATCGGGGCGCTGCTGGCGTTCGCGGCGCACCGGGAGCGGCTCGGCCTGCAAGGGGCGCCGGGGGAGCTGATGCTCGTCGACCTGCGGGACCGGCTCGCCGCCCACGGCGTCGTGCCGACGCTGCCCGAGGGCTGGCGCGTCCAGACCGCGCTGCACTCGGCGCACCGCGAGGCGTTCTCGGGCGACTTCCTGGTCACGGCGCTGCGCGAGCAGGGCACGGTGCTGGAGATCGCCCTGGTCGACGTGTCCGGCAAGGGCCAGGGCGCCGGGGTGCGCTCCCTGCAGCTCTCCGGCGCGCTCGCCGGGCTGATCGGGCAGCTGCCCGCCCCGTCGTTCCTGCCGGCGGCGAACGCCTACCTGCTCGGGCAGGACTGGGAGGAGGGCTTCGCGACGGCGGTGCACGTGAGCCTGGTCCTCGCGACCGGCGAGTACACCGTGGCGTCCGCGGGTCACCCGCCGCCGGTGCACCTGCACGCCGGCTCCGGGGCGGTCGAGCTGGTCGAGGTCCGGGGCGGGCCTGCGCTCGGGGTCCTCGCGGGCGCGGCGTTCCCGGCGGTGCGGGGCCGGATCGACCCCGGCGACACGCTGCTGCTGTACACGGACGGCCTGGTCGAGACGCCCGGCGGCGACCTGGACCTGGGGATCGACCGGCTCCGCGGGGCCGCCGAGGGCGTGCTGGCCACGGGGCGGGGCGGGGCGGACGACGTGCTGGTGCAGATCGGCGCGGGCGAGGGCGACGACCGGGCGCTCGTGCTGGTGCGGAGGGGCTGAGTGGACGAGGCGTACCTGGAGGCGGTGCTCGACGTCGTCGACGCCATCCCGGCCGGCCGGGCGATGACCTACGGGACGATCGCCGAGGTCGTGGCCGACCGGTTCGTCGCCGAGGGGCTGGCGGCGCGCGGCGGCCCCCGGCAGGTCGGGCAGATCATGTCCCGCGGCGGTTCGGGGGTGCCGTGGTGGCGGGTGGTGAACGCCTCCGGGGCCCCGCCAGCGCACCACGCGCGGGCGGCGCTGGAGCACCTGCGCGCGGAGGGCACGCCGCTGTCGGCGGACGGCACCCGCGTGGCGCTCCGCCGCGCGATCTGGTTCCCGGACGACTGACCGCCCCGCGCCGCCAGCCCCTCGGCGACGAACCGGTCGGCCACGACCTCGGCGATCGTCCCGTAGGTCATCGCCCGGCCGGCCGGGATGGCGTCGACGACGTC
>NZ_JAKRMS010000172.1 GCF_022346185.1 Cellulomonas sp. ACRRI | reverse complement strand
GGGGGCGTCCGGAGCGGACGGCGGGTCGGGGACCGGGCGGACGGCCGCGGCGAGGAGGCAGACGCCGGCGGTGGCCGCCACCAGGGTCGCGGCGAGCGTCGGGGTCCGGCCGGGCGCCCCGCCGGTGGCGAGGACGACGGCCGCGGCGGCGGTCGACGCGACGGCGAGCGACGCCGCCCACCAGGCGAGGGCGTCCCGCGGGGGCAGGGAGGGGCCCGCTCGACGTGGGCCGGCGGGCTGCCGGCCGCGCGCGAGCCGGCCCGCGGACCGCGCGCCGAGCGCGAGCACGGCGGTGGCGAGCGCCGCGGTGAGCGCGCCGGTGAGCACCGCGGCCAGCAGGGCGGTGCCGCGCTGCGCCTCCTGCCACCCGGCGAGCAGCGCGTGCAGGTCGGCGGCGGTGAGCGAGCCCGCGTAGGCAACCGTCCACCGCTCGCCGCCGACGAGCAGGGCGACACCGTCGCCGGCGAGCACCAGCGCGTCGCGGTCGCCGGGCGCGGGCACGGACGCGGCCTCGGCCGCGCGGTCGACCACGAGCGCGTGGGCGTCGGTGGCCAGCACGACGTCGTCCGCGACGAGCGCGCCGTCGGCGACGAGCGCCCGGTCGGCCGAGGCCGCGCCGCGCGTCCCCGCCGTGCCGTCGGCAACCGCCGTGCCGTCGCCCAGCGCCGCGCCGTCCGCGACCGCCCCGGCGTCCGCGATGCTCGCCACGAGCGGCGCGATCCCGGTGGCCGCCTCGGCGGTGCGGGTGCCGGTGCCGGCGACGACGACGGCGAGATCGAGCGCCGCCACGACGAGCAGGACGGCCACCCACGCGCGCGGCATGCCGGCGACCAGGGCGGCGAGGCGGCGGCGCGGTGCGACGGGCACGGGCCTACACCTCGTCCAGCGGGGCGTGCACCGGGCCGAGGTCGACCTCGTACGCCTCGGCGTCGCCGACCCCGCAGTAGACGGTCACCCCGCCGTCGCGGGCGACCAGTGCCCCCGGGAACACCACGTCGACCAGGTCCGGGCGCTTCGCGGGGCCCGCGGGCAGGTCGCGCCGCTCGAACAGCATCCGGGGAACCGTGTGCCGGGCGGTGAGCGGGTCGAGCGTCCAGGCGATCGGGTAGTAGTGCCGGTGCCCGGCGTCGTCGAACCGCGCGAGGTGGCCGAGCAGACCCAGGGTGCCGTCCGGCAGCGGCGTGGCCTGGTTGACCCCGCCCCACTCGGCGGGCAGGAACAGGTGCTCGAGCCGCGGCGCCGCGTCGACGTCGGCGACCGTGAGGTCGGCGAGCGACGGGACCACGGTGACGCCGATCCGCCCGCGCCCGTCCGCGCCGCCCTGCGGGCGGGTGAGCACGGCGAGCCGCTCGTCGGGAAGGTCCGCGAACCGGAGGTCCTTCATCCCCCAGGGCCCGGTGAACGCGGGCTCCGGGCGGGCCGGGTCCGCGAGCCGCAGCACGACGGTCCGGTACCGGAGCGCCGGCGAGCCGTCCGGGAGCGCGGCCTCGACGACCTCGACCCCGCCGAGGTGGGTGACGCCGCGGTGGTCGAAGGTGAACGGGTCCTGCAGCGCGGGCCGCGCCGCGCCCGGCACCGGTGTCCAGACCCCGGCGTCGTCCCGCGCGAACAGGACGGTCTCGGAACGCTCGTCGGCGCGGTCCTCCACGCGTCCGGCCAGCAGCAGGGTGCCGTCCGGCGCGGCGAACGGGGCGGACACGTTGTACACGTCGCGGTCGCCGACGCCGGCGAACCGCAGGCGGCGGGTGGCGGTGGGCGTCGCGCCGGACGCGCGGTGCGTGGCGAGCAGGTCGTCGACCCGGGCGGTCGTGGTCATCGTCGGTCCTCGCTGTCGTCGGGTGGGGCAGGTGCGGCCGCCAGGGCGGCCGGGTGGGCGGTCACCGGACCGCCTCGGAGGCGCGGGAGGGCACGAAGTACCGCTGCATCGTGAAGAACAGGACGAGCATCGGGATCACGGACAACGTGGTGGCCGCCATGAGCAGCGGCCAGTCGGTCTCGAACTGGCCCCGGAACATCGTCAGCCCGACCTGGACGGTGAACTTCTCGACGTCGTTGAGGTAGATCAGCGGCCCGAGGAACGCGTTCCAGGTGCCCATGAACGACGTGACGGCGATGGTGACCACGGCCGGCTTGGACATCGGCACGAAGACCCGCCACAGGATCGCCCACCAGCCCGCGCCGTTGAGGTAGGCGGCCTCGGCGAAGTCGCGCGGGATGGAGCGGAAGAACTGGAACAGGAAGAACACGTGCACCGCCTGCCCGCCGAGCGCGGGCAGGATCAGCGGCCAGTACGTGTTGATCAGCTGCACGCCGAGCGTCTCGCCGACCTCGGCCCAGAAGATGTAGCCGGGCACGATCGTGATCTCGCCCGGCAGCATGATCGTGATGAGCAGGAACAGGAACAACGGCTTCTTGCCGCGGAAGTCGAACCGGGCGAAGCCGTAGGCGACGACGATCGAGACCAGCACCTCGCCGGCCATCACGGCGGTCGTGTACAGCGCGGTGTTGAGGAAGAACCGCGCGAACGGCAGCGCCTCGAACACCTCGCGGTAGTGCTGCCACTGCGGGTCGGTCGGGATCCACTGCGGCGGGATCGCGAACACGTCGCCGTCAGCCTTGAGCGAGGTGGTGATCATCCAGGCGAAGGGCAGCAGCATGGACAGCGCGACCAGGGACAGGGCGAGGTGCTTGGCGACCGAGCGGTGCCACGTCCGCCGGCGCTGCTCGCGGCGGCGGGCCGCCGCGGTGGCGAGGACGCGGTCCCGGTCGGGGGCGGGGGCCGTGGTGGTCATCGCTCCTCGTTCCCGCGGGAGAAGGTCCAGAAGTCGCTGAACCGGAACACGAGCCCGGTCACCGCGAGCACGATCACGAGGAACACCCAGGACATCGCCGACGCGTAGCCCATCCGGAAGTGCTCGAACGCCGTGCGGTAGATGTGCAGCATGAGGAAGTTGCCCTCGCCGCCCGCGCCGCCGAGGACGTAGGCGTCGTTGAACTTCTTGAACGCGCCGATGATCCCCATGACGAGGTTGTAGAACAGGATCGGGCGCATGAGCGGCAGGGTCACGAACCACAGCCGCGCCCACCAGCCGGCTCCTTGCAGCGTGGCCGCCTCGCCCAGGTCCCGCGGGACCTCGTTGAGGGCGACGAGGTACGTGAGCATCCCGCCACCCGCTCCCCACAGCGCGACCATGGTGTACGACGGCAGCACCCACGCCGGGTCGGTGAGCCAGCCCGGCCCCTGCACGCCGACCGCCGCCAGCGCACCGTTGACCAGGCCTGCGGCGGGGTCGAGCACCCAGCGCCAGATGAGTCCGACGGCGACGCCGGAGACGACGGCGGGCAGGTAGTAGATGGTCCGGTACAGGCTCAGGCCGCGGATGTTCGAGTTGAGGACCATCGCGACGGTGAGCGCGGCGGCCATGCCGAGCGGCACCGAGACGACGCCGAACCGCACCGTGACCCACAGCGACTTCCAGAACTGGGCGTCGCGGGCGAGCTCGGTGAAGTTGCCGAGGCCGCGCCAGGTCGGGCTGCCGATGACGGGCCAGTCGGTCAGGCTCATGACGAGCGACATCACCATCGGCACGAGCGCGAACAGCGCGAACGCCACGAACCACGGCGCGATGTAGAGGTAGGCGGGGCTGGGTCGCCGGCGCCGTGGCGCGGCGGCCGCCGCGAGCTCGGCCGCGCGGGTCGCGCGCTCGTGCGCGGTGCGCGTCCGGCGGGTCGGGCCGGTCGGCGCGTCCGGGAGCGCGTCGGGACGGGGATCGGGCACGGGGTCCTCCGGGTCGTCCGGGGTCGTCCGGTGGGTGGTGGGGCGGGGCGCGGCCGGGCGGTGCGCGCCGGTGCGCGGCCGGGCGCCCCGGGGCGGCGCGAGGCCGCCCCGGGTCGTGGCTCAGCGGTCGACGACCTCGCGCATCTTCGCGGCGGTGGCGGCGGCCAGGTCGGCCAGGTCCCCGACGCCCCGGCCGTCGCCGTCCGAGAGGATCGGGCCCTCCAGCTGCTCCCAGATGACCGAGCCGAGCTCGTTCTGCTGCGGCTGGTTGTGGAACCCGCGGGCGATCTCGGCGGAACGGGTGACGACGTCGACGGCGTAGGCCTTCTGCGGGTTTACGTCGGCGATGTCGCCGACGCGCGAGGACACCGGCGCGGGGATCTTCCAGTCGAACATCGCGTGGGTGAGGTCGGTGAGAGCCGCCAGGCCTGCCTCGGTGTCGGTGACGGTGGCGGACAGCACGGTGGAGGCGGTCCAGTTGAAGGTCACGTGCTCGACGCTGCCCGCGGGCATGACCGCCATCCCGACCTCGAACGGGTCCCCGGACTCGGCGACCTTGCGCTCGATGTCGTCCGCGGCACCGCCGACCATCATCGCGACGGTCCCGTCGACGAACGCGGACTCCACCCCGCGAGACTGGGCGAGCCCCTGGGGCATGGTCGCGGTCGCGTCGTTCGCGATCGCGTGCGCCAGCTCGAGCCCCGCGACGGTCGCGTCCGAGTCGACCACCACCTCGCCGTCGGCGGTCACGTAGTCACCGCCCTCGCCCCAGGCGAACAGCGCGACCGGCGGCGTGCCGGTCGTCGCGTAGCCGTACCGGGTGCCGTCGGTCAGTGCGCGGGCGACCTCCCGGAACTCGGTCCACGTCCAGGTGCCGTCGGGCTCGGCCAGGTCGGCCTCGGCGAACCGGTCGGCGTTGTAGTAGACGACGTACGGCTGGCCGATCCACGGCAGCCCGTACAGGGCGCCGCCGACCGTGGCGGGGTCGAGCGAGCCGGGCGGGTAGTCGTCGAGGTCGATCGCGTCCTCGACCCGGCCGGTGAGGTCGGTCAGGGTGCCGTTGTCCGCGTAGGCGGGGACGTACTCCTGCGACAGCCAGAACAGGTCGGGCGCCTGGCGACCGGCGATCATCGTCTGCAGCTTGGTGTAGTACTCCCCGCCGGGGATCACCATCTGCTCCAGGCGGTAGGTGTCCTGGGCGTCGTTGAGCCCGTCCAGGATCGCGTCGAGCTCGTCGGCCTCGGTCTCGTTCGCCCAGGTCGCGACGGTGAACGTCGGCGGGCCGTCCTCGGCATCGGCGTCCCCGCCGCAGGCGGCGAGCGGCAGCACGAGGGCGAGAGCGGCGACGGCGGTCGGCAGGCGGTGGCGCATGCGGTCTCCTCATCGATCCGCGCGGCGGTGCGCGGAGGGCACGGTGGGCGGGCGGGACGCTCGCGCCCGCTCGGCGACGAGGGGTGCGGGCGTCCCGGGATGCGTGCGGCTGAGGGACGTGCTCCGGTTCAAACCGGTTCGAGGATGCTACTCACGGCGCGCTCCGGGCTGTCAAGGCCGGACGCCGAGCGTGTGGAGAACCAGGGGTTGACGCCGCATCCACGCTCTTGCTTCGATCGTCTGAACCGGTTTGAACCAGGGGGTGCAGATGCCTGAGCAGGGGCCGTCCCGGCGACCGACGATCGCCGACGTCGCCGCGCTGTCCGGAACGTCCAAGGGCACCGTCTCGTTCGTCCTCAACGACCGCCCGGGCGTCGCCTCCGCCACGCGGCGGCGCGTCCTGGACGCCATCGACCAGCTGGGCTTCCGGCCGAGCGGGGTGGCCCGCGCCCTCTCCGGGGCGCGGGCGGACGCGGTCGGGCTCGTCCTGGCGCGCAGCCCGGAGACCCTGCGCTCCGACTCGTTCTTCGCGTCGTTCATCGCCGGGCTCGAGCAGGGGCTCTCCGCCGAGGGCAGCGCGGTGCTCCTGCGGTTCGTCGGGGACGACCGTGCCGAGGAGGCGGCTCACCGCGCGCTCGCGGAGCGGGGCCGCGTCGACGGGGTCGTCGTCGCCGACCTCCGCGTCGCCGACCACCGGATCGCGCTGCTGACCGAGCTCGGGCTGCCCGCCGTCACGCTCAACCGACCCGACGTGCCGTCGCCGTTCGCGGCGGTGCGCCACGACGACGCCGCGGCCGTCCAGCAGGTCGTCGCCCACCTGGTCGCCCTCGGGCACCGGCGCGTCGGGCACGTCGGCGGGCCCCTGCGGTACCTGCACGCCCGGCACCGACGGGACGCCTGGCGCGCCGCGCTGCGCGGCCACGGCCTCGAGCCCGGGCCGGACCTGGAGGCGGACTTCAGCGCGCGGGGCGGGGCCGAGGCGACGCACGCCCTGCTCGACCGGGGACCGGAGGAGCGGCCCACCGCGATCGTCTACGGCAACGACACCATGGCGGTCGCCGGGACCGTGGTCGCCCAGGCGCGCGGGCTGGTGCTGCCCCGGGACCTGTCGGTGGTCGGGTTCGACGACGCCGAGCTGTCCGCGCACGTCCGCCCCGCGCTCACCACGGTCCGCACGGACCCGTACGTCTGGGGCGCGGTCGCGGCACGCACGCTGCTCGACGTGGTGCGCGGGCGGCCGGTGCCCGCCGACGTCGAGCTCGACCCGCCGCGGCTGGTGGTGCGGGACTCCACCGCCCCGGTGGCCGGCTGAGCCGCCGCGCCCCGCACGCGTCCCCGCCCCGACGCCCCGACACCGCCGACCCGACGCGCTCGCCCGACCCGACC
>NZ_JAKRMS010000171.1 GCF_022346185.1 Cellulomonas sp. ACRRI | reverse complement strand
CGTCAGGGGCAGCAGCCGCCACCGCCGGGTGTTGACGGCGCCGACCGCCCGCGGACCGCGGGGCCGGGAGCTGGGTTGGGAGGTGCGGAAGACCGGCCCCCGTCTTGCGGCGGTGGTAGCCGGCGGCGGCGCGCGGGTGGGGCAGCGCGGCCGGGTGGCGGTGCGAGGTCCGGGGCCGACCTGAGCGAGAATCGTGGGCGGACGCGCGGCCCCGCCCGCGGCCCGCCGCACACCCCGAGAGGACCCGCACCGATGACCGAGCCCACCGGACAGCCCACGCCCGCCCCCGCCGAGGTCCGGCGACCGGCCCCCGTGCCGCCGGGGACCCCCGGGCGGCTGACCCGGTACCGCGTGATGGCGTTCGTCACCGGCACGATGCTGCTGGTCCTGTGCCTCGAGATGGTGCTGAAGTACGTGTTCCACGCGAACGGGGTCGACCCGGCGACGGGGTCCCCGCTGCCGGTGCTCGGCACCTGGGTCGCGATCGTGCACGGCTGGATCTACGTCGTGTACCTGTTCACCGTGGTGCAGCTGTGGTCCGCGATGCGCTGGTCCCTCGGCCGCCTGGTGACCATGGCGCTCGCGGGCGTGGTGCCGGTGATGTCGTTCGTCCTGGAGCGGCGCGTGCACGCCGACGCGCGGGCGCGGCTGGGCTGACCCCGGGCGGCCCGGGTCAGGTGGCCGCGCGCCGCGCCCGCCAGCGGGCCACGGGGCGCTCGACGAGCCACCAGCTCGCCGTCGCCGCGGCCAGGGTCAGCGCGATCCCGAGCGCCATCCCGCCGAGGTCGTCGGGGTGCCCGAGCCAGCGCGTGATCGCGCCGTTCCACAGGTAGGCGGCGTAGGAGACCGTGCCGAGCGCGACCGCGGGCCGCAGCCAGCGGCCGGGCAGCGTCCGCCAGGCCCCGACGTAGCTGATCAGCACGACGGTGGCGACGGCGACGGCCGGGACCCCCAGCAGGTACCAGGCGGTGTGCCCGGCCAGGCCGGTGAGCAGCGTGCCGGCGAGCAGCGCCACGACGATCCCCGCCTGGACGGCGCGCCGCGCCCGGACCGCCTGCGGCAGCCGCGCCGCCACCTCCTTGCGCCCGAGGTAGCCCGCGCACCCGATCAGCAGCGCCGCGCCCCACGAGGTCGGCAGCGCGTAGACCCGCGCCACGTCCGGCACCACGAGCAGCAGCGTGACGATGCAGGCCGCGAGGGCCGCCGCCACGCCGACCGCCGTCGCGGCGCGCAGCCAGCCTCGCCGCCAGGCCCACGCCAGCAGCAGCGGCCAGACCAGGTAGAACTGCTCCTCCGCGGCCAGGGTCCAGAAGTGGTAGACCGACTCGCTGCCGTGCGGCAGTCCGGGGACGTTGATCGTGTACGTCAGCGCCGCGACCAGGGTCTCCGGCACGAGGTGCGCCTGGCCCAGCAGGTCGAACACCCCCTCGACGACGACGTACCCGGCGAGCATGAGCAGCAGCGGCGGGTACAGCCGGAGCAGCCGGTGCGCGTAGAAGCGGCCGAACCGGATCCGGCCACCCCGGTCGAGGTCGCGCATCAGCACGCCGGTGATCAGCCAGCCCGACAGGGCGAAGAACACCGTGACGCCCAGGACCCCCGCGGCGCCGAACCGGTCGGGGGCCGCGTGGTTGAGCAGCACCAGGCCGACGGCGAGCCCGCGGAGGGCGTCCAGGCCGGGCAGCCGCGCGGCGCGGGCCGGTGCGCCGGGCGCGGGGGAGGCCGGTACCGGCGACGCGAGGCCGGTGCCGGGCAGGCCGGCGGTCTCGGTCGTCGGCGCGGTGGCCGGGGCGTCATCCCTCACGTAACGGAAGATATGTCCGCTTTGTGAGGTTTGAGAAGACCGCGGCACCGCGCGGGGACCGACCCCCACCGGATCTTCACACCGCCACCCGACGCTCACGTGACAGGAGAGTCGGGCGCCCGGGACCGGTCGGCCGGTGCGCGACCCGCGCGGGCGCGGCGGCGGCATCGCTCCAGGTCGTCCGCGCTCCCCGTGGCTATGCTGACGCCGCGCGGTGCGGAAGGAGGTGACCCGTGAGCCTGCACCACATGCAGATCGGCGAGGTCGCCGAGCGCACCGGGTTGTCGCTGCGGACCATCCGGTACTACGGGGAGGTCGGCCTCGTCCGGCCCTCGGCCCGCACGCACGGCGGATTCCGCCTGTACACCGAGCCCGACATCGCACGGCTGGAGCTGATCAAGCGCATGAAGCCGCTCGACTTCTCCCTCGACGAGATGGGCGACCTGCTGGGCGTGCTCGACCGGATCAACGAGCCGGGAATCGACGCCGAGGAGCACGAGGCGCTGCTCGAGCGCCTGCGGATGTACCGGCTGGCCGCCGAGGAGCGGTCCCGGGCGCTGCGCGAGCAGCTCGCCGTCGCCGAGGACTTCCACGAGAGCCTCCGCAAGGAGATCAGCCGGCAGCGGCGCATCGGCGAGCGCTCCGGGTCCTGACCCGGGCCGCCGGCGGCCCCTCGGGGCGTCCCGGGCCGTCGGTGCGGCGCACTACCCTGGTGGGGTGACCGACGCTCCCGACACGCCCGCGCCGCCGCCCTCCGACACGCCCCGTCCCGTCCTCGTCGTCGACTTCGGCGCGCAGTACGCGCAGCTGATCGCGCGCCGCGTCCGCGAGGCGAGCGTCTACTCCGAGATCGTGCCGCACACGGCCTCGGTGCAGGACATGCTGGCCAAGGACCCGTCGGCGATCATCCTGTCCGGCGGCCCGTCCTCGGTGTACGCCGAGGGCGCCCCGTTCGTCGACCCCGCCCTGTTCGAGGCCGGGGTCCCGGTGCTCGGCATCTGCTACGGCTTCCAGGCGATGGCCAAGGCCCTCGGCGGCGAGGTCGCGCAGACCGGCAACCGCGAGTACGGCGGCACCCCGGTCGAGGTCGTCGCCACCGGCACGGTCCTCGCCGAGAGCCCCGCGCAGCAGACCGTGTGGATGAGCCACGGCGACGCCGTGCACGCCGCGCCCGAGGGCTTCGAGGTGCTCGCCACGTCCGCCGGCTCGCCCGTCGCGGCGTTCGAGGACCGCGGCCGCCGCCTGTTCGGCGTGCAGTGGCACCCCGAGGTGAAGCACTCGCCGCTCGGGCAGCGCACCCTCGAGCACTTCCTCTACGAGGGCGCCGGCCTCACCCCGGACTGGAACCCGGGCAACGTGATCGCCGACCAGGTCGAGAAGATCCGCGCCCAGGTCGGCGGCGCCCGGGTCATCTGCGGCCTGTCCGGCGGCGTCGACTCGTCCGTCGCGGCCGCGCTCGTGCAGAAGGCCGTCGGCGACCAGCTCACCTGCGTGTTCGTCGACCACGGCCTGCTGCGCACCGGCGAGGCCGAGCAGGTCGAGCAGGACTTCGTCGCCTCCACCGGGGTCAACCTCAAGGTCGTCGACGCGCGCGAGCGGTTCCTGCAGGCGCTCGCGGGCCACACCGACCCCGAGACCAAGCGCAAGATCATCGGCCGCGAGTTCATCCGCGTGTTCGAGGACGCGGCGCGCGAGGTCGTCGAGGAGGCCGGCGCGCACGGCGAGGAGGTCAAGTTCCTCGTGCAGGGCACGCTGTACCCGGACGTCGTCGAGTCCGGCGGCGGCGAGGGCGCGGCCAACATCAAGAGCCACCACAACGTCGGCGGTCTGCCGGACGACCTGCAGTTCCAGCTGGTCGAGCCGCTGCGGGCCCTGTTCAAGGACGAGGTCCGGGCCGTCGGTCTGGAGCTCGGCGTGCCGGAGGCCATCGTCTGGCGCCAGCCGTTCCCGGGCCCCGGCCTGGGCATCCGGATCATCGGCGAGGTCACGCAGGAGCGGCTCGACGTGCTGCGCGCCGCGGACGTCATCGCCCGCGAGGAGCTCACCCGCGCCGGCCTGGACCGCGACATCTGGCAGTGCCCGGTCGTGCTGCTCGCCGACGTGCGCTCGGTGGGCGTGCAGGGCGACGGGCGCACCTACGGCCACCCCGTCGTGCTGCGGCCCGTGTCCTCCGAGGACGCCATGACCGCCGACTGGACCCGGCTGCCGTACGACGTGCTGGCGACGATCTCCACCCGCATCACCAACGAGGTGCCGGAGGTCAACCGCGTGGTGCTCGACGTGACGAGCAAGCCGCCGGGCACCATCGAGTGGGAGTGAGCTGACGCGCCACGGCCCGGTGCCCCCCCGCGGGGTGCCGGGCCGTCGTGCGTCCGGATCGTCCGCGGCGGGTGGGCGCGCGACCAGGACGAATGTCCTAGGCTGACTGGGTGTCATAGCTGGGACCAAGGGCCCGACCAGCGGGAATCCGCTCTTTGTGCGGGGCTTCACAAGGCTGTATCCGGGTCGTCCCGTGACCTTGGTCCCACGGCGCGGCCGGCGGGGGAGACAGGCTCTTCCACGTGGGGCTCACACGTTCCACCGGGTCGACCGACGGTCGGCCCGCACCGGGGGTATCGGAAGGGAACACCACCATGGCTACCGTGGCAGCGACGGGCGGCTCGAAGGCTGCTCGTGTCATCGGCATCATCTCGGCGATCGCCGGCATCGTCCTCATCATCGCCGGCGGCGTCACCTGGGGCTCGGTCTCCAGCCACCTCGCGGACGAGAACATCACCGTCTCGGAGGACGCCGCGAACTTCGGCGGCCAGCCCGTCACCAGCCCGTGGACCGCGTTCGCCCAGGCCGACATCATCCAGCACCACGCGCTCGAGGCCACCGGCGGCAAGACCTACGCCGAGCTCGAGCAGGACGACCCGCTGCGCGACGTCGCCATGAACGCGTCCTTCCTGCGGGCCTCGCTGTTCACCTCGGTGGTCGCGTTCGGCGTCGCCGCCCTGGTCATGGGCCTCGGCATCATGTTCATCCTGATCGGCTGGGCGCTGTTCCTGCTCGGCGGCCGCAAGGCGGTCGCCGCGACGGACACCGCCCGCCCCGCCGGCACCTCGCCGGCCACGGAGGAGAACGTGCGGGCCTGACGCCCCACGCACGGCCGGAGGGCCGGGACCCCGCAGGGGGCCCCGGCCCTCCGCCGTCCCGGGGCGGCGGGCCGGCCCGGCGCAGCGCGGCCGCCGTCCCGCCGTCCCCCCCGTCGAGCGTGCACTCGACACGTCGAGCGAGTAGTCGCCGACTACCCCGTCGACGTGTCGAGTACCCCCTCGGCGTCAGACGCCCGTGCGCCGGGTGGCGCGGGGAGGAGGTCGGCGCCGGAGAGGAGGCGCGCCAGGCGCGCCGGGTCGAGGGCGCCCTGCCAGGTCCAGCGGACCACGCGCAGGCCGGCGGCGCGGAGCCGGTCCTCGCGGCGCTTCTCGGCCCAGACGCGGTCCTCGGCGGCGGTGCGGTCGCCGACCCCGTCGGCGCGGTACTTCAGGCGGCCGTCGAACTCCCCGACAACGCCCAGCGACTCCCAGAAGAAGTCGACCCGCCCGACGAGACCGCGCCGGTCCCGGACCTCGTGCTGCAGCACCGGGCGGGGCAGACCGAGCTCGATCATCCGCGCGCGGCTGAGCGACTCCCCAGGCGACTCGGAGTGGGCGTCCGCCTCGTCCGCCACACGGCGGGCCCGGCGCACGCCGCGCCCGCTCCCCGCGGCGACCAGCTCGCGCGTGAGGTCGTCCGGGGTGACCCGGCGACGGCGCAGCGCGTCGTCGGCCAGCACGAGCCCCCGCGCGAAGGAACCGGTCCGGGCGAGGTCGACGACGGTGCGCGCGGCCGTGGTGACCCTGACCCCGCCGACGACGCGGATCTCCGGGACGACGGCCACCCGGTGCCGCCGCACCCCGCGGGTCGAGGGTGTGCCCCGGGCGTCCGGGACCAGCACGTGCACGTCGGACGGCCACCCCTCCAGCAGCGGGAGGCGCCACACCGCCGCCGCCGACGCGTGTCCGAACACGGGGCTGGAGAGCGTGCGGGCCGCAGCGCGGACGAGCAGGCGGTGCCGTTCGGCGTGGTCGGCCGACGTCCAGGTCGCGGTGGGCACGTAGGCGCCGTGCCGCACCCGCACCAGGGAACCGGTCCGGGCTGCGCGCCGGAGGTCCTCGCCCGCCAACCCGCTGGCGCGTGCGTCGTCGGCGGTGACGGGCCCCGTGGCGGTCGCGGTGGCCGTCGCGTGAGGGCCCGTGCTGCTGCTCATCCGTCCACCCTGCCGGAGCGGAACGGCTCGACCGCGGTCGTCCACAGCCCCGATCTCGACGACCGGCGACCCCCGCGGCGGGGTCCGACCGTCGAGAGAGCAACGGACGCGTCGAGCGAGTACCCAGCGGGTACTCGCTCGACGCGTCGATTGCTCGGTCGCGGTGGTGGGCCGGTGCCCACGGGCCGGTCAGCGGGCGGCGCGCTGCTCGCGGCGCTTGCGGCGGCCCGCGGTCAGGACCGAGCCGACCAGCAGCGCCACACCCGCCGCGGCCAGCAGCACGATCAGCGCGAGCTGCAGGTCGATCCGGACGCCCGCCGCGACGGCGAGCACCAGGATGCCGACCGCCGCCACGATCAGGCCCCACACCACGGTGCCCGCCCGCGGTCCGCGGTCCTCCGGCTCGGGCGCGGGCGCCGGGGCGGGCGCCGGGGTCGGAGCCGGGGTGCCGTACGCCGGGCCGCCGTACGAGGGGCCGCCTGGCGTCGCGGCGCCGTACCCCGGACCGCCGGGAGCCGCGGCCCCGTAGGCCGGGGTGCCGGGAGCCGCCGAGCCCGGGGCCGAGCCGTACGGCGAGGCGCCGCCGGCCGGGGGCGGGGTCGCCGACCAGGACGACGCACGCGCCAGCGGGTTGGCGGGCGAGGACCTCCGGCGCGCAGCCCGGACCGGTTCCCTGGTGCGGGTGCGGCACGGCGCCTACGTGCCCACCGCGACCTGGAC
>NZ_JAKRMS010000170.1 GCF_022346185.1 Cellulomonas sp. ACRRI | reverse complement strand
CGGTGGGGGTGGGTCGAGGTGGACCTCGAACGCCGGCCCATCCGACTCGGGGACATCACCCACGACCAGATCCCGGAGTCCGTCGGCGCGGAGCTGGTCCAGGGTGCGGGGGTCGCCCAGGGCCTTGGCGGTGCGGGCCGCGTGGTGCAGGACCCCGTCGACCCGGGTCGCGTCCTCGGCGGCCAGCACCACCCACATCGCGGCCATCCCGTGCGGCCGGCGCCGGGGCCGGGTGACCCGGCGGGTGCACCGGGCGCGGGTGTTGCGGCCGGCCTCCCCCTTGGGGTCGGCGATCCGGACCTCGCGGGCCACGCGTTGCTCGAGCTGCCGGCGGGAGCACTGGGCGGCGTCGGGCAGCACCGCGTCCTCCACCGCGTGCGCCGCCTCGTACGGCAGGTCGATCAACCCGGCGGCCAACACCTCGGCCTTGCCGGCGTCGATGTGCCCCGTCTCCAACGCCTCGCGGGTGGCGGCGAGCATCCCGTCCAGGGTCAGCGCCCGGTGCACCGCCTTGTTCGCCGTCATCAACGACCACCCGAGGCGCATGGCGAGCTCGTCCCCGGCGACGCACCCCTGGGTGGGTGGGGCCCCGGCCAGCGGGGACCACTGCGGGCTCATCTCCGGGCGGTTCGCGAGTTCGGCGACGGCGTCGAGCATCGCGGCGTGCTGGTGGGCCTCCATCCGGGCCCGCGCCGCCACGACCTCGACCAGGATCGCCGGGGCCAGCACCGTCAGGTCCAAGCCCCGCAGCCACGCATCCAACGCGGGCCCCGGCGGGCACGACGCGATCGCCTCGACCTGCCGCTGCTCGCCCGTCCTGGGCGACCCGCCGAACGCCACCACCGGGTCCGGGCCGTAGTCCGTCAGGCACGTCCCGTCAGGCCCGTAGACCGGCAGCACCGGGTCGGCGACCACGTCGCCTCCGGGGTGTTCCTGCAGGTCAGCCATGCAAGAACGCTACCGGCGACCACCGACACCACCCCGGACCGCAGGCCCAGCCTGGGGACCGTGCACGCGACCTGGCCTGTGGAGGAGTCGGTGCCCGCGCGCCGGGCGCGGACCGACGTCACGACCCGCCGTCGCGGCGCGTGGTCAGCCCCGCTCCGTGCCGTCCCGCTTCTGCCCGGCGGCCTTCGGCCCCGGAAGCCCGGCGGCCCGGGAGCCCCACGGCCTGGCGACTTCCCAGCCGGCAGCCTCACGGCCCGGGAGCCCCACGGCCGGGCAGCCCCATGCCCGGGCAGCCCTCCGGCCAGGCAGCCCTGCGGTCCAGCAGCCGTCCCCCGCCCGCCATGCCGCACCGCCGTCTGGTGGCGCCTGAGCGGTCGGACGACCGCGAGTCAGTAGCCCTCGTCGACGGGCTCGTCGATGACGGTCGCCCCGAGCGCCTGCGCGAGCAGCGGGATGCCGGACAGGGTGCTGGAGCCGATGTCCGGGTCGTCCATCGACGGCTCGTCGTCGGCCCAGGACACCCGGGGCGCGGCGGCTGCGACCGAGCCGCCTCCGGCAGCGGCGGCGCGGGCGGCGGCGCGCACGCGGTCGGCGCCGCTGGTGGACGTCGGCGCCGGGCCGGAGGCCGCGTCCGAGCGCGTCGACGCCGCGTACGGGTCAGGACCCGGGTCGGGCGGCAGCGGGACGTCGCGCGCCCAATCGTCGTCCGGGGGCTCGGGGGCGCCCGGGTCGTCCGGGTGGTCCCACGGCGGCGGGGCGCCCGGGTCGGTGGGCGCGGGGCGAGCCGCGGCCCTCCCCGCGCCGGGAGCGCGGGCAGCCTGCCGGTCCGTCGCGGCGCCGCCGACGGCGGGGTGGCTCTCGGCTGCGGGGCGCCGGCGGTCGCCGGCGCCGGCGCTGTCGCCGACCGGGTCGGAGCCGTCCGCTCGACCGGGTGCGGGGGCCTCGACGGTGGCACGGGCGCCACCCGCCGCGGACGCGCGCGCGTCCGCGAGGGCGGGACCGGCCGCGGTGGCAGCACCGGTTGCGGTCGCCGGGCCGTCCTCGTCCGTCGCCCGTGCCGCGCCGGGCGCCGTCGAGCCACCGTCTGGCGAGGTCGCACCCCGCGCGCCGCCCAGCGGAGCCACGACGGGCCAGCCGTCGTCCCCCACGGCGACCGCGGGCCCTGGCGCCGGGGACGTCGTCGTCCCAGGCCCCGCGGGAGCCGGTGCGCGGTGGTCGGACGCGTCGCCGGGCGGGGGTCCGCTCCGTGTGCCGGCCCCTCGACGGTCCGCGACGTCGGTCGCGGACCCGTCGAGCTCCTCGCCATCGGTGCCCCGGCGGGACTGGCCGTCGGCGTCGGCGTCGGCGTCCGCCTCGGCTCCCGAGCGCGGGTCGTCGCCGCCCTGGACCTCGGCCGCCCCGGACCCGTCCGGGCCGTCGGTGTCGTCGGGTCGCGTGACGGTCGCGGAGGACCAGGGATCCGCCGCGTCGGGGTCCTCGGCGTCCGCGGACGCCTCGGCACCGGACGGGGCGCCTCCGGGGGTGCCGTGCGACGAGCGCGCCGACTCCACCGGGCTCGCCGACGAGGCAGGAACGGGTGCGGGCCGGGCGGCGGGCGCGTCCCACGACGCGGCCGCCTCGGCGGTGGAGGGAGCGCCGCCTCCACGGGCAGCGGGCGCAGGACCAGCCGCGCCGGGACCGGGCCGGGCCGGGGCGGCGCCGGCACCACCCGAGAGCACCGGCTCGACCTTCACGCTGAACCCCAGCGTCTCGCGCACGGCCTGCTGCACCAGGTCCGCGTGCGAGCCCGCACGGAACGCCGACGCGAGGCCGGGCGCCCCGAACCCGAGCTTGAGGGTGGTGGCGTCGAGCTCGACGACCTGCGCGTTCTGGCTGATCAGCACCCAGGTCGTCTTCTTCAGCCTGCCCAGCGTCTCCAGGACCTCGGGCCAGCGGCGACGCAGCATCTCCGTGTCGCCGCCGCCGGGCGCGCCGGCCGGGCGCTCGGCGGGCGCGACGGGCTCGGCCGTCGGCACGTCGTGCGCAGCGGGGGCCGTGGGAGCCGGCGCGACGGCCGGTTCGGCAGCGGGCCCGACCGGACGGGACGGCGTGGCGGCGACCGCCGGCTCCGCGACCGGACCGCGCTCGTCGGCCACGGCACGCTCGACCGCGGCGGCACGCCCGTCGGCCGCACCCTGCCCCTCAGCCGCACCGCGCTCGCCGGCCACCGCTGGCCCGGTCGCCGGCGCCTCGCCGGGGTCGCCGGGCCGGGCAGCCCCGTCGGCGGGCGCACCCCCCTCGTCGCCCGCACCGGTCGGGCCGGACCCCGGGGCCTCGTCGGCGACCGCGCGGAGCGCCGCGCCCGCCTCGCGCACCTCGGGCGCGGGGCTCGGGGACGGGGTCACCACGGCGACCCGCTCGACAGGCGCCGCGGGCGCGAAGGCGGGGGCGGCCGCGACCGCGCCCACGACGGCGGCGCCCCCGGCGCCGGGCCCGGACGCCACGCGCACGCCCTCGCGCTCGAGCCGGTCGACCCGGGCCCCGAGGCCCGCCGCGGAGTCGTCCAGCGCCGGCAGCAGCAGCCGGGCCATGAGCAGCTCGAGGTGCAGCCGGGGCGAGGTCGCGCCCGTCATCTCGGACAGCGCCGCGTTGACCAGGTCGGCGGACCGGGACAGCTCCGCGGCCCCGAGGTGGGCGGCCTGCTGCTGCATGCGGGTCATCTGGTCGCCCGGCACGTCGCGGAGCACGGCCGCGGCCGCGTCGCCGGAGGCCGCCAGCACGATGAGGTCGCGCAGCCGCTCGAGGAGGTCCTCCACGAACCGCCGGGGCTCGTGGCCGGTCGAGATGACACGCTCGACCACCCGGAAGGCGCTCGCGCCGTCGCGGGCCGAGATCGCGTCGACCAGGTCGTCGAGCAGCGAGGCGTGGGTGTACCCGAGCAGCGCGACCGCGTCCTCGTACCCGAGCCCCTCGGGCCCGGAGCCGGCGATGAGCTGGTCCAGCACGGACAGCGAGTCGCGGACGGACCCTCCGCCCGCGCGCACGACGAGCGGCAGCACGCCGGAGCCGACCCGCACGCCCTCGGCGGTGCAGAGCTGGTCCAGGTAGCCGACCATGACATCCGGCGGCACGAGCCGGAACGGGTAGTGGTGCGTGCGGGACCGGATGGTGCCGATGACCTTGTCGGGCTCCGTGGTCGCGAAGATGAACTTCACGTGCTCCGGCGGCTCCTCGACGATCTTGAGCAGCGCGTTGAAGCCCTGCGGCGAGACCATGTGCGCCTCGTCGAGGATGAACACCTTGTACCGGTCGCGGGCGGGCGCGAACGTGGCCCGCTCGCGCAGGTCGCGGGCGTCGTCGACGCCACCGTGGCTGGCCGCGTCGATCTCCACGACGTCGAGGCTGCCGGGGCCGCCGCGGGCGAGCTCCACGCAGGACTCGCACACACCGCACGGGGTGTCGGTCGGCCCCTGGGCGCAGTTGAGGCAGCGGGCGAGGATCCGGGCCGAGGTCGTCTTGCCGCAGCCGCGCGGGCCGGAGAACAGGTAGGCGTGGTTGGTCTGCCCCGAGCGCAGCGCCTGCCTCAGCGGCGCGGTGACGTGGTCCTGGCCGACGACCTCCGCGAAGGTCTCGGGCCGGTAGCGGCGGTACAGGGCTGTCGTCACCCCAGAACTCTAGAGGGGACGGCCGACATCCCGGGACCCTGCCGGGGGCACCTGGGGACGGGGGCGCGAGGGGCCCGGACGGAGCGACGTCAGCCGCGCCGGGGCCCGATCGGGTGAGGCGGTGCGAAGGCCCGGACAGACGCGTCCCCAGAGGTCCACCGTGGTACGCATGACAGCGGCGCGGAGGCGGGCGGACGGCACGCGGGTGCTGCTCGATGCCGAGGTGCACGTGCACTACGGGTTCCTGGACCTGCTCCCGTTCGGAGCGGACGCCACGGAGGGCGGCCTGGCGTACGCGGGGCAGGCCAACGGCATGTGCGGGGCACGGCGCCCCGGTGCGCTCTCGATGCGGACCGGGACGCACACGGGCCCCGTTCCGGTCCGCGTCGAGGCGCACCCGGCCCGCCCCGAGGTGCCGGACGGCTGGCAGGACGTCGTCGAGGTGCCGTTCGTGCCCGCCGGATCGCGGTACGCCCTGACAGCCTTCGACTCCGGTCACGAGCTCGAGGTCCCGGCCGGCGTGGGCCGGGCCCGGTGGTGCGCCGACCGGATGGACGACGGGTACGACGGCGCCCGGATGGACGACGACCCGGTCGCCGACCGTTACCTCCTGCAGCTCTGGCCCGCGCCGCCCGCGCCGGAGGAGGTCGTCCGGTCGTCGTCCCGCAGGTCCGCGTACTGGGCCGGCGTCGCGCGGGACACGTACCCGGTCGACCTGGAGCCGGCCCGGGGGTGGACCGAGCCGACCCGCGACGAGGCGATCCGGCGGCTGCGCGAGGAGCGGGACCGCCGGCTGCGCGAACCGGGGCTCCGGGGCGCCGCGGTGACGGCGCGACCCCGGCCCGCCCCGTTCGTCGGCAGCGCGGGCCGCGTGCACCCGGCCCACCCGGACTCCCCGCGCGGCCACGCCCCCGTGGCCGACCCGCCGACCGGCACGGCCCGCGCCTCCTTCCACCTGGGCGCCTGGCGCGCCCGGGAGGAGTGGCTCGCCACCGCCTTCCCCGCGCTCGCCGCAGAGCTCGACGCGGCGCCCGCGGAGGCGCAGCGCGCGGTCGCGGCCTGGGCGGCCCGCCGGCTCGCGGTCGCCGCCGGCGTGCTGGCCGACGAGGACGTCGAGGCCCTGCTCGACGCCGTCCGTGACGGCCGCGCCGCCCCGGCGGTCGACCGGACCGCGCTGACCCGGCGCCTGATTGGTGACCCGCGGCGCGACGCTCCGGGAGGCGCGCACGTCGGCACGGGCCCGATCCCGGCGGCGGACGCACCGTCCGACGCCCGCGCGGCCGCGCTGCGGGCCGTGGGCGCCGCGGTCGACCTGCCACCGGGGTCGGCCGTCGTCGACGCCGTCACCGCCCTCGTGCGGCAGGCCGACGACCGCGACCGCACCGTGGGCGACGTGGTCGACCGGCTCCGGGCGGCGGCCCGGGGCGAGGTGCCGGACGAGGAGCGCGCCGGGCCCAGCGCCGCCGACCGCGAGCGCCTGGCGGACGAGCGCGCTCTCCACGTCCGGGAGGACGCCGACGCGCGCCGGGCCGCAGCCGACCGCCTGACGTGGGGCTCCGCGCGGCCGTCGGACCGGCTGCGCGCCATCCCGGGGAACACCGCCTGGCTCGCGCAGCACGACCTCGGGCTCGCCGAGCGCCTCGCCCGCGCCTCGGACGCGGCGCAGCGTGCCCTGGCGGTGGCCGTCGCGCGCCGCGCGGCCGGCCGGGCCGGGATCGCGTCGGACCCCGAGATCGCCGCAGCGCTCGACGCGGCGGCCCGCGGGCGCACCGACGCCCCACCGGACCGCGACGCGCTCTGGCAGCGGTACTTCCCGGGGCCGGTCACCGCTGCCGTCATCACCTTCGTCGGGTCGGACGACCCGCGCACCCCCGCCGGGCGGCCACCGTCGCACCCGGTCGCCGTCGCGCTCGACGCGGTGCTGGCGGCGGCACTCCGCGACCCCGCCGCGGCGGCCGTCGGCGCCGTGTCGGCCGTCCTGCTGACCGCCGCCGATCCTGCCGCAGAGGCCGCGGCGATCCGGCGGGATCTCGACGCCGCAGGCGCCTGACGTGTCCGGGACACGTCACTGCGTCCCATATGTCGGACAGCGAGTTCCATCCCCCGAGACGACCGGTTAGGTTCGCCGCCATCGCGGACCGCTCCCGGTCCGCCACCCGCACCCGAGGAGGAGGCAGCACGATGCGCGAGCACGCCACGACCACCTGCCGCCCCTCGATGTGTGCTGCCGCGCGGGCCGTCGCCTGTCGCTGTACCGCCACGGCCTGACCCGCGAGCGGACCGGCGGCCGCACCGCCGCCACGGCCCCGGCCGGGCCGCCCTGCGCGTCCCCGCCGGCCCCGCGCCCCGCGACGCGTCCCGCACGGCGACCGCGCACGGCTCCCCGCCGCCGGGGGGGCAGCACACATCGAGGGG
>NZ_JAKRMS010000016.1 GCF_022346185.1 Cellulomonas sp. ACRRI | reverse complement strand
GGGCCGGCCCCCGCGCCGGGCGCGCCTCGCGCGCGGGGGCCGGCCCGACGGGCTGGGCGCCGTCGGCGGACGGACGGCGGGCGCCGGTGCCGGGCGCGAAGCTGGGCGGCGTCCTGCGGGCGTCGCGGTCGCGGTCGTCGGGGCGGGCCACGGTCAGCCGCAGACCGCGGTGACGTCGCCGGCGGAGAACGCCTCCTTGCCCGCCTCGCGGGTCTGGGCGGTCTCGGGGGTGGCGGGGGCGGCCGGCGTGCCGGCGCCCGCGCCGGCGTCGGTCCCTGCGCCGGTGTCGGTGCCGGGGTCCGTGCCGGTCCCGGCCTCGGTCCCGGTGCCGGCGTCCGTGCCCGTCCCGGCCTCGGTCCCGGTGCCGGCGTCCGTGCCCGTCCCGGTCCCGCCCGCCGTGGTGTCCTGGCTCGTGCCGGACAGCATCGGCCGGTCGCCGGCGACGTTGGCCCAGATGGCGTCGGCCTCGGAGGTCCACACCACCCGGTTCGGGTCGCTCGGCGCCGCGGCGAACGGGATCGTCATGAAGGAGATGTTGTCAGCCGAGGCGCCCCGCAGGCTGTAGGCGAGCCCGGCCATGTCGGAGATCGAGCTGAAGCCCGAGTCGATCGACAGGGACTCGGTGGCCGAGTCGAGGAACCGGATCAGCTGGGTGATGTCGGTGAGCATGTTCTTGTTCAGCAGCTCCCGCACCACCGCGGCCAGCAGCTCCTGCTGCCGGCCGAGCCGGTTCGTGTCGGAGCCGTCGCCGACGCCCTGGCCGGTGCGCGCGCGGGCGAACGCGAGCGCCTGCGTGCCGTTCAGCGTCTGCTGCCCGGCGGTGAGGTAGAGCCCGGCCTTGGGGGCGTTCATGTCGTTCGGCACGCAGATCGGCACGCCGCCGATCGCGTCGACCATCTTGGTGAACCCGGCGAAGTCGACCACGACGAAGTGGTCGATCCGCACGCCGGTGTTCTGCTGCACGGTGTTGACGGCGCACGCCGCCGCGGAGGCGATGTCCCCGCCGTTGTCGGCGCCGATCGCGAACGCGGAGTTGAACATCGCGTTGCGCTGGGCCGAGGTGGTCGCGCCGTTCGACATGGTGCAGGACGGGATGTCGACCAGGGAGTCGCGCGGGATCGAGATGAGCTCGACCCGGGTCCGGTCGGCGGAGATGTGCGCGACGATCGTCGTGTCGGACCGCATGCCGTCCACGTGGCCGCCGATGGCCTCGTTCTCGCCGTCCCGCTCGTCCGACCCCATCAGCAGGATGTTGACGTCGCGGCCGGCGTTCGGGTCGTCCGGGTCGGCCGGGCCGGTGGCGGTCGGCTCCGGCATCGCCTGGATCAGGTCGCTCGCGTCGATGGTGTTGATGTTGCCGTTGAGCTGGACGTACAGCGCCGCCGCTCCGGACGTCCCGAAGCACAGCACGGCGACGACGGCGAGGGCGGCGCCCCGCAGCACGCCGTGGCTGCGCCGGGTCCGGCCGTGGCGGACGGCGCGGGGGCGTGCAGGAGCGGCGTGGCGGGAGGTCACGAGAGAGGAGCATAGGAGCCGGGGCCCACCCCCGGGCGGACCGTCGGGGGGTGCGCCGTAAAGGATTCGTGCAGATCACCCGCCCGGCGGCGCGTCACCCGGGCGCCGGGACGACGCTCCCGTCGGGGCGCACCGACCCCACCCAGACCGTCGACCCGCCGACGGCGTAGCCGTCCGGGACGCGCGTGAGCGTGCTCTCCCAGGACGTGGTGGTGGTCACCAGCAGCGGGGCGGGCGTCGTGCCGCCGGCCCACGGCACCGCCCAGTCCGCGAACGTCACCACGTCGAAGTCGCCGCCCCAGTCGTCGCGCAGGTCCGCGAGGCGGTCCGCGTCGGGGACCGAGCTGATCTCGAGGCCCTCCACGTCGCACACGCTGCGCAGGGTGGCGAGGTACGGCGGCCCGCCGGCGCGGACGTAGAGCACGCGGTCGGTGCCGAGCGCGGCGCACACCGCCTGCGCCTCGGCCAGGCGGCCGTCCTGCTCGACGACGCGGAACAGACCGTGCCACGTGGTCAGGGGCACGACGGCGACGGCCACCGCCGCGAGCACCGCGGCCGCGCGGGTCCACCAGCGGCGGGCGGACCACAGGGCGGACACGGCGACCGCCGCCATGACCGCGAAGCCGGGCAGCGTCACCGGGAGCAGGCGGCGCATCGCCCACACCTGGTCCGGGGTGATGCTGACCTGCCAGAGGTAGAGCACCGACGGCGCGGCGACCACGGCGAGCGCCGTCCACCACCGCGGGTCCCGGTGCCGCACGGCCCGCCACGCGGACACGGCGAGCCCGAGCACGGCGAGCACGACGAACGGCCAGCCGTGGTACCAGGACACCCAGGTCAGCGACATCTCGTCGTAGGTGCGGGTGCCGTCCAGTGGCAGCCCTTCGCCGTCCTGCAGCCACTCGACGGCCTGCGCGTACGCCGACTCGGGGTGGAACCCGTGGCCCTCGTACCACCACGGGCGGGAGGCCAGCACCGCGCCCGCGGCCACGACGAGGGCGGCGGCGGTCCAGGACGCCGCGCGGCGGTGCGCGAGCAGCCCCGCGCGCAGGCCCTGCCAGGGCAGCCGCGGCGAGAGCGCGAGGACCAGCAGCAGCGCGGCCAGCAGCGCCGCGGTGAGCTGCGTGAACTGGCCGCCCAGGTTCTCGAGGTACTGCGGGCTGTTCACCCGCAGGTCCAGCCAGCCCAGCCCCACCATCGCCAGCGCACCGGCGGCCTGCAGGCCCAGCGCGGCGCGGAGCCGGGCGCGCCGCCGGGGGGCGAGGGCCGCCGCCGTGGCGAGGCCGACGCCGAGCACCAGCCCGACCACCACCGCCGCGCCGTCGATGCGCGCCAGCGCGGCCGCGCCGACGAGCGCGCCGGCCAGGAGGTGGGGGAGCAGCCGCCGGCCCGCGAGTGCGGCCCAGGCCACGCTCAGCCCGCCGAACACGAACGCCATCGCCACCGGCTCGGTGTAGGCGGCGCGGGAGAACACCGTCATCGGCACCGACGCGCCGAGCGCCACCACGGGCAGCAGGGCCCACCACGGGCCGACGAGGCGGCGGGCGAGGGAGTACACCGCGAGGAGGGCGACGGCGCCGATCAGCAGGTTCCCGGCGAGCACGCCCGGCGTGCCGGCGACCCAGCCGACCGACCCGATGAGCGCGGGGAGCAGCGTCGCCCCCTGGACGTGCAGCAGGCCCTCGGCCTCCGCGTACGCCGCGGGCACGGCCGTGATGTCGGGGTTGAGCGCGCCGACGTACCGCGTCGCCTCGGACAGCGGCAGGTTCGGGTCGGCGTGCTCCGAGAGCCAGATGCCCCGGAGGGTCAGGAACCCGGGGTCCCGCAGCACGACGAGGTAGCGCGAGGCGAAGGGCGCGTTGACCGCCGCCCAGGTCGCCGCGAGGGCCACCGCCACGACGGCGCCGCCGGCCGCCGGGCCCGCCCGCCCGGGCGCCGCGGGGACGAGGCGCCAGGTGAGGGCCGCGAGGACGGCGGTGGCCGGCAGGACGACCGCCGGGCGGAACTGGTCGGTCAGCGTGCCGGCGGTCGAGGCGAGCGCCAGGCAGAGCAGCAGGACGACGAGCCGGTCCGGCACCGAGGCGAGCAGCCGCAGCGGCCACGGGCCGGGCGGTGCGGCGCCGGGCGGCGGCGCACCGGCCCGCGCACCACCGCGCTGGCGCGTCCGCATGGTCGGCTCAGCGCCCGAGCTGCGCGTACTTCGCCTCGGTCGCGTCCTTCTGGGGCCGCCACCACGCCTCGTTCGCCCGGTACCAGTCGATCGTCGCGGCCAGGCCGTCCCGGAACGTGGTGTACCGCGGCTCCCAGCCGAGCTCGGTGCGGAGCTTCGTGGCGTCGATCGCGTACCGCAGGTCGTGGCCGGGGCGGTCGCTCACCAGGTCGTACGCGTCGGGCGCCTGCCCGGTGAGCTCGAGGATCAGCTCGACGACGGTCTTGTTGTCCACCTCGCCGTCCGCGCCGATCAGGTAGGTCTCGCCGAGGCGGCCCCTGGTGATGATGTCCCACACCGCCGAGTTGTGGTCCTCGACGTGGATCCAGTCGCGCACGTTCTCGCCCGTGCCGTACAGCTTCGGCCGCACGCCGTCGATCACGTTCGTGACCTGGCGCGGGATGAACTTCTCGACGTGCTGGTACGGGCCGTAGTTGTTCGAGCAGTTCGAGATCGTGGCGCGCACGCCGAACGACCGCGCCCAGGCGCGCACCAGCAGGTCCGAGGACGCCTTGGTGGACGAGTACGGGCTCGACGGGTTGTACGGGGTGTCCGGCGTGAACTTGGCCGGGTCGTCCAGCTCCAGGTCGCCGTAGACCTCGTCGGTGGAGATGTGGTGGTACCGCACGTCGTACCGGCGCACCGCCTCCAGCAGCGTGTACGTGCCGATGACGTTGGTGTGCACGAACGGCCACGGGTCGTGCAGCGAGTTGTCGTTGTGCGACTCGGCCGCGAAGTGCACGACCACGTCGCTGTTCTTCACGAGGTCGTCCACGATGTCGTGGTCCGTGATGCTGCCCTTGGCGAAGGTCACCCGGTCCCACACCGGTGCGAGGCTCTTCTCGTCGCCCGCGTAGGTCAGCGCGTCGAGGACGGTGACCTGGACCTCGGGGTGCTCGCGCACGACCTGGTGCACGAAGTTGGAGCCGATGAAACCGGCTCCGCCGGTGACGAGCATGCGCACGGGTGGATCCTCCGGGGCGTGGGGGCGTGAGGGCTCAGCGTAGCCAGTCCGCCACCGGGCGACGCAGCCCGGCGGGCGGGCCGCGATCTCGGGGCAAATGCGACATCCAGCGCGGCGGTCCTTGACTGGCTGTCACGGTCGGCTGACCCTGGGCCCGTCCGCTCGATCGAGAGGGCGACCCCGATCTTCCGTCAGGACCCGTCATGCGCACACTCCTCGCCCTGTCGATCGCGCTCGGCGTCGGCGTGGCACCGTCCGCGCTCGCCGGCGCCGCGCCCGCGGGCGTCGCGCCCGCCACCGGCGCGACGGCCGTCGCGGCGGTGCCCGCGTCGGCCGACGTCGACGTCACCGTCGAGCAGACCCCGCTCGTCGTCGTCCCGGAGGCCGAGGCGGCGCCGGAGCCGTCCGCCGCCTCCTCCGCGAGCCCTTCGGCCGCCCCCTCCGCGAGCCCGTCGGCCGCTCCCTCCGCCGGCCCGTCGGCCGGTGCCGAGCCGTCGGCGGACGCGGCCGAGGAGCCCGCCGCGGAGCCGAGCCCGGCGCCGGCCGAGAGCGTCGACCCCGCCGCCGGCACCGTCGTCGCCGACGTCCTGGAGGCCGGCCGGGTCCTGACCCCGGCGGTCGAGACCACCGAGGCGCAGACCGTCGGCGTGACCTGGCCGGAGGGCGCGGACGCCACGGGGCTCGAGCCGCAGGTGCGGTCGCTGACCGACGGCGAGTGGTCCGACTGGGTCGTGCTCGGCATGAGCGACGCCGAGCCCGACGCCGGCACCGCGGACGCGGCGAACGCGGCGCGCGGCGGCACCGACTCGTACTGGGTCGGCGAGGCCGAGGCGGTGCAGCTGTCGTTCGCGGCCACGGCCAACGGCGGGCCCGCCGACCTGTCGCTCGCGCTCGTGGCGTCCGACGAGGACCTCGGGGCGACCGGGACCACCGGGACCGGCGCGGCGGCCGCCGAGGGCGCGGCGAGCGCCGGCGAGGCGGTGGTCCGCACGGCGGCGTACCGCACGTCCGCCGCTGCGGCGGTCGTCCCGGCGGCGGCGTCGCAGCCGGCCGTCGTCACGCGCGCCCAGTGGGGCGCGCGCAACCAGGTCTGCGCGCCCGACGTCGCGAGCCGGCTCGAGGGGGCCGTCGTGCACCACACGGCGGGCAGCAACTCCTACACGACGCAGGCCCAGGCCATCCAGCAGATCCGGAACGACCAGGCGTACCACATCGACGCCCGCCGCTGGTGCGACATCGGCTACAACTTCATCGTCGACAAGTGGGGCACGATCTACGAGGGCCGGGCCAACAGCCTGACCCAGGCGGTCATCGGCGTCCACGCGACCAACGCGAACACCGGCACCGTCGGCGTCTCGATGCTGGGCAACTACGACACGGTGCCCACCACGCCGGCGATGATCGACTCCGTGGGCCGGATCATCGGCTGGCGCCTCGCGGCCTACGGGGTGAACCCGCTCGGTGCCGGCACCTACCCGTCCGGCCTGTACCTCCCGCGGGTGATCGGGCACCGCGACGTGGCGCAGACGGCGTGCCCCGGCCGGTACGGCTACGCCCAGCTCGGCACGATCCGGAACATCGCCTCGGTCTCGGGGCCGGCGATGCCGCTGTCGGACGCGCGGGCGATCACGAGCAAGCTCTACCAGGACATGCTCGGGCGGCCGGTCGACCAGGGCGGGCTGACCTCGTGGAGCGCGGCGATGGTCGGCGGCATGGCCCCGGCCCAGGTCGCCACCGGCCTCGCGACGAGCGCCGAGTACGCGTACGCGGCCGTCGACCGCGCCTACCGGGACGTGCTCGGCCGCGCGCCGGACCCGACCGGCATCGCGACCTGGACCGCCGCGATCATGGACGGGCGGATGCGGTCGGAGGACCTGCGCATCTGGCTGTTCGGCAGCGTCGAGTACTTCAACATCTCCGGCCAGACCAACGACCGCTACGTCGCCGCGCTCTACAGCAAGATGCTCGGGCGCACCGCGTCGGCGTCCGACATCGCCTTCTGGTCGCCGCTGGTCGCGAGCAAGGGCAAGGACGCGGTGGTCCGCGGGTTCTGGCAGTCCATGGAGAGCGCGAACATCCGCGTCCAGGCGTTCTACCAGCAGTACCTGGGCCGGGGGGCCGACGCCGCGGGCATGGCCACGTGGCCGCCGGTGCTGCTCGCGCGGGGCGAGGGCGAGCTGCGCAGCCAGATCGTCGGCAGCCTGGAGTACCGTAACCAGGCGGTCGCGAAGTACGTGTGAGCGGGTCCTGGGTGGCCCGGCCGGGCGGGCAGCAGCCCCCGGCCCGACCGGCAGCCGACGATTCCCGGGGTGAGCGAGACAGGTGACGAGCGCGGAGATCCGCCTGATGGGGCGTGTCCAGCAGGTGGCGTCGCGGGTGCCGGCCGTCCCGGCCGCCGCGCGCGCCTACTCCACCTGGGGGGAGCACGCCGCGGGCTGGCTGGCGCTCGGCCTGGCCGGGGCGGTCGTGGACCGGCGCCGGCGCGCCGAGTGGCTCGGCGTGACCGCGGCGGCCTTCGGCGCGCACGCGGCGGCCGTGGTCCTCAAGCGCGTGGTGCGCCGCCCGCGGCCGGACGACCCGGCGGTGCAGGTGCTGGTGCGCACGCCGTCCGACCTGAGCTTCCCGAGCGCGCACGCGGCCTCCACCACCGCGGCCTGCGTCGCCCTCGGCGGGATCGTCGGCCCCGTGCCGGCCGCCGCCCTGGCCGGCGGGATGGCGGTGTCGCGCGTCGTCGTCGGGGTGCACTACCCCTCGGACGTCGCGGCGGGCGCCGCGATCGGGGCGGTCACCGGCGCGCTGGTGCGGCGGCGCGTGCGGGCCGCCCGGTGAGGACCGTCCGCGCCGCGGTCCGGGCCGCGCGCCCGCGCCAGTGGGTCAAGAACGTCCTGGTCGCCGCCGGACCGATCGCCGCGGGGACGGTGCTCACGCCGCACGGCCTGCGGGGGGTTCTGCTCGCGTTCGTCGCGTTCTCCCTGGTGGCGTCGGGGGTCTACCTGCTGAACGACGTCCTCGACCGCGAGGCCGACCGGCAGCACCCGGTGAAGCGGCTGCGCCCCATCGCCTCCGGCGAGCTGCCCGTCCCGGTGGCGTCCGTGCTCGCCGCCGTGCTCGGGGTCGGGGTGCCGGTCGCGCTCGTGCTGGTCGGGGAGGGCCCGCTCGCGGCGGTGCTCGCCGTCTACGCGGCCGTGCAGACCGCGTACTGCCTGTGGCTGAAGCACCAGGTGGTCATCGACCTGGCGATCGTGTCGTCCGGGTTCCTGCTGCGCGCGGTCGCCGGCGGCGTGGCGGCCGACGTGCCGCTGTCGCCGTGGTTCCTGCTCGTGGCCACCTTCGGCTCCCTGTTCATGGTGGCGGGCAAGCGCTACTCCGAGGTGCACCTGGTCGGCGAGGGCCGGTCGGCGACCCGCCGCACGCTGGAGGCGTACTCCGCGAGCTACCTGCGGTTCGTCTGGGGCATCGCGGCGTCCGCGACGGTCGTCTTCTACTCGCTGTGGGCGTTCTCCCTCCCGGGGCACCAGGCGCTGCTCACCCAGCTGTCGATCGCGCCGTTCGTGGTGGCGATCCTGCGGTACGCGCTGGACATCGACCGGGGTGCCGCCGGGGAGCCCGAGAGCGTCGTCCTGGGCGACCGGACGCTGCAGGTGCTCGGCGTCCTGTGGCTGGGGCTGTTCGGCGCGGCGGTCGTCCTGGGATGAGGGTGCCCGACCCGCGGTCGCCGGTGTGGGTGCTCGGCGGGGCCGTCGTGTCGGGGGCCGCGACCTACGCGCTCCTCGTCGTCGTCGGCCGCGCCGTCGGGCCCGCCGGCTACTCCGCCTTCTCGCTGTTCTGGTCGGCGGCGATCATCGCCTCGCTCGGGGCCTTCCTGCCGGTCGAGCAGGTCCTCGCGACCCGCACGGCCACCGGGGCGTGGCGCGGGGCGACCGCGTTCGCCCGGGGCGCCCGGATCGCGCTGCCGCTCGCCGCCGCGGCGGTCGTCGTGCACCTGCTCGTGTGGCTGCTGCGCGACGGGGGGTCGCCGGACGCCGTCGCGTGGGCGGCCGTGCTGCTGCTCGTCCCCACGGCGGCGGGCTTCGTCTGGCAGTTCCCCGCGCGCGGGGTGCTCGCGGGGGAGGGCCGGCGCCTGGCGTACGCGAGCGTGGTCCTGGTCGACGCGGGCCTGCGCGCCGCCGTGGCCGTCGCGCTGTGGCTGTCGGGCACGACCGCGGTCGAGCCCTACCTGGCGGCCGTCGCCTGCTCCTCGGTCGCCTGCGCACTCGTCGGGCGGGCGCTGGTGCGCCGCGGCGGGCCGGCACCCCACCCCGGGCCCGAGGTCGCCGACGCGGCCGCCGACGGCGGCGACCTGCGGGGCGCCCGCCGCGCGGTGCTGCCGCTGGTGGTCGCCATGCTGGGGATGCAGGGCCTGCTCAACAGCGGCCCGGTCGTCGCCGGGCTGGTGGCCGGCACCCCGGCGCTCGCCGCCACCGCGGGCCACCTGCTCGCGGCCCTCACCCTCGCGCGGCTCCCGGTCTTCGTGACCCAGGCGGCGCAGGCGGTGTACGTCGCGCCGATCGCGGGCATGGTGCACCGCGGCGAGGGCGACCGGGCGCGGCGGCTCGTGACCCGCCTGGCCGTCCTCGTCGTCGCGACCGCCGCGCTGACGGTGGTCGTCGGGACGCTGCTCGGACCGGCGCTGGTCCCGGTGCTGTTCGGGCCCGAGTACCAGGTCGCCCGCGGCGACGTCGTGCTCGTCGTGCTCGGGGTCGCCGCCTACCTCGTCGCCTCCGTCGCCAACGACCTCGCCGTCGCCCTCGGCCGGCACCGCCGCACCGGCCCCGCCTGGGTCGCCGGGGTGGTGGCGGCCGTCGTCGTCGCCCTCCTCGTCCCGGACCTCGCCGCCCGCGTGACGCTCCCGCTGCTCGTGGGGTGCGTCGTCGCCGGGGCGGTGCTGGTCCCCGTCGTCGCGCTCTCGGTGGCGCGGCTGCCGCGCCTGCCGGAAGGATCACGCCCATGACCGCTCGCCCCGCCTACGACGTCGTCGTCGCGCTGAACTACTACGCCCCCTACGTGTCGGGCGTCACCGAGGCCGCCCGGGTCACCGCGGAGGGCCTCGCGGCCCGGGGCTGGCGGGTCCTCGTCGTCGCCGGCCACCACGACCCCTCGGTGCCGGCGCGCGAGACGATCAACGGGGTGCGCGTGCTCCGCACCCCGGTGGTCGCGCGCATCGGGAAGGGGATCGTCAGCCCCGCGTTCGCGCCGACGGTCGCGCGCTGGGCCCGCCGGGCGCGGCTGCTGCACCTGCACCTGCCGATGCTCGAGGCGGGCGCGATCACCACCCTCGCGCGCGGCGTCCCCACCGTCGTGACCTACCAGTGCGACGTGACGCTGCCGCCCGGCGCGCTGAACGCGGTCCAGGTCCGGGCGCTCGACCTGTCGCACGGCATCGCGCTGCGGCACGCCGACGTGGTCGCGGTGACGAGCGAGGACTACGCCGAGCACAGCCGGCTGCACGCGGCCATGGCCGGGCGCACGCGCGCGCTGCCCGCCCCGGCGCTCGACCGGTCCGGCGGCACGCCGCGGTTCCGGGACGGCGACGGCCTGCACGTGGGCTTCCTCGGTCGCATCGTCGAGGAGAAGGGCCTGGAGTACCTCGTCCGGGCGTTCCGGACCCTCGACGACGACGCCCGCCTGCTGATCGGCGGCGACTTCGCCAAGGTCGCCGGCGGCAGCGTCGTGGAGCGGGTGCGCGCCGCCGTCGGTGACGACCCCCGGGTGCGCCTCCTGGGCTTCGTGCCCGACGAGGACCTGCCCGACTTCTACGCGTCGCTCGACGTCTTCACGCTGCCGTCGGTCAACTCCCTCGAGGCGTACGGCATCGTCCAGGTGGAGGCGATGATGCTCGGCGTGCCGGTGGTCGCCAGCGACCTGCCCGGCGTGCGGATGCCGGTGCGGGACACCGGGTTCGGCCGCGTCGTGGCGCCCCGGGACGTCGACGGCCTGGCCCGCGCGCTCCGGGAGCTGGCGGCCGCGGACCTCGACCGGGACCGCGGGGCGGCCGAGGCGCGCTCCCGCTACTCCGCGGACCGGGTGGTCGACCAGCACGCGCGGCTCTTCGAGGAGCTCGCCCCTCGGGGATGAGCCCGCCCGGGGCGCCCGTCAGCCGAGGTCGAACACCCAGACGCCGTCGCGCTCGACGCCCGGCACGGGCAGGGACTCCTCGGCCACCGCCAGCCAGTCCGGGTAGCGCGCGTCGACGAGCACCAGGTCCACGCCGACCCGGTCGAGGTACGCCGGCAGCTCGGCGGCGTAGTCGTAGTCCAGGTCGGTCGCGAACAGCGCGGCGGCCACCGGGTCCTTCAGCCCCTCGGGCGTGGCCGCGCCGCCGCCGTTCCCGCTCGGCATCTCGAACGAGAAGTCCAGGTCGTCCATCCAGCGCATGCCGGGGCCCCACTGGCCGACGGGCATGACCAGCACGTTCTCCCCGGGCTCGACGACGTCGCGGACCACCTCGATGGTGTCGGGCTCGGGGTCGGCGGCGTTCGCCGGGAACAGCATCGTGCTGAAGTTGGGCAGCAGCAGGACCGCGGTCGCGGCCACCGCGCCGCCGACCAGCCAGCCCCACCGGCCGCGGTGCGCCCACGCGACGGCGACGAGGACGCACAGGGCCATGAACGCGAACTGCGAGAACCGGCCGGGCAGGGCGTGGTCCAGCCCCGGGATCCTCTCCAGGACCGCCCAGGGCAGCGGGACCGTGGCGTGCCCCGCGACCAGCAGGCGGGGGCCGAAGCTCGCGAGCAGCGCCAGGCCGGCGATCGCCCAGAGCGCCGCCTGCAGCCGGCTGCGCACGGCGACCGCGCTCGCGACCACCAGGACGACGAGGGTCGCCGGCAGGTAGGCGGTGTTCTCCGCCTCGTTGCCGTTCCAGCCCGCGCGCAGGTCGGCGAAGAACGAGTCGCCCAGCAGGGTCAGGTGGGTCGGCGCGAGCAGGTTGGTGAGGTCGCTGGAGTACAGGCCGGGGTCGTTCGCCACGTCGGCCGGGATGCCGGAGCGGAGCCCGGCGAGGATCACCGGGCTCGCCAGCACCACGCCGGCGAGCACGCCCAGCGCGAGCCAGCCGGCCGCCCGGAGCAGGCGGGCGCGCAGAGGCGCGGGCACGGCGACCCAGGCCACGACCAACCCGGCCGCGGCGAACAGGCTCTGCGTCACCAGCAGCTCGGTGGACGCGCCGATGGTGAACGCGACGACCAGGGCCACGTCCACCACGAACCACGCCGTGCGCAGGCGTCGGCGGTGCCAGCGGATCGTCAGCCAGGCCAGCAGCGGCAGCCCGAACGTCCACTGCAGGTTGAGGTGCCCCAGCGCGTGGCCCGTGACGTAGGGGCTGACCACCATGAGCGCCCCCGCCATCGTCGAGCCGACGACCGAGCCGGTCAGCTCCCGCGCGAGCAGGTACACCGCCACCGCCCCGGCCAGGACCGCGAGCAGGAACGCCGCGTTGTACCCGGCGGTGCCGCCGAACGCGGCCGTGATCGGCGCCACGAGCAGGGACACCGACGGCAGGGACAGGGCGTTGCCCAGGTCCATCCCCTGGGGCGCGTAGAGGTTGTCCAGGAAGAACGGGTTCTTGCCGTGCGTCAGCGCGTGCACGTTCCACGACAGGTACAGGGAGAACGACTCCGAGTCGCCCGGGTTCGACAGGCGCAGGCTCGCGGGGTCCCGCAGGATCGGCCGGCTCCACACGACGAGCGTCCAGAGCACGAGCGCCGGGACCGGCCACCGCGGCGCGAGCCGCGCGCCGAGGGCCCGGACGTCCGGGCGGCGCCGGCGGCGGGCGTCCGCCGGCGGCTCCTGCCGCCCGGGGACGTCGACGTCGTCGCGATCGGTGCGCGTGGTCATGCGGTGCCCAGCCCCTTGAGTCGGTCGGCACCGCCCCCGCGGCGCCCCCAGGAGCCTACTCGGCGGGCCCCGCCACCCTCCGGCCTCCGGGACGTGACGCCACCCACCGGGGGTGCGCTCAGGGTTGCGCGCGCCGGACGACCAGGATCGACGACTCGCCGGAGCCCGGGGGCAGCAGCAGCCGCCCCGCGAGGAACTGCGCCGCCATCGGCAGGCCGTGCCGCAGCGCGTCCAGCGGGACGGGCAGCGACGAGTAGGGGAAGTGCCACAGCCCGTCCGAGGCCGCCCGCTCGACCGGGAAGCCGTGCGCGGCGAGGAAGTCGACCCACGCCGCGTGCGGCTTCAGGTTCACGTGGGTCGGGTCGGTGAACCCCAGCCAGCCGTCGCCGTGCAGGGCGCGTGCCCGGCCGGCCGGGTCGGGCACCACCACGAGCCCGCGCGACCCGGGCCGGGTGGCGCGGTGCAGCGCGCCCAGGAGCGCGGACAGCGGCTCGTCCGGGATGTGCTCCAGCACGTGCACCGCGGTGAACCCGTCGAACCCGCCCGCGGGCAGCTCCTCGGCGTCGGCGTACACCGTGCTGCGCGGCGACCGCTCGCGGGCCAGCCGCGCCGAGTACGCGGAGACCTCCAGGCCGTCCGCCGGCGTCCTGCGCGCGAGACGGGCGAGCAGGTGCCCCGTGCCGCACCCGACGTCGAGCACCCGCGTCGGCCGGACGTACCGCCGCACCAGCCGGTCGTAGAGCCGCAGCGCCGGGCGGTCCCTGTCCTGCCCGTTCGCCTGGTAGTAGGCCTCGTCGTACGCGGTCCCCTCCGGCACGGCGCCCCCTTCGTGCGCTCGACGTGCTGCTGGACCACCAGCGTGGCATTGTTTCGGGGCAAATGGGACCGGTTCGCGCGGCCTGCTGACCGGACGCGACTTCCGGGGCCACAATCGGCGGCATGCCTCGCCCCGCCGCCGCCCTCGTCCGCGACGCCCCCGCGGCCCGCCGCGCGCTCGCCGCCCTCGTGGCGGCCGTGCTCGCGGCGTTCGCCGTCGCCGTGCCCGCCGCGCAGCCCGCCGCCGCCGCCGACCCGTCGTTCACGTTCGTCGGCCACGGCTACGGGCACGGGCGGGGGATGGGGCAGTACGGCGCCTACGGCTACGCGGTCGACCACGGCTGGTCCTACCAGCAGATCCTCGACCACTACTACGGCGGCACCTCGCTCGCGGGCGACGCCGGCAACCCGGTGGTCGGCGTCCAGCTGACCCGGCTGGACCGCGGCGACACGATCGTCACCGGTCCGGCGCTCGCGGTGAACGGCACGGCCGCCGGCACCACCGCGGTGCTGCTGCGCCGCGAGCCCTCGGGCACGTTCGCCGTGCTCCGCGGACCCGGCTGCGCCGGCCCGTGGACGCCCTGGTACGGCGGCGCCCCGTCCGGCACCGCCGTGACCACCTCCGCGAACCCCGCGGACCCGAACAACCTGATCCGCACCTGCGAGGTCGGGAAGACCACCGCGTACCGCGGCTCGCTCACGGCGGTGAACACGGGGTCGTCGCAGATCACCGTGAACCGCGTGACCATCGACGACTACCTGCGCAGCGTCGTGCCGAGCGAGTCCCCGTCGTCGTGGGGAAACGCCGGCGGCGGCCGCGGCATGCACGCCCTGCGCGCCCAGGCCGTGGCGGCCCGCTCGTACGCGCTGTCGGGCGGCACCGCCGCGACGATCTGCGACACGACCACCTGCCAGGTCTACAACGGCGCCTTCCGGCAGACCGACGCGGGCGTGGTCACCACCGTGGAGCAGGCGACCACCTCGCAGGCGGTCGCCGAGACCAGCGGCCAGGTGCGGCGCTCCGGCAACGGGGCGATCGCCCGGACCGAGTTCAGCTCCTCGACCGGCGGCTGGACCGCGGGCGGCGCCTTCCCGGCCGTGCAGGACCTCGGCGACGCGACCGCCGCCAACCCGAACCACACCTGGACGGTGACGCTCAGCCAGTCCGCGGTCGCGGCGGCGCTGGGCACGGGGGCCATCGGGTCGATCGGGGTGACCGCCCGCAACGGCCTGGGCGAGGACGGCGGCCGCGCGACCACCGTGACGGTCCGCGCCACCTCCGGCGCGGTGACCACCTTCACGGGGGCGCAGGTCCGCAGCCGGCTGGGCCTCAAGAGCGACTGGTTCGGCGTGTCCGGCATGTCGAGCGACCAGGCCACGAAGCTCGTCAACGCGCTCTACCAGGACATCCTCGGCCGCGCGCCCGACCCCACCGGCCTCGCCACCTGGACCCAGCACCTGCTGGTCACGGGGGACTCGCGCCCGGTGGCGCAGGGCATCGTGCGGTCCAACGAGCGCATCTACACCTTCGTGCAGCGCCAGTACCGCACGGCGCTCGGCCGCGAGCCCGACGCCACCGGCACGCAGACCTGGGTCAACCTCATGCTGCAGGGCATGACCGTGCCCGAGCTGCAGGTGCAGGTGTACGCCAGCGCCGAGGGCTTCGACGTCATCGGCCGCAAGGACCTGCGGACGTGGGTGGACGGCGTCTACCAGCGCATCCTCGGGCGGTCGGCCTCGGCGGCCGAGCGCGACTCGTGGGCCGCGACCGCGCAGCGCACCGGCCTGCACGCGGTCGTCCGGGCGATCGTGCTGTCCGACGAGGCCGCGCTGATCCGGCTGAACGAGTACTACAACCTCATGCTCGGCCGGAACGCGGACGCCGCGGGCATCGCGACCTACAAGCCGATGATGGCGGGGCAGGGCGACTTCGTGCTGCCGATCGAGATCGGCCGGAGCCAGGAGTACTTCAACCGCGCGCAGACCCGCTGACCCGGCAGACGGACGGCCCGGCCCCCCGAGGGGAGCCGGGCCGTCCGCGCGTCCGGGACCGGTCAGCGGGCGGGCACGATCCGGGTGTCCAGCCGCACGAAGCCCTGCTCGCGGCCGTCGGCCGCCACGGTGAGCCGCGCGCCCTCGCGCAGGCGGTGCAGCTCGGCGCCGGTCGGGCCGGCGATCGCGCCGTGCACCGTGTACGACCCCTCGCCGAGGTGCGTCGCCGGGATCGCGAAGTCGTACGACGCGCGGCCGCGGAGCGGGGGCATCGGGGTCTCCAGCAGCTTGCTGTTGGTGCCGAAGACGCCCTGGCCGATCGAGGAGTCGAAGCCGAAGCCGAGGATCCACGAGTCGAGGTGCTCGGCGGCGTCCACGGTCACGCGGACGGACAGCGGGGCGCCGGTGGTGACCTCCTGGACGGGGCGGCCGTCCTGCAGCAGCTCGACGGACACGATCTCGGCCCGCGGCCGCTCCTCGGGCGCGGCCGAGGCGGACGCCTGCTGCTTCTCGATCTCCGCGGCGCGCATCTGGTCGAACTCCGAGCGCAGCACGCGCAGCGCGTCCCGGGGCTCGCCGTCGGCCTTGACCACGCCGTGCTCGAGCACGACCGCGCGGTCGCACACCTCGGCCACCTGGTCCAGCCCGTGCGTCACGAGGACGATCGTGCGCCCCTCGTGCTGGAACGTCCGGATGCGGTCCATGCACTTGCGCTGGAACGGCTCGTCGCCCACCGCCAGCACCTCGTCCACCAGCAGCACGTCCGGGTCCACGTGCACCGCCACCGCGAAGGCCAGGCGGACGTACATGCCCGAGGAGTAGAACTTCACCTGGGTGTCGATGAACTGCTCGATGCCGGAGAAGTCGACGATCGCGTCGAAGTACTTCTCCGTCTCCTGGGTGGACAGGCCGAGGATCGAGGCGTTGAGGAAGACGTTCTCGCGGCCGGTCAGGTCCGGGTGGAACCCGGCGCCGAGCTCGAGCAGCGCCGCCATGCGGCCGCGGGTCCGCACGGTGCCGGACGTCGGCTGCAGGATGCCGCCGATCGTCTTCAGCAGCGTGCTCTTCCCGGAGCCGTTGGGGCCGATCAGGCCGACGGAGGTGCCGGTCTCGATGTCGAGGTCGATGTTCCGGAGCGCCCAGAAGTCCTCCTTGTGGAGGTTCGAGCGGCCGAAGTTGACGATCCGCTCCTTGAGGGACTTCTCCTTGCGGATCACGAACCGCTTCGAGACGTCGTGCACCTCGACGACGGTGGCCTTGCTGCCCATCAGAGCTCCTGCGCGAAGTTGCCCTGCAGCCGCGCGAACACGCGCTGGCCGATCAGGGTGAAGAGGACGCCGACGCCGAGCCAGATCCACAGCCGGGTGTCGAGGTCGGGCGGGTACGGCTGGTCGCTGCCCGCGACCCAGAACGTCTGCTGGAACCCCATGATCGCGATCGTGATGGGGTTCGTGAGGTAGAGCTCGCGGAGCCAGCCGGCACCGATCTCGCCGCTCACCAGGGCCCACGAGTACGCGATCGGGGACGCCCAGAAGAAGATCATGATGGCGATCTCGACCAGGTACTGGATGTCACGCAGGTACACGTTCACCGCGGACAGCAGCAGGGCCCAGCCCAGCGCGGTGACGACGATGACCGCGAGCGACAGCGGCAGGTAGCCCCAGCGCGTGCCGGTCGGCACCTTGCCCACCGCGATGGTCGCGGCGAACAGGATCACCAGCTGGATCGCGAAGTTGAACAGCGCCGAGCCCAGCGCGGCGAGCGGGAAGATCTCGCGCGGCAGGTAGACCTTCTTGATCAGACCCGAGTTGCCGACGATCGACGCGGTGCCGGTGGACACCGCCTCCGAGAACAGCCCCCACGCGGTCAGGCCGGTGTAGATGTAGATCGCGAAGTCGGGGATCGACCGCGCCGCGCCGAGGAACTTGCCCAGCGCGATGTAGTAGATCAGCAGCATCGCGAGCGGGCGCATCAAGCTCCACACGAAGCCCAGCGCGCTGTCCTTGTACCGGGCCTTCAGCTCGCGCCGGATCAGCATGTCCAGCAGCTCGCGGTGCGCCCAGATGTCCTGGACCTGCCCGACCAGACCGCGGGCGAACCCGCGCTTCGGACCGGTCGTGCGCAGCGGCTCCTGCTCGAGGCGCGCGGCCCTGGCCTCACTGATGGTGGTCATGCGATCCAAGCTCCCGACGGTACGGCCGACCGCTGGATCGGCCCGGACAGACTACTCGCGCTCACCGGCGGACCCGGTCACGGCGGCCGCGGTGGCTCCGGTCAGCACGTCCCAGACCCGCTCCGCGTACTCCTCCCACGACGTCTCCGGCGCGGCCGCGGCGTCCGCCGTCAGCCGCGCGTGCAGCGCGTCGTCGGTGAGCAGCCGCTCGAGGCCGTCGGCCACGGCGTGGTCGTCCCGCGGGTCGACCAGGAGGACCCCGCCGCGGGCGGCGATCTCGCGCATGCTGCCGAAGTCGGACGCCAGCGCGGGGGTGCCGGCGGCGACCGACTCGGCCACCGGGAGGCCGAAGCCCTCGTTCAGCGAGGGGAACACCGTGCAGTGCGCCACCCGGTAGGCCGCCCACAGCAGGCGGTCGTCCAGCCGGCTGACGGACTCGACCGGGCGGCCGGCGCCCTGCAGCTCGCCGAGCCGCCGGGAGAAGGCCTCGCTGTTCCACGAGTTGCCGCCGACGAACGTCAGCGTGAACCGGTGCCCGCGCCGCCAGAGCAGCTCGGCCGCGTGCAGGACCGCCAGGTGGTTCTTGCGCGGCTCGTGGCTGCCGACGCACAGCACGAGCGGCTGCCCGCCGACCGTGAACCGGTCACGGGCCTCGGCCAGGTCGGCCTCGGTCGGCTCCGGGGCGTGCGCGGGCAGCCCGACGGCCTCGACGCGAGGGCCGGGCAGGCCCGCGCCGCCGAGCATCCGCCGCCACCCCTCGTACTCCGTCGCGGCCGCGTCGGAGATCGCCGCCACCGCGTCGAACTCCGCCACCGCCGCCAGGTTGAGCGCGAACACCGCCGCGAAGCCCTCGGCGGACGTCTCGGCGGAGGTGATCGGGACGAGGTCGAAGCCGATGACGCCGCACCGCGTGGGGGAGTGCGCGGCGAGCCCGTGCAGGGCGGCGCAGCGCCGCACCTGGATCGCGAGCTCCGGCAGCAGGTAGCGGCCGCCCCACGGGACGACGACGACCGGCGCCGCGTCGTCGGGCCGGGTCACGTCCACCACCACCGGCGCGTCGTCGCCGGCGAGCGCACGGTCCCGCTCGGCGGCCGTGAGCGCCCGCAGCGCGTCGAGCTCCGGCGTCCAGGCGACCGCCGTGACGTCGTGCCGGTCGCGCCAGACGCGGCCGACGTTCCGGGCGACGCGCTGGATGCCGGTGCCGAGGGGGAACAGGACCAGGTCGCCCATGTCGACGAGCGTGCGGTCGCGCAGGACCCGCACCTCGCGCCGCGCGCTCGCCTCGGTGGTGGCGTCGCGCGCGGCCCGCAGGATCGCGGCCGGGCCGGCGGTGCGGGCGGCGCGCCGCACGGTGACCACCTCGGCGGGGGCGGGCAGCCGGGCGGAGAGCACCGCCAGGGCCAGCCACACCTGGGCCTCGGAGGCGTCGGCGAGCAGGCGCAGCAGCCGGGCCTCCGGGTCGGCGCCCGGGCCCCCGCCGGCGCCGGCGTCCTGCGCGAGCACGTCCACCAGGGTGGCGACGCGCCGGTCCCAGGCCCCGTCGGGGACCTCGGGCTGCGGGTGCAGGGCGGAGCGCACGCGCCCCGTCACGCGTCGGACCAGGCTCACGCGGCACCTCCGAGCAGGGTGGCCCACAGCTCGCGGGCGTAGTGGTCCCAGGTCTGCGCGGGCCGGGCGGCGGCCTCCGCGCGCAGCCGGGCACGCAGGTCGGCGTCCGTGACCATCCGGCGCAGGCCGGCGAGCACGTCGTCGTCGTCCCGCGGGTCGACGGTCAGGCAGCCGCCCGCGGCGGCGATCTGGCCCTGGCTGCCGTAGCGCGTGGTCAGCACCGGCGTGCCGCAGGCGAGCGACTCCGCCACCGGCAGGCCGTAGCCCTCGTGCAGCGACACGAAGGCCGTGCAGGAGGCGGTGCGGATGAGGCGCCACATCTCCTGGTCGCCCACGCCGCGCCGCCACGTGACCGGGCGGCCGGCGCGCTCGAGCCGGCGGATCGTCGCGACCGCGGGGGAGTCGTCCAGGTCCCAGCCGGGGCCCCCGACCAGGCACAGCTCGAAGTCGGCGCCCTCGTCCCAGAGCCGCTCGGCGGCCTGCAGCAGCGCCGCGTGGTTCTTGTGCGGCTCCAGGCGCCCCACGCTGAGCACGAACGGCCGCGCGGGTTCGGTCCGCGGCTCGCCCGCGGGGGCGTCCGGGACGCTGGTCGGCAGCGTGACCTCGACGACGTCCGGCCCGGGCAGGCCCTGCGCCGCGAGGGCGTGCGCGAAGCCGCGGAACTCCTCGGCGGCCGAGGCGCTGATCCCCGCGACCCGGCGCGCGTGCTTGACCGCCGTGAGGTACGTGACGAACCCGTTCGGCTCGCCCAGGGGGCGGATGTCCGCGCTGATCAGCGGGATCGCGTCGTAGCCGATGCCGTCCAGGGTCGACCCCGACAGCTCCGCGAGGGCGGCGAGCCGGGAGCACCGGACGTCGGGGAGCGGGACCTCGAGCAGCACGACCCGCGCGCGCCAGGGCACGACGAGCGGCCGGGCCGCGGCGTCCGCGTCCTCCTCCTCGACCAGGCCGGTGGCGGCGCGGTCGGAGTCCCGCCAGCGCAGCGCACGGTCCGCCTCGCGATCCGTCAGGGTGCGCAGGGCCGCGGCGGTCTCGGTCCACGCCACGAACGTGACCTCGCGGTCCACGGCCCAGCGGCGCGCGACCTCCCGGGCCACGCGCTGAATGCCGTTGTGGAAGTCGAACCGCGCGCACATGTCGACGTCGACGACGACGCCGGAGGTGACGACCGCCTCGCGGTCGTGCCCGCGGCGGGCGGTCGCGAGGTCGTGCGCCCGGTCCAGCAGCCGCAGCGTGACCCCCTGGACGTCCTCCAGGTCGAGCGCGCGCCGCACGTCCCGGACGTCGTCGGCCGACGGGTAGGCGCCCGCGAGCAGCGTCAGCAGGAGCCAGATCAGCTCGGCGCCGGGCTCCCGGACGAGCTCGGCCACCAGCGCCGTGAGGCAGGCGTCGGCGTCGCGCGCGGGATCGGGGTCGGGGGCCGGGGCGTCCGCCAGCACGGCCTCCGCGCCCGCGCGCAGTCGCTGCGCGAGCAGGGCGCGGGTCCGGGCCTCGGCGACCGCCTCGGTCGTCGGGGCGGTCACCGGGCCGCCCGGCCGCCGCGGCGCACGGCGCGCAGCGGTGCCGTGACGCGCCAGGACAGGGTGGCGCGGGTCGCGGCCAGCTCCGACTCGAGGTGCGCCGCGCGCGCCGCCTCGTGCGCCGCGCGGTCCGGGGCCGCCCCGGCGCCCACGGCCCAGCGGGTCAGGGCGGCGGTGCGCCAGCGCACCGTCTCGGCGGTCGCGCGGTGCAGGCGCTCGTCCCGCTCCGCCAGCTCGCGCTGCTGGCGCTCGATCGTCTCGCGCCGCTGCCGGTCCGCGTCCGTGTCGAACTCGTCCAGCGGGCACGCCGGGTACGACAGCAGCTCGACGAGCTCGGGGTGGTCCGGCGAGGCGTAGTAGCGGGACAGACCGTCGAACAGGCACGGCACCCAGCCGGCCTCCAGCACCCCCGGCTCCCACTCGTGGTGCGTCTGCTCGGTGCTGCGCGGCGCGGTGGACTCCACCACCAGGATCCACGGCCGCCACCGGCGCAGGTCGAACGAGCGCAGCACCTCGGGCTCGGCGCCCTCGACGTCGACCGAGACGAAGTGGATGTCGCGGCCCTCCCAGCCTGCCTCCTCGAGGACCCGGTCGAGCGACTTGGCGGGGACCGTGACGTCGCGGCTCTCCCAGCCGTCGCGGGCGTGCCGCTCGCTCACGTCGTCCACCAGCGTCGACAGGCCGGTGTCGCCGATGACGTGCAGCGTGATGCTCTCGATGTCCCGGTCCGTGACCGCCGCCTCGACGAGCGTGTCGCGCGGGCGCTCGCGGCGGTGCGCCTCGGCGAACGCCGGCACGGGCTCGACGGTGATGCCGCTCCAGCCCTGGTCGTAGAACCCGCGGGTCAGCGAGTACAGCCGCGGGTCGTTCGCGCCGACGTCCACGTAGGAGCCCGTCGCCACGTCCCGCAGCGCGCGCCGGAGCACGACGTCCTCGCGGTTCTGGCCGTACGACACGAAGGTCTGCGCAGTCACCCGGGCATCCTAGGTGACGGGCCTGCGCGCATCCGGGGCCCGGCGTCCGCGCGGTCGGGGACGGCCCGATATGCTCGTGCACCGCCACCCGACCGTCGACAGGAATCCGAGAGCCATGCCCCGCGCACTCATCACCGGCATCACCGGCCAGGACGGCCTCTACCTGAGCGAGCTGCTGCTCTCGAAGGGCTACGAGGTCTACGGCCTGATCCGCGGCCAGAACAACCCGAAGCTCGACCTCGTGCGGCGCACCGTGCCCGGCGTCCAGCTCCTCACGGGCGACCTGACCGACATGTCGAGCCTGATCCGCGCGCTCAACACCTCGCAGCCCGACGAGGTCTACAACCTCGGCGCCATCTCGTTCGTCGCGTACTCGTGGGAGAACGCGCAGCTGACGAGCGACGTGACCGGCAAGGGCGTGCTCAACATCCTCGAGGCCGTGCGCCTGTACGCCGGCGACGACGCGAGCAAGGTGCGGTTCTACCAGGCGTCCTCCTCCGAGATGTTCGGCAAGGTGCAGGAGGTCCCGCAGCGCGAGTCGACGCTGCTGTGGCCCCGCTCGCCGTACGGCGTGGCCAAGGTGTTCGGCCACTACATGACGATCAACTACCGCGAGTCCTACGGGATGCACGCGTCCTCCGGCATCCTGTTCAACCACGAGTCGCCCCGCCGCGGCCCGGAGTTCGTCACCCGCAAGGTGTCGCAGGCCGTCGCGCGCATCTCGCTGGGCCTGCAGGACCACGTGACCCTGGGCAACCTGGACGCCAAGCGCGACTGGGGCTTCGCCGGGGACTACGTCGAGGCGATGTGGCGGATGCTGCAGCAGGACCAGGCCGACGACTACGTCGTGGCGACGGGCGAGACCCACTCGATCGGCGAGCTGCTCGACGCCGCGTTCGCGCACGTCGGCATCACCGACTGGGCCCCCTACGTCAAGCAGGACCCGGCGTTCATGCGCCCGGCGGAGGTCGACCTGCTCATCGGCGACCCGGCCAAGGCCAAGGACGTGCTCGGCTGGGAGCCGCAGGTCGGCTTCGCCCAGCTCGTCGGCATGATGGTGGAGAACGACCTGGCGGAGCAGCGCGCCCTCAACGGGCGGTGAGCCGGTGACCACGACGTTCGTCACCGGGATCACCGGGCAGGACGGCACGTACCTGGTCGACCGGCTGCTGGCCGACGGCGCCCAGGTGCACGGGCTCGTCCGGGCCGGTGACGACGGCGTGGCCGCGCTCGCGCAGCGGCACCCCGGCGTGGTGCTGCACACGGGCGACCTCGGCGACCTCGACCACCTCGCGGGGCTGGTCGCCGAGGTCGCGCCGGACGAGGTCGTGAACCTCGCGGGCATCAGCTCGGTCGCGGTCTCCTGGGCCGAGCCGGTGCTGACCGCGCGGCTCAGCGGCCTCGCGGTCACCGCGCTGCTCGAGGCCGCGCACGGCGTGCAGGAGGCCACGGGCCGGCCCGTGCGCTTCCTGCAGGCGTCGAGCGCGGAGATCTTCGGGCAGCCCGAGGTGGAGCCGCAGGACGAGCGCACCGCGATCCGGCCGGTCAACCCGTACGGGGCGGCCAAGGCGTTCGCGCACCACCAGACCGCGGTCTACCGCGGCCGGGGGCTGCACGCCGCCACGGCGATCCTGTTCAACCACGAGTCGCCGCTGCGGCCGACCACCTTCGTCACCCGCAAGATCACGGCCGCCGCGGCCGCGATCGGGCGCACGGGCGAGGGCGTCATCGCGCTCGGCAACCTCGACGCCCGCCGCGACTGGGGCTGGGCGCCGGACTACGTCGACGCGATGCTGCGCGCGCTCCGGCACGACGTGCCGGACGACTTCGTGGTCGCGACCGGGCGCACGCACTCGGTGCGCGACTTCGCGGAGGCCGCGCTGCGCCGCGCCGGCGTCGGCGACGACTGGGAGCGGCACGTGACCGTCGACCCGCGGTTCGTCCGCCCGGCCGACGCGTCCACGCTGGTCGGGGACCCGTCCAAGGCCGAGCGCGAGCTCGGCTGGCGGCGCACGGTGGAGTTCGAGGAGGTCGTGGCGCGCATGGTCGACCACGACCTGGAGCTGGTAGAGGGCTGATCGAGAGCATGAAGCGTTTCGCAGGGGGCGAGCCCGTGGTCCGTCCGGGCGTCGTGTCGGTGATCCTCGTGAACTACCGCGGGGCCGACGACACCATCACGTGCCTGGGGCACCTCGCCGAGATGGACTGGCCGGCCGACCAGCTCGAGCTGATCGTGGTCGACAACGACTCCGGGGACGGCAGCGCGGAGCGGATCCGCGCCGCCGTGCCCGGGGCCACGGTGGTCGAGGCCGGGTCCAACACCGGCTTCGCCGGGGGCTGCAACCTCGGCGTCGACCACGCCACCGGCGAGTACGTCGCGTTCCTCAACAACGACGCCCGGCCGCACCCGCAGTGGGTGTCCGCCGCCGTGGCGGCGCTCGCCGAGGACCCGTGGATCGGGGCGGTCGCGAGCAAGGTGCTCGACTGGGACGGCCAGGCGATCGACTACGTCGACGGCTCGCTGACCTGGTTCGGCATGGGCTACAAGCGCGAGGTGGGCCGGGCGGACTCCCCGGAGTTCGACGTGCCCAAGGACGTGCTGTTCGCGACCGGTGCCGCGACCGTCATGCCGGCCGCCGTGTTCCGCGAGGTCGGCGGGTTCGACGAGCGGTTCTTCATGTTCTACGAGGACGTCGACCTCGGCTGGCGGCTCAACCTGCTGGGGTACCGCGTGCGGTACGTGCCGACCTCGATCGCGTACCACAAGCACCACGTGACCATGAAGAAGTTCGGGAACTACCGCGAGAGCTACCTGCTCGAGCGCAACGCCCTGCTGTCGATGTACAAGAACTTCGACGACGAGTCGCTGGCCAAGGCGCTGCCCGCCGCGATGGCGCTGGCCGTCCGCCGCTCGCTCGCGCGGACCGACACCGACGCCACGGTCCTCGACCTGCAGCGCTCGCCCGGCAACGACGACGTCGGCACGGTCGAGGTGCAGAAGATGGCCCTCACCGGGCCGTACGCGATCGACTACTTCACGGACAACCTGCCGACGCTCATGGAGAGCCGCGCGCAGATCCAGGGCCGGCGCCGCCGCAGCGACCGGGACCTGTTCCCGCTGTTCCGGCACGCGATCGAGCCGGCGTACGGCTTCCCGTCCTACCTGGCGGCGCACCAGTCGCTCGTCGAGGCCTTCGGCATCGCCGAGCACTTCGTCTCCCGGCAGCGGGTCCTCGTCGTCACCGGTGAGCCCCTGCTCGAGCGCATGGCCGGGCCGGCGATCCGGGCCTGGGAGATCGCCCGCGCGCTGGCACCGGAGCACGACGTGCGCCTCGTCTCCACGGGCGGCTGCCAGGTCACCTCCGACACGTTCGAGGTCGGCCACGTCTCCGGGCGCAGCCTGCAGGAGGCCTCGGAGTGGGCCGACGTCATCGTGTTCCAGGGGTTCCTGCTCGAGGCCGCGCCGTGGCTCAAGAAGAGCAGCAAGGTGATCGTCGCGGACGTCTACGACCCGATGCACCTGGAGCAGCTGGAGCAGGCCCGCGACCTCGGCCCCGGGGGCCGTGCCCTCGCCGTCCGGGAGACCACCCGCGCGCTCAACGAGCAGCTGCGCCGCGCCGACTACCTGCTCTGCGCGTCGGACAAGCAGCGCGACTTCTGGCTCGGTCAGCTCGCCGGGCAGGGCCGCATCAACCCGGCGGTCTACGACGAGGACGCCAGCCTCGACGCGCTCATCAGCGTGGTCCCGTTCGGCATCCCGGACGAGCCGCCCGTGCAGCGCCGGTCCGCCATCCGCGGCCAGGTCGACGGGATCGGCCCGGACGACAGGGTCATCATCTGGGGCGGCGGCGTCTACAACTGGTTCGACCCGCTGACCCTGCTGCGGGCGGTCGACCGGCTGCGCGACGCGCACCCGGACATCCGGCTGTACTTCATGGGCCTCAAGCACCCGAACCCCGGCGTGCCGGACATGAAGATGGCCTGGGAGACGCAGCAGCTCGCCGAGCAGCTGGGGCTCACGGGCAAGCACGTGTTCTTCAACCACGGGTGGGTGCCGTACGCCGAGCGCGCGGACTACCTGATGGACGCGGACGTCGGCGTCTCGACCCACTTCCTGCACATCGAGACGGCCTACTCGTTCCGCACCCGCATCCTCGACTACCTGTGGGCGTCGCTGCCGATCGTGGCGACCGGCGGCGACACGTTCGGCGAGCTCATCCGGGACCACGGCCTGGGCCGGGTCGTCCCGGAGCGCGACGTCGAGGCGCTCGCCGCGGCGCTCGAGGAGATGCTGTACGACGCCGACGCGGCCGAGGTGGCGCGGTCGAACGTGCGGCGGTTCGCGACCCGGTACACCTGGAGCACGGCGCTCAAGCCGCTGGTCGACTTCTGCCGCACGCCGCGGCGGGCGACCGACCTGGCGCAGGCGCTCGGCACCCCGAGCACGACGGCCCGGGCGTTCCAGCGCAAGCGGCCGACCGTGCGGGACGACCTCCTGCTGGCGAAGCAGTACCTGTCGGCCGGCGGGCCGCGGGAGGTCGTGCGGCGCGCGACCGGCCGGGTGCGGCGCGTCCTGGGCGGCGGCCCGGCGCCGGCCACCGAGGACTGAGGCACGCACGAGGGCGGCGCCACCCCGGCAGGGGCGGCGTCGCCCTCGCCATGTGCGCGCCCCCTCGGCCGCCGCGCCCGGCGCGGTGGGTCAGCGGCCCAGGGCGCGGGCGGCCAGCGAGCGGGCGCGGCGGACGCGCGAGCGCCACACCAGCCGCGGCAGCTCGGCGCGGATCCGGGTCAGGCGCGCCGCGATCCGCTCGCCCGCGACGGCCGGCGCGTGGTGCTCCCGGATGTCGTACGCGGCGCGCTGGCCGCGCGCGGTGGCGAGCGCCGGGTCGTCGACGATCGTGCGCAGCGCCGCGGCGGCGGCGTCGAGGTCGGGGTCGGCCCACCGGGTGCCCACCGGGTACGGCTCGCAGTGCTCGGGCACGGTCGTCGCGGTCCACGGCACGAGGAACGAGTTCTCGGCCGTCATGAACTGCAGGTTGCCGCTGTACCCCGTGGCGACGACCGGCTTGCCGTAGGCCATGGCCTCGGCGATGGTCAGGCCGAGGCCCTCGGAGCGGTGCAGCGACAGGTACGCGTCGCAGTGCTGGACCAGGGCGTCCCGCGCGGCGGCGCTCAGGTACTCGTCCATCAGGACGACGTCCGGCTCGCCGGCGACACGCAGCCGCAGCCGCTCGGCGTCGCCCACGCGCTTGTCGGAGTTGATCGACTTGATGACGAGCACGGGCCCCTCGTCCGGGGCGAACGCGCGCCGGAACGCCTCGACGGCGCCGAGGGGGTTCTTGCGCTCGGCGGTGCTGAGGTAGTCGAACGAGAACAGCACCACCGGCCGGTCCTCGGGCAGCCCGAGGTCGGCGCGGGTCAGCGTGGTGGGCGCGGCGGCCTGCGGCAGCGGCGGCGGCACGGTGACCACCGGCAGCGCGGTGTGCCGGGCGATCGCGTCCCGGACGAAGTCGGAGGCGACCCACACCTCGTCCACGTGGCCGAAGCCGCCGTGCATGGTCGCGGGGAAGTCCTCGACCTCCCAGTACCACATGCCGATGCGGTACGTGGACGCGGCGAGGTCGGGCTCCGCGGCGAGGGCGGCGCCCGTCTGGTCGGCGTTGACGCACAGCAGGGTGAGGTCGAACCGCTCGGCCTCGCCCGCGAGGCGGCCGAGGCGGGTGGCCTGCCGCGACTGCAGGTGCCGGCCCACCGAGAGGGTCGAGTACGGGACCGACGTGGTCGACAGGGCCTGCAGCATGAGCCGTGCGGACTCGCCGATGCCGAGCTCGCCGTGCAGGTAGCCCGCGACGTTGAGCCCGCGCGGGCGGCGGCCGTGGCGGGTCGTCGCGGCGGCGGCGCGCGCCGTGCGGGAGCCGGACTCCAGCAGCGGGACGGCGTAGTCGTTCTCGTGCCGGGCGTGCAGGTCCAGCCAGTCCACGAACCGGCCGGAGTCGGCGCCGGGCACCCGGGGGAACTCGCGCCGCAGGTCGGGCCGGTCCTCGTACAGGGCGAGCAGGTACCGGGTCAGCGGCACGCCGTCGGTCACGACCTCGTCGAGCCAGGTGGTGAACGCGCCCGGGTCCGCGGCGTCGTACGGGTCGGGCACGCCGACGACGGCCTCCGGCTCGCCCAGGACGGCGTCGGCGTACGCCCGGCGCATCGCGGCGTCGACCGTGAGGCCGTCGGCGGTGCGCTCGTACGGCGAGGGCGGGACCGGGCCCGCGCCGGCCGCGGCGAGCTCGGCGGCGTGCCGCTCGGTCACCGCGCGCACGACGGGGTGGTCGGTCAGGCGCGCGCGGGCGGTGTCCGCCCCGGCGGTGGCGAGCAACCAGGGCCGCTCGGGGTCGAACGCGGCGAGGTCGACGGCGAGGACGGGCACGCCGTCGGCCGTGACGGCGTCGCCCTCGGCGCGGACCACGGTGCCCGGGTCGAGCGTCCACCGGGACAGCAGCGTCGCCGCGGGCAGCACGGCGACGTCGGACACGGCGGCGAGGGACTGCCACGCGCGCGGGCGCCCGAGGTCGGCCTCGGCGGCCCACCGGTCCAGGCGCGGCAGGGCGGCGGACGTCGCCGCGACGAGCGACTCCCGGTACGGGCCCGCGTCCACGACGTCCGCGGAGGACGGGCTGAGCCGGTCGTGCGGCGGCAGGGTGTCGCGCCGGGCGACGAGCGCCATCCCCCGCTCCCGGGCGGCGTCGACCAGGGGGGTCAGCGGCGCGAGGACGCGCACCCCCGCGGAGACGTGCACGGCGACGACGTCGCGCCGGGCGACGTGCGCGAGCAGGCGGGGGAGCAGCCAGGAGCGCAGCTCGTCCGGGTCGGCCAGCAGGCCCGCCGCGTGCAGCATGGGCTCGGGGACGCCCAGCGCGGCGGGCGTGAGGACCTCGGCCTCGTCCCAGCCGGCGCACCCGCCGTCCACGTCGAGGACCACCGCGTGCGTACCGGGGTGCAGCCGCAGGGCGTCGCCGATCGTGAGACGCAGGGCGGCCGGGTCGACCCCGGCCGCGATGCTGCAGAACTGCACCAAGTGAGACGCCTTCCCCGTGGTCGAGAACCGAGGGCAGAGCCTACCGGGACCGGCTGGGTGGGGCGCGCGCCGCGCGCGGCGCTCAGTCCCGTCCCAGGTAGCGGGCGACCTCGGCTCGGGGCACTGCGGCGCCCGCCCACGTGCGGCGCCGTTCGGACACGGTGCGGGGCAGCCGGAGGGCCCAGTCCCGCAGGCCGCGCCACCGTGCGCGGACGAGCGCGTCGCGGGGCCCGGAGCGGGCGGCGGCGCGCAGCAGCCCCGCCAGCTGGCGGGCCGCCGACCCGGCCACGACCCCCACCGGGGCGTGCCGGGTGAAGACCGTGAGCGAGTTGCGGGTGTTGTGGTACCGGAACAGCGGCGAGCCGGTGCCCGACGAGGCGGCGTGCCGGTGCACGGCGACCGCGTCGGCCGCGTAGACCACGCGGTGCCCCGCGGCGCGCAGCCGCCAGGAGACGTCGGTGTCCTCGTAGTAGAGGAACAGGTCGCCGTCGAACCCGCCGACGGCGTCGAGGGCGGCGCGCCGGAGCAGCGCGGCACCCCCGCAGAACCCGAAGACGTCCGGGTCCGTGGACTCGGCGCCGACCGGCGCGAGGTAGTCGCGGTCGGTCCCGGTGCCGGCGCGGGTGATGACGTTGCCCGTCGAGTTGACGCGGCGCGGCGCGGCGCCGTCGGGCTCGGCCAGCAGGATGCGCGCGGTGACGGCGGCGACGTCCGCGGCGCCCGGGGCGGTCGCGACGGCGCGCAGCCGCTCCACCGCGTCGGGGGCGAACGTGGCGTCGTTGTTCAGCAGGACGTACCACTCGCCGGCGAAGTCCCGGGTGCCGAGGGCGACCCCGCCCGCGAACCCGAGGTTGCGCGGCGCGCGGAGCACGCGCACCGAGGGGTAGCGCTCCGCGAGCAGCTCGGTGGTGCCGTCGGTCGAGGCGTTGTCGACGACCAGCACCTCGAGGTCGTCGCCGACCGTCTGCGCGAGCAGGGAGTCCAGGCAGTCGGGCAGCAGGTGCGCCCCGTTCCAGGTGACGACGACGGCGCGGACGGACGCGGGGGCGGGCACCCGGGCAGTCTAGGCTCGCGGCCGTGGACGTCGCCCTGACCGTGGAGCAGCTGTGGCAGCCCGTGCCCGGTGGCTCGGGCTCGTACATCCGGGAGCTGGTCGCGGCGCTGCCCGGCGCCGGGGTCCTGCCGCGCGGCGTGGCGGCCCGCGGCGAGGGCGACGCGGGCCTGGGCATCCCGGTGGCGCACGCGCCCCTGCCGCGCCCGGCGCTGTACGAGGCGTGGTCCCGGCTGCGCCGGCCGCGCGCGGACCCGCGCGGCGACGTGGCCGTCGTGCACGCGACGACCTGGGCCGTCCCCGGCCACCGGGCACCGCTCGTGGTCACCGTGCACGACCTGGCGTTCCTGCGGGACCCGGGGCACTTCACGCCGCGCGGGAACCAGTTCTTCCGCCGGGCGCTCGAGATCACCCGGGGCGAGGCGGCGCGCGTCGTCGTCCCGTCGGCCGCGACCCGGGACGACTGCGTGGCGGCGGGCATCGAGGCCGGCCGGGTCGACGTGGTGCCGCACGGCGTCCGGGCCCTGCCCGTCACGGACGCCGACCGCGCGGCGTGGCGCGACCGGCACGGCGTGCACCGTCCCTACGTGCTGTGGTGCGGCACGCTCGAGCCACGCAAGAACCTGCCCGGCCTGGTCGAGGCCTACGCCCGCGCGGCCGCGGCCACGCCCGGCTTCCCCGACCTGGTGCTCGTCGGGCCCACCGGCTGGGGCGACGCCGCCCGGGCGGTGGACCGCGCCCTCGCCGCGCTGCCCGCCGGGGCGGTGCACCTGCTGGGCCGGGTCTCCGAGGCCGACCTGCACGCGGCGTACGCCGGGGCGACCGCCTTCGCGTTCCCCTCGCTGTGGGAGGGCTTCGGCATGCCGGTGCTCGAGGCGATGGCGCACGGCGTGCCCGTGGTGACCTCGGCGGGGTCGTCGATGGCCGAGTTCACCGGGGAGGCCGCGGTGCTCGCGGACCCGGCGGACCCCGACGCGCTCGCCGCGGCGCTCACCGCGGTCGTGACGCAGGACCCGGCGGCGCGCGCGGCCGCCGGCCGGCGCATCGCGGCGGGCACGACGTGGGCGGCGTCCGCCGCGGGGCACGCGGCCGCCTACGCGGCGGCGGCGCGCTAGTACTTCCGCCGTCCAGGCAGGACCGGCAGGTGGTAGTGGTCGGCCACCTCGCGGAGTTCCGGTGTGTCGACGTTGGTGGACCCGAGTGAGGCGGGATCGTTGTCCGACGGCGTCAGCCCGTCATCGGCGCGTCGGTCCCAGAACGCCCAGCACCGCCCGTACTCGGTCTTCGAGCGGAAGTTCAGGCCCAGCGGCAGCGAGCCGTCGTCCAGCACGGCGTCGCGGACGTGCTGCGCGACCCGGGTGGTCACCGCCCGGTCGTCGCCGGTCACGACGCCGGTGTGCACCGGTCCGTAGCCCAGTGCGGTGAGGTCGACGGCCAGGCGGCGGGTGAGCGCATGGTGCGTCGCAGGGCTGTCGACCACCACCCACCACCCCGATCGCGGCATCGCCACGGTGTGGATCGAGCGCGCCCACTGCCAGTCGCCGGAGATGGCCCACGGCCGGTCGACGTCGTTGTCGTCGGCGTCGTGGAGGACGGCGGCGACGTACTCGTCGACGGAGAGCCCCGCTGCCGCGGCGTCGGGGGCGAGCGCCGTCAGGTTCATCGCGAACCCCTGGAGCACCTCGGCGAACGCGGTCTGCGGAGCGTCTGCGAAGTACACCGTGCGGCCCACCGTGTCGAACCGGCCTCGTTTGTCCGGGGTGCCGTCCGTGATCGGACCCACGTGCCTGTTGTGCGGCGCGGAGTTGACGCCCGCGCGCCGGACGTAGCGGTCCTGGGCGACCCGGTAGGCGATCTCCCCCGCGGCAGGCACCAGGTGCAGGCCGGTCTGGGTGCAGACGCGGCCGGGCGCGGTGGCCGCGGGTGTGGAGACCGCCGTCGAGCTCATGCGGGCAGGTCGTCGACGAACGCCCGGGCTGCGCCGATGACGTCCTTGCTGTTCAGCTCACGGATCCGCGTGACCGGCGTCGCCTCGCCCAGCAGCGGGTTCGCGCCCGTCAGCCACGCGAGGGTGACGTTGCGGCCCTCCGAATCGCTCAGCGTGCGCCACACCCGGTAGGCGAGCCGCAGGCGCTCCTGCGTCTCCGGGCGCGGCTCGGTGGTCGACGCCCACTTGTACGGCAGCGTGCGGCTGCCCGCACCGGTCATCGCCGCCACCACGGCCGCGCCCACGTTCTCGTTGAGGACGCGGGTCAGGTCGTGAATGTCGAGCTTGATCGACTCGGTGTAGGGGTCGACGCGGGTCGTACTGTCCATGCGGCCATGCTCGCACGGTGAGTGCGAGGGAACAACGGCTGAGAGTCCCGGGAGATACAGGAATGAGACGTCGCGAGGCGGTCAGCGCGCCGGCGTCGGGGGCGTGCTCCGGTCGCCGAGCAGCACGCTCGGCGCCGCCGGCGGCAGCGCGTCCTCGGGCACGGCGGGCTCCGCGGGCTCGGGCGACCGCACCAGGCGGTCGAGGAGCCACACGCCGGTGCCGAGCGCGGCGAGCACCAGCAGGGTCAGCACCAGCCCCGGCACGGGCGGCTGCCACTCGCCGGAGAAGATCTGCCGCCAGGACCCGCCGTCGCCGACGACGTAGCGGCGCAGGTTGGTGAGGAACGCGATGACCATGCCGATCGACGCCAGCACCGCGACCGACCCGGCGATGCGGTCGCCCACCCACCGGGGCAGCGGCCGCAGCAGGTCCCGGCACAGGAAGCCGGCGGTCACCGAGACCCCGACGAACAGCGGCATCGAGTAGCGCGCGGTCCAGATGTAGCCGACGTTGCGGGCCTGCCAGGCGTGCACGAGCACAGGCAGCAGCACCGCGACGCCGAGCACCCCGAGCATCGCGACCCGGGTCCGGCGGTCGCCGACGCACAGCGCGAGCAGGATGGGGAAGCCGGCCAGGGCGGCGTACACCAGGTACGCGAGCATCGGGAGGTGGGTGTCGGTCCAGCCGAACCGCCCGATGCTCGCGATCAGGAAGTCGCCGGTGTCGAAGAACGTGCGGTTGGCGGTCGACAGGAAGCCGAGCTCCGGGTGGTCGGCACCGCCGGCCTCCAGGGTGCCGGCGTTCATGCTCCACCACAGCGAGGCGAGGTTGCCGACCACGACCACGCCGAGCCACGGCCACGTGCGCCGGTCGAGCATCGCGGTCGCGAAGTTCCGCCACGGCCCGACGAGCACGGCGACCGCGACCGCGATCACCGCCACGTAGAGCGGGGAGGTGCCGCGCGCGTTGCCCAGCAGCACGGCCAGCACCGCGATGCCCGCGGCCCGCGGGACCAGCCGCGCGGGGTCGGGGGCGCGCACCAGCGCGAGCATCGCCACCCACAGGGCGAGTGCGGCGCTGATCTCCAGCGCCGAGGGGTTCACCGTGCTGTTGAGGAACACCACCATCGGCGTCACGGCGGTGACCAGCCCGGCGATCACCAGCGGCCGGCGGGTGATCTCCGCGAGCGAGCGGAACGCCCACGCGAGCACGGCGGAGCACAGCGCGGCGCTGACCAGCCGCATGAGGTAGAGCGTGTACTCCCCGGCGGGGAGCAGCGTGGGCAGGCCGGTGATCGCGTAGTAGAGCGGGTTGTTCCGGATGACCCACGTCTCGGCCTGCGTCGGCGCCTCGGCCGCCTCGCCGGACGGCAGGTCGGGCTGGCAGTCGGCCGGCACGTCGCCGCGGAAGACGAAGCAGGTCGGGTAGCCCATCATCATCCCGTAGATCGTCGGGACGGTGACGACGCCCGAGCCCGGGCTCGCGGCCAGGATGTCGCCGTGCAGGTCGCCGCGGACCACGGCCGCCGACTTGACCATGTGCGCGTTCTCGTCCGGGCCGGCGGCCAGGGGCGACGCCAGGGACCACGCCGAGGTCAGCACCATGAGCACGGCGAACGCGAGCCAGAAGACCTTCCGCGGCGACGGCGGGGTCCTCCCGGCCGCGCCGTGGCGGCCGGGTCCTGCCGGGTCGAGCGTGGTGCGCGCGCCGTCCTCGGCGCGCTCGGGCTGCGGCAGGGTCATCCTCGGTCCTCGGTCGGTGGGGTCGCGGGTCACGCGGCAGCGAGCCTACCGACCCGCGCACCGCACCGGGCGCGGTCGGTAGGCTCGGCCGGTGCGCATCGCCGTGGCCTACGACTGCCTGTTCCCGCTGACCACGGGCGGGGGCGAGCGCCAGTACGGGCAGTTCGCCGACGCCTGGGCCCGCGCCGGGCACGACGTCACCTACCTGACCCGCCGGCAGTGGGACGACGTGCCGCCCGCGCGGGCGGGCGTCGACGTCGTCGCGGTGAGCGGGGCGTTCGAGCTGTACGACGACGCCGGCGGGCGCCGCCCGGCCGGCGCCCTGCGGTTCGCCGCAGGCCTGTTCCGGCACCTGGTGACGCACCGCCGGTCCTACGACGCGCTCGTGGTGAGCGCGCTGCCGGTGCTGAACGTGCTCGCCGCGCGGCTGGCGCTGCTCGGCACGCGCACCCGGATCTGCTCCGACTTCCTCGAGGTGTGGCGGCCGGACCAGTGGCTCGCGTACTCCGGGCCGGTCACGGGGCGGGTGGCGGCGGCGCTCCAGCGGGTGGCCGTGCGGATCAGCCCCCTGGTGTCCTGCCACTCCCGGATGAACGGCCGCCGGCTGGCCGCGGAGGGCGCGCGCCGCGATCCCGTGGTCAGCCCCGGCCTGATCGCGGGCACGGTGCTCGAGGCTCCCGGGCCGCGCCCCGCCGACCTGCCGCCGACCGTGCTGTACGTCGGGCGGCACATCGCCGACAAGCGGGTGGAGGCGATCCCCGGCGCCCTGGCCTGGGCGCGCGAGCGGGTGCCCGGCCTGCGCGCGGTCGTGCTGGGCGAGGGCCCGCAGCGCGAGGTCGTCCGCCGGGAGGTCGACCGGCTCGGCCTGCACGACGCCGTGGACCTGCCCGGCTTCGTGCCCGAGGAGGAGCTCGACGCGCGGCTGCGCGAGGCCGCGGTGCTGGTGAACCCGTCGCGGCGGGAGGGCTACGGGCTCGTCGTCGTGGAGGCGTGCGCGGTGGGCACCCCCGTGGTGCTGGTCGACGCGGAGGACAACGCGTCGGTGGAGCTGGTCGAGGACGGCGTCAACGGGTACGTGGCGGCGTCCGCCGAGCCGGCGGTGCTCGGCGCGGCGATCGTGCGGGCCGTCGAGGCGGGGGAGCCGCTGCGCCGGTCCGCGCGCGCCTGGTACGAGGAGGCGGCGACCGAGAAGACGGCGGAGCGCGCGGCCCTCGGGATCCTCGCGGCGCTCGCGCGGCTCTGAGGTCCCGGGACGAACGGGCCCCGGCGGCGGCGCCCGCGTTGGTAGAGTGTCGCGGCCCTGACAACCCCCCGGACGGACGACCCATGGCTCCCCCTTCGACGCCGCCTGGCCTCGAGCTCACCATCCTCATGCCGTGCCTGAACGAGGCGGAGACCATCGAGGTCTGCATCCGCAAGGCGCTCGGCTACCTCGAGCGCTCCGGCGTCGCCGGCGAGGTCCTGATCGCCGACAACGGCAGCACGGACGGATCGCAGGCGATCGCGGAGGGGCTCGGCGCGCGGGTCGTGCCGATCCCGGAGAAGGGGTACGGCAGCGCGCTGATCGGCGGCATCGCGGCCGCCCGCGGGCGCTACGTCATCATGGGCGACGCGGACGACTCCTACGACTTCTCCGCGCTGGACCCGTTCGTCGCGAAGCTGCGCGAGGGCTACCAGCTCGTCATGGGCAACCGGTTCCGCGGGGGCATCGCGCCCGGCGCCATGCCGCCGCTGCACCGGTACCTCGGCAACCCCGTGCTCTCGGGCATCGGCGCCCTGTTCTTCAAGCCGGGCGTGCGGGACTTCCACTGCGGCCTGCGCGGGTTCGACCGCGAGGCGATCCTCGGCCTCGGCCTGCGCACCGCGGGCATGGAGTTCGCGTCCGAGATGGTGGTCAAGGCCTGCCTGCAGCGCCTGCGCATCGTCGAGGTCCCCACCACGCTGAGCAAGGACGGGCGCTCGCGCCCGCCGCACCTGCGCTCGTGGCACGACGGCTGGCGCCACCTGCGGTTCCTGCTCATCTTCTCGCCCAAGTGGCTGTTCCTGTACCCCGGCGTCGTGCTGCTGGGCGTCGGTCTGCTCGCCAGCCTGGTGCTGCTGTTCGGCCCGGTCGAGATCGGCTCGGTCGGGTTCGACGTGTCGACGATGATCTACGCCGCCGCGGCGTCGGTGGTCGGGTTCCAGGCGGTGCTGTTCGCGCTGCTCACCAAGACGTACGCGGAGCACGAGGGCTTCCTGCCGGCGGGCCCGCGGTTCCGCGCGATCTCGGACAAGCTCACGCTGGAGCGCGGCCTGCTCACCGGCCTCGGGATCTTCCTGCTCGGCCTGGTCGTCGCGGTGGTCCAGGTGATCCGGTGGCGCGACGTGGGCTTCGGCGGCCTGGACGCGCGCCAGGCGGTGCGCGTGGCCGTGCCGGCGGCGCTGGGCCTGATGATCGGGTTCCAGACGATGATGTCGAGCATGTTCGTCGGCATCCTGTCGATCCCGACCCGCGCGGGCTCCAACCCGGTCGCGCCGCAGGCCGACCCGGCCGACGAGGCGGTGCTGGTCGCGCCGGGCACCGTCGCGGCCCCGGACGCCGACGCCGTCGCGGCCCCGACCGAGCCGGCCGCGCGCCCGTGAGCGACACCCGCGTCGCCGTCGACCTGCTCTACCTGACGGGCAAGCGCGGCGGCACCGAGACGTACGCGCGCCAGCTGCTGCCGCGGATGGCCGCGCTGCTCCCCGAGGTCGAGCTCGTCGGCCTCACCAACACGCTGGGCCGCGAGGCCGTCGAGCGGTGGTTCCCCGGCCCGCTGCACACCCTGCGGCTGTCCGGCGACAACCGCCCGGTCTGGGCGGCCGCGGAGACGTTCGTCGTCGACCGGCTCGCCGCCCGCGGCGGCGCGGACCTGATGTGGTGCCCCGCCAACTTCGGCCCGCGCGCCCGCCGGACGCCGACCCTGGTCACGGTGCACGACGTCATCGCGTGGGACTTCCCGAACCCCGAGGTCAGCCGGGTCACCCAGGCGGTGACGTCCGGCATCATCGGCCGCGCGGCGCGCTCCGCCACCCGGCTGCTCACCGGCAGCGAGGACGCCCGGGACGCGATCACCCGGGTGCTCGGCGTCCCCGCGTCCCGGATCACGGTCGTCCCGCACGGCTCCGCGGACCCGCGCCCCGGCGTCGACGTCGCCGCGGAGATGGCCGGGCTCGGCCTCGCCGACGGCCGGCCGACGGTGCTGTCCACCGGCAACCGGATGCCGCACAAGAACTACGACGGGCTGCTCCGCGCGCTCGCGCTGATCCCGGCCGAGCGGCGGCCGCGGCTGGTCGTCACCGGCAGCCACGGCGAGGACCCGCTCGCGCCGGTGGTCGCCGAGCTGGGCCTGGAGGCCGACGTCGTGCTGCTCGGCTGGGTGACCGCCGACCAGCTCGAGGCGCTCTACCAGTCGGCGACCCTGTACGCGTGCCCGTCGCTCGCCGAGGGCTTCGGCCTGCCGGTGATCGACGCGATGAAGCGCGGCACGCCGGTGCTGGTCGCCGACATCGGCGCGCTGCGCGAGGTGGGCGGCGACGCGGCCCGGTACGCGAGCCCGACCGACCCGGCCGCGATGGCGGCGGGGATCGAGGCGCTGCTCGCCGACCCGGCCGAGCGCGACCGGCTGCGGCAGGCCGGGCTCGCGCGGTCGGCGCAGTTCACCTGGGACCGGTCGGCGGAGCTCACGGCCGACGCGGTGCGCCGGACCCTCGAGGACGTGGCGGCGGCGCGCCGGTGAGCTCGCTGTGGCGGCGGCTGGCCGGGTTCGCCGGCCTGCCGATGATCTCCATGATCACGCCGCTGCTGGTGCTGCCCGTGCTCGGCCGCGCGGCGGGCCAGTCCGGCTGGGCGAGCGTCGCGACCGGCGAGTCGATCGGCACGTTCGCCGCCATCGTCGTCGCCTACGGCTGGAACACCGCCGGCCCGCCGCGGGTCGCGCTCGACCCCGACCCGGTCGCGCGCGCCCGGCTGTACCGGGAGAGCCTGCTGGTCCGCGGCGCGCTGGCGCTGCTCGCCGTGCCGGTCGTCGTCGTGCTGTGCCTGCTGCTCGCGGCGGACGGGTACGCGCTGCCGACGGTGCTCATGGGCCTGTCCGGCGGCGTCGTGGGCCTGTCGTTCGCCTGGTACGCGGTGGGCACCGGCGACCCGCGCTCGATCGCCGTGTACGAGGCGGTGCCCCGGGTCGTGGCAGCGGCGGTCTCCGCCGGCCTCATCGTGCTCACCGGGCAGCTCGTCATCTACCCGCTGCTCGCGCTGACCGTGTCCGTCACCGGCATCGTGCTGTTCAGCCGCGGCGTGCTGCGGCAGGGCGGCCCGGCGCACGTCGGCGTGCGGGACCTGCGGCGGCTGCTGTGGCGGGACCGCGCCGTCGCGGCCATCGACACCGCGGGCGGCGCGTACGCGACCGTGCCCGTGCCCGTGGTCAGCGCCCTGTCCCCGGTCGCCGAGGCGAGCGCGTTCGCGTCGGCCGACAAGCTGTACAAGTTCGGCCAGTACGTGCCCATCACCCTGGGCAACGCCTTCCAGTCCTGGACCGTCGAGGGCGGCCTGGCGGAGCGCGGCCGCCGCCTGCGGGTCGCCCTGTCCGCGCACGTCCTGCTCGGCGCCGTCGGGTGGGCGTTCCTCACCGCCGTCGGGCCGTGGTTCTCCGGGGTGATGTTCGGCGCGGACGTCGCCGCCTCCCGGGCCGTCTGCTTCTGGCTCGGCGCGACGTTCCTGCTGGTGTCCACCCGCATCTCGATGACCCGGCACGTCCTGATCCCCGTCGGCGCCGTCCGGGTCGTGTTCGTGTCCACGGTGACGTCGGCCGTCGTCGGCGTCCCGCTGATCGCCGCGCTGTGCTGGGCGATCGGCCCGGTCGGCGCCGCGATCGGGCTCTGCCTGAGCGAGGTCGTCGCCACGGGCATCCTCACCGCCCCCGCGCTGCACCACCTGCGCGCGTGGGACCGCCAGCTCAGCACGACCACCGAGGAGGACCCGGCATGAGCCCGACCCTGGTCGTCGGCGTCGACGGCACCCCGCTGTTCCGGCGGGTGGACGGCATCGGCCGCTACACGGCGAACCTGCTGCGGGCGACCGCCGAGGCCCGGCCGGACTGGCGGTTCGTCGTCATCGGCTTCCGGGACGACGCGGGGCGGCCCTCGCTGGTGCCGGACCTGCCGAACGTCGAGGTCGTGCTGCTGCCGGCGCCGCGCCGCGCCTACCAGGCGGTGTTCTCCTACCTGGCGCGCGTCCCCGTGGGCCGGCTGCTGCCCCGGTTCGACGTGCACCTGGCGACGAACTACGTCGCGTTCCCGCACCTGCCCGGGGTGCCGGCGGTCAGCGTGGTCTACGACCTGACCTACGTCGACCTGCCCGAGGTCGTGGAGGCCCGGAACCTCGGCTACCTGCGCCGGCACGTGCCCCGCACCGTCCGGGAGTCCGCCGCGGTGGCCGCGATCTCGCCGTTCACCGCCGCGCGGGTCGACGAGGAGTTCCCGGGGCACCCGCCGGTGCACGTGGTCGACTGCGCGCTGGACCCGACGTTCCTGGCGCCGGCCCCGGCACCGGGTGGGGAGGTGCCGGGACTGCCGGACGGCTACGTGCTCGCGGTCGGCACGCTGGAGCCGCGCAAGAACCTCGTGACCCTGCTGCGCGCGTACGCGCTGCTGGACCCGGCGGTGCGGGACGCGCACCCGCTGGTCGTCGTCGGCAAGCAGGGCTGGGGCCCGGGCGACGTCCCCGCGGACGTGCCCGCCGACGTGGTCGCCGGCGTGCGGTTCACCGGCTACGTGCCGGACGCCGACCTGCCGTCGGTGTACCGGGGCGCTCGGCTCTTCGTGTTCCCGAGCCGCTACGAGGGCTTCGGGCTGCCGCTGCTCGAGGCGATGGCGTGCGGCGTCCCCGCGATCGCCTCCGACATCCCGCCGTTCCGGACCATCGGGCAGGACCTGGTCGACTACGCGGACCCCGGCGATCCCGCGGCGTTCGCCGCGGCGATCACCGCGGCGCTGACGGCCCCGCAGGACGACCCGGCCCGCGCCGCGCGCACGGCCCGCGCCGCGGACGCCGCCGGCGCCTGGACCTGGGACCGCAGCGCCCGGCAGCTGGTCGCCGCCGTCACCGACGCCCTGGACGGCCGGCGGTGAGCGCCACCCGCGTCCTGGTGGACGCCACCGCCATCCCCGCCGACCGCGGCGGGGTCGGCCGCTACGTCGACGACCTGCTGCCCGCGCTGGCCCGGCTGGACGTCCGGCTCGCAGTCGCCGCGCAGCCCCGCGACGTCGAGCGGTTCGCGACGGCGCTGCCCGACGCCGAGGTGCTCGCCGCCCCCGCGGCCGCCGAGCGCCGCCCCGTGCGGCTCGCGTGGGAGCAGGCCGGCCTGCCGCGGCTGGTCCGCCGGTGGCGCGCCGACGTCCTGCACAGCCCCCACTACACGGCGCCGCTGCGCCCGGGCGCGCCCGTGGTGGTCACGCTGCACGACGCCACGTTCTTCAGCCACCCCGAGCTGCACTCGCCGGTGAAGGCCCGGTTCTTCCGCTGGTGGATCCGGCGGGCGGTGCGCTCCGGCGCCCAGCTGGTCGTGCCGTCCGCGGCCACCGGCGCGGAGGTGCGCCGGTACGCGGGTGGCGACGAGAACCGGTTCCACGTCGCCTACCACGGGGTGGACACCGGGACCTTCCACCCGGTGCCCGACGCGGAGCGCGCCCGCGTCGCCGCGTCGTTGGGCCTCGAGGGCGAGCCGTACGTCGCGTTCCTCGGCACCCTGGAGCCGCGCAAGAACGTGCCCGCCCTGGTCCGGGCCTGGACCCGGGTCGCGCAGGACCGGCCGGACTCCGCGCCGGCGCTGGTGCTCGCCGGGGGCCGCGGCTGGGACACCGGGGTGGACCCGGCGCTGGCCGCCGTCCCCCCGGGGCTGCGGGCGCTGCGCCCCGGCTACCTGCCGTTCGAGGACCTGCCGGGCTTCCTGTCGGGCGCGGCCGTCGTCGCCTACCCGAGCCTCGGCGAGGGCTTCGGCCTGCCGGTCCTGGAGGCGATGGCCTGCGGCGCCGCGGTGCTCACCACCCGCGAGCTGTCGCTGCCCGAGGTCGGCGGGGACGCCGTGGCCTACTGCGGGACCGACGAGGCGTCGATCGCCGCAGGGCTGGCGGACCTGCTCGCGGACCCTGCGCGCCGCGCCGAGCTGGGCGCGGCCGCGCGGGAGCGGGCGGCGACGTTCACGTGGGACGCCGCGGCCGAGGTGCACCTCGCGGCGTACCGGGCAGCGGCGCGGGGCTGACCGGGCCGCCGTCCGCCGGCGTCAGAGGGACGCGACGTACTCCGCGACGGCCGCGTGGTCGGGCAGCAGCCCCTGGGCGCGTGCCTCGGCCAGCGTCGGCGCCGCCGTGTCCTTCGCGGACAGCTGCGGCGTCACGGGGTTGCCGTGCCGGTCGGTCGTCGGCCACTCGATGCCGATCTCCGGGTCCAGCGGGTGGATGCCGTGCTCGCGCCCGGGTGAGTAGCCCGTCGAGCACAGGTACATCACGGTCGAGTCGTCCTCCAGCGAGAAGAACGCGTGGCCGAGGCCCTCGCCCAGGTAGATCGCGCGCCGGTCGACGTCGTCCAGCAGCACGGTGTCCCACTGCCCGAACGTCGGCGAGCCCACTCGGATGTCGACGACCACGTCGAGCACCGCGCCCTTGGGGCACGTGACGTACTTGGCCTGGCCGGGAGGCACGTCGGCGAAGTGGATGCCCCGCAGCACGCCCGCCGCGGACACGGACAGGTTGGCCTGCTGGAGGTCGAACCGGTGCCCGGTGGCCTCGGCGAACGGCCCGCCCTGGAACGCCTCGAGGAACACGCCGCGGGGGTCGCCGTGCTGCACCGGGGTGATCTCCCAGGCGCCGGGGACGGACAGCTCGCGGTAGGTCATGGGGGTCCTCTCGTCGGAAGTGGCCGGAGGAAGCCTAGCCGCGCCGGTAGGCTTCGGGCGTTTGCCGACAAGAGGAGAAGACGTGCGCTGGCTGGTGACGGGTGCCCACGGGATGCTCGGTCAGGACCTCGTCGCGCTGCTGCGCGAGCGGGGCCACGACGTGACGGGGCTCGACCGGGGCGACCTGGACATCACCGACGCCGCGGCGACCGCCGGCGCGGCGGACGGGTACGACGTGGTCGCGAACGTCGCCGCGTACACCGCGGTCGATGCCGCGGAGGCCGACGAGTCCACCGCCTTCACGGTCAACGCCGCGGGCCCGGCCCTGCTCGCCCGGGCGGCGCGCGCCGCCGGCGCGCGGATCGTGCAGATCTCCACCGACTACGTGTTCGACGGCCACGCCGCGCAGCCGTACGCCGAGGACGCGCCGATCCTGCCGCGCTCCGCCTATGGCCGCACGAAGGCGGCCGGGGAGTGGGCCGTGCGCGCCGAGGCGCCGGACCACCTGGTCGTGCGGACCGCCTGGCTGTACGGCGCGCACGGCAGCTGCTTCCCGAAGACCATCGCGCGGGTCGCCGCCGAGAGGGGCGGGCTCGACGTCGTCGCCGACCAGGTCGGCCAGCCCACCTGGACCGTCGACCTCGCGGACCTCGTCGAGCGGCTCGTCGCCGCGGGCGCGCCCGCCGGGACGTACCACGGCACGTCCCAGGGGGAGACGTCCTGGCACGGGTTCGCGCAGGCGGCCGTCGCCGCGGCGGGGATGGACCCGGCGATCGTGCGCGAGACGACCTCGGAGAAGTTCGAGCGGCCGGCGCCGCGGCCGGCGTACTCGGTGCTCGGGCACGAGGCGCTGCGGGCCGCGGGCTTGGAGCCGATCGGAGACTGGGCCGGACGGTGGGATGCCGCGGCGGCGGCCGTGCTCGGCTGAGACGGCGGGACCACCCGGGCACCCCCGCGAGACCGCGGGGGTGCCCGGCGGTCAGCGCGTGACGCCCGGGACGGCCGTCTTCGCGTAGGAGAAGCCGCCGTCCTGCACGACGAACGGGATCACCCTCTCCAGGGCGTGCAGCATCGTCCCGTCGATCGGCAGCGGTTCCGCAGGGTAGTCCTCCCAGGCGAAGCCGGTGCCGACGAGCGGCGCCAGCGCCCGCGTGCGTGCCCAGAACATCGCCCCGAGCGGGAAGTCGAAGTGGGTCGTGAGCGGCGTGCGCAGGCCCAGCCGGCGCGCCAGCTTTTCGCCCGCCCCGCGGTTGAGGTCCCAGTCGTTCAGGTGCGGGTCCTCAGGGGAGACGAGGCCGAGGGTGGGGTCGTCGGCGAAGGCCGCGCAGATCCGGTCGAGCATGGGCTCCTCGCCGCCCACCAGGTTCTCCCACAGGAACGTGCGCCACCGGTCCGCGGTGTCGCCGGAGACGTGCGGGCTGCGCTTCCCGTGCACGTGCAGCACGAGGTCGTGGTCCGCCAGGGCGGCGGCGACCGGTCCCGTCAGCAGGGGGGCGAGGTCCCGGCCTCGGTTCGGGACGATGTCGACGGACCAGCCGGCGAACCCGGAGGCCGTCATGCGCCGCTCGATCTCGGCGGCGCCGTCCGCCGACGTGGCGGTGAGTCGCAGGTCGACCGGCTGCCGGTTCATCGCCAGCCGGGCCACCAGGTCGTCCACGAGCTCCGGGTAGTGGAAGTGTCCGTGCACCAGCACCCGCAGGTCCCGCGGCCCGGGTGCGAGGTCGCGGACCGGGCGGAGCACCTGGCGCTGCCACGGCCCCTCCGGGCGGCCACGGCGGAGGTAGTCGGCGAACGGGTCGCCGTCCCGGTCCTCGCGGTAGTCGGGGTGCTGCTCGGCGTAGACGAGCGGGTGGAACCCCTCGGTGGGCCGGCGCACCAGCAGCCCGGTCCGCGCCCGGGCCCGGGGCGCGGTGAGCCGGGACCGGTGGACGTACTCACCGACGAGCTCGGCGAGGTCCTGCTCGCGCCCGGGGCCCGCGTACAGCTCGGTGCTGAACGCGCCGGAGGCCGCGACCGCCGCGGCGTCCTCGGCGGCGCGGTCGGCGGCGGCGCGCGCCCGGTGCCCGAGCGTGGCGATCTGCTCCGCGTACCGGACCATGTCGAAGGCGCGGCCCGCGGCCGTCCGCAGCCGCTCCCCGTAGCGGCGACGCTCGTCGGGGTCCGTCATCCGGGCGATGGCGTCGGCGGCGGCCGCGGCATCCAGGTGCGGCACCACGAGCGACCGCAGGTCCTGGTCCTCCTCGAGCCACTCCGCGAACCCGCTGGCCCCCGCGAACGCGACGACCGGGACGCCGGCGAGCGCGGCGTCGATCGTCACGTTCGGCAGCGGGTCGAGGCGCGAGGACAGGAAGAAGACGCCGGCCCGCCGGTAGAGCGGCTCCAGGTCGGCGGTCGGGCCGAGGAACGTCACCGTGTCGGCGACGCCGCTCCGGCGGACCTGCTCGTGCAGCTCGTCCACGTACCACTGCAACGGCTCGATCCGGTGCCCGATCCACGCGAACGCCACCGGCGTGCCCGACGACGCCGCGCGGCGGAGATGGTCGGCGGCCTGGACGAAGAACTCGACGCCCTTGCGCGGGGAGAGGGTGCCGGCGCCCACGACCAGCAGCGTGCCCGGGTCGAGGTCCGCGAGGAAGTCGTCCACGGTGCGCTCGGGGAGGTCGGCCTCGACGCCGTCGGGGCCGAGCGGCGTCACCCGGGGGCGCATCTGCTCCGGCTCACCCGCGGGGAGCCGGGACTGCCCCTGGGCGATCACCTCGTGGCCGCGGGCCAGCAGGTCCGCGTACTCGCCGCGCATGGACTCGGCGACGATCGGCGCGGGGAACACGACCTCCGAGACGCTCGCGTAGAACCCGGCCAGCACCCCGTTCGGCCGCATGCTGGACGCGAACTCGTGCACCAGCCCGACCACCGGCACCCCCACGCGCTCGAGGGCGGGCGCGACCGGGTGCGTCGCCGCCGAGTTCGCGATCGCGTAGGTCGGGGAGTAGCGCTGCACGAGCTCCTCGGCCAGCAGCAGCGCCTCCTGCGGGTGCCACGGCTCCGCGCCGACGAGCGCCACGGTCGCGTCCGCGGCCCGGGCGAGGTCCGCCTCGAGCTCGCCGCCGTGCATGAGGACCACGACGACGTCGGCGTGCTGCTGCAGCGCGGACACCAGGTTCCACCCCAGCACGGGCGCGCCGGTGCGCGTCGCCTCGTGCAGCAGCAGCAGGACCGTCTCGCGGGCCGGGTCCAGGGTGCCCCCGGAGATCCGCGCCTCGCTCAGCACCGAGCGGCCCCGGCGCCCTTCGCCGCGTCCGTGGTGGTGGTAGTGCTGCCGGAGCTCGTCGTCGGACATGTGGCCGAGGTCGTCGTTCCGGCGGCGGTAGTAGCGGACGTCGAAGTCGTCCTCCGGGTGGTCCGGGGAGCGGTCCGGCGTCGGCGAGGTCGGGGCGGCGGCGGGACCGGCGACCTCCGGTGCAGGGGCACCGCCGGCCGGGTCGCCCGCGCGCAGCCGGCGCACGGCGCGGCGCGCGCTGCCCGCCCGCCGTCGCGCGGCCCGCAGCGGGACGGTGACCCGCCAGGACAGCGTGCGGGAGTGCGCCGCGAGCTCCGCGCGCAGCGCGTCCACGGTGCCGCGCGCCTCGGCCGCCGCGGCGTCCAGGGCGGCGGCCGACGCGCGCGCGACATCGATCTCGTGGCGGTTCAGCTCGTTCTCGCGCTCGAGCCGGCCCAGGGCGATCCCGAGCTGTCGCTGCGCGGCCGCGCTGCGCTCGAGGTCCGCGAGCCGCGCCGACTCGGAGCCGGCGACGCGGCCGAGCTCGGCACGCAGGTCCGCCTCGACGCCGCGCAGGCGGTCGAGTTCCGCGCCGCGGCGCTCGATCTCCTCGCGCAGCGCCTCCTGCTCGGCCCGGAGCGCGGGAGCCCCCTCGGCGTCGGCGACGACCGCGTCCAGGTCGCGCACGACCGTCAGCGTCACGTCCAGGACGGCGTCCGCCTCCGCCGCGACCTCGGACCCCAGGACGAGCGACTGGAACTCCCGCTCCCGCGCCCAGTGCGCGCGGAGCGCCTCGTCGTCCAGGTCGACGCCCACCGCCGAGGCGACGCCCCGGACCAGCTCGCGGATGGTCAGGTCCGCGGCCTCGGCGGGGGCCACCGCGCGCAGGGACGCGAGCGAGTCGTAGAGCGCGCGGAACACGAGGTAGCCGAGCGGGATCGACTCGTGGGCGACCCACTCGAGGTCGATGAACTGCCGGTCGTCGGGGTGGTCGAGCAGGTTGCGCGGCAGGGCGTCGAGCAACGACCCCGGCACGTCGGCCCCCGGGTCCCGCTCGTCACCGGCGAGGCCCGCCCGGGCCCGGAGCGCGTCGAACCACACCGCGAACCAGCCGGCCAGGTCGTCGACCGTCCAGCCCGGCAGCCCGACGATCTCGTGGAGCGCCGCGGTCCACGGCGCGCCGGGCCGGTAGGGCTCGTCGTCCAGCCTGATGCTGATGGGACCGACCGAGTCCGCGAGGTCCGGCACGGCGCGCGAGCGGCGCACCACGATGCCGTCGTCCAGCGCCTCGAAGGTCGTGGACTTGCTGAACTCGGGCCGGCGCGCGCCGTTGCCGAAGTACCACGCCAGGGTCGGCTCCCCGGCGCGGGGCCGACGGGCGGCGCGCACCAGGAACGAGTTCGCGAGGTCCGGCACCAGGCGGTTGCGGTGGACCGGCTGCCACGCGCGCGCGGGGTCGAACGTGGTCGTCGCCGGCTCCTGGTGGTCGCCGTGACCGGTCCCCACGACCAGGGGGCCGGCGTCGAACCCGGCGGCGGGATCGAACGCCCGCTCCGAGAGCACGGTCGTGGGCAGCTTGTAGTCCGGGAACGGGAAGTACCAGTCCTGCTCCGCGAGCCCGGCGAGGCGCAGTCGCTCCGCGAGCTCCGTCCGGCCGAACGTGACCGCGGTGTCGGGTCCGTACCGGTCCTCCACGCCGACCATGCGGCGACCGAGGTGGTCCTCGGGGAAGCCGGCGAAGTACTTGAGCCCGAGCTGGTTCTCGATGGCGAGGACGAGCTCGCCGTCCGGTGCGACGAGGCCCGCGACGTGCTCGAGCATCACGTCGACCGGGTCACGCCCGTCGGACTCGAAGCCGAACATCCGCGAGTACTCGAGCACCCCGACGAGGACCACCGTCGCGAACCGGGTGTGCTGCCCGAAGCCCTGGACGGTGTCGGCGACGACCTGGACGTTCGGCAGGTCCCGGCAGCGGTCGGCGCACACCGCGGCGCGGCGCGGCGACCCCTCGACGGCGACGACCTCCAGGCCCTGCTCGCCGAGCGCGCGGGTGATCGCGCCGGTCCCGGCCCCGATCTCCAGTACGGGCCCGCGCAGCGAGCCGAGCAGCGGGCGGACCAGGTTCGCCCGCTGGTGGCTCAGGTGGTAGAGCGACGGCCAGTCGCGGATGCCCGCCTCGAGCTCGCGAGAGCGGCTGCTCGTGTCGGTCGCGCCGCGGATCGTCCGGGCGACCCAGGTCTCGTGCTCGTCGCCGTCGTTGTAGCCGAACGCGGGGGCGTCGGGGCGCACCCACAGCCCGGGCGTCCCGCCGGGGTGGTAGCCGAGGAGCGTCAGGTCAGGGGTCATCGAGCACTCCTGGAGCGTGGTGAGGCGGTGGCGGGGGGCGG
>NZ_JAKRMS010000169.1 GCF_022346185.1 Cellulomonas sp. ACRRI | reverse complement strand
CCGCCCCCCCCCCCCGCCACGCCGACGCGACGCCACCCACCCCCGCCACCCCCGCGCCCACCACCACGCCCGTGCCGACGCCGACGCCGACGCAGCAGGTCCCCGCACCGGTGCCGACGGCGGAGCCGCAGCCCGCACCGACGCCGAGCCCGACCTCCACGCCTGCGCCCACGGGCGGGCCGACCACGCCCACGCCGACCCCGACGCCGACCGGGGCCGGCACGCAGGCCCCCCGGCAGTTCAGCCGCCCGCCCGCCGTCACCACGACCTCGACCCCCTGGGCCGAGCTGATCGCCGCGCTCGCCGTCGTCGTCGCGGGGGCGGTCGCCGTCGTCGCGATCTCGGCGCGCCGCGCCCGGCTCGACGCGGAGCCGGCCGGCGCGGGGACCGCCGGGGACGGGTCGGGCGCGGCGACCGCCGCGCTGCCCGCCGTCGACGGCGACACCGCGGAGCTGCCCGCGCCCGCCGCGCCGGCCGAGGTGCTGCGCCTCATGGTCGTGGCGGGCGAGGCGATGGTCGACGCCGGCCACACGGTGTCCTCGGTCGCCGACACGCTGGACCAGATCGCCGCCGTGCACGGCGTGCCCGGCGCGGAGACCGTGGTGCTGCCCACCGCGCTGCTCGTCTCCGTGCCCGACGGCGACGGCGTCGCCACCGCGGCCGTGTCGACCGGGCGTCGCCCCCTGCTGCTGCACCAGGTCGACGAGCTCACCGACGTGCTCCGCGACGCCGCGGAGCCGGACGCGGACGTCGCCGGCTCGACCGCCCGGATCGCGCTGCTGCGCGCGGCGGCGCCGCCGTTCGGCATGCTCGCGCGCCTCGGCGGGTACCTGCTGCTGTCGGTGGGCCTCGCCGCGCTGCTCGGCGGCTCGTGGCTGGATCTGCTGTTCGCCGGCGGCCTCGGACTGGCGGTCGGCGCCGTGCAGCTGGTGGCCGGGCGGATGCCGAGCGGCGCCGAGGTGCTGGTGACCGTGGCGTCCGCGTTCGTCGTCGCCGCGGCCGTGCTGCTCGCGGCGCGGGTCGTGCCCGATCTCGGCGTGCTGCCGTCGCTGGTCGCCCCCCTCGTGCTGTTCCTGCCGGGCGGGCTGCTCACGACCGGGGTCATCGAGCTCGCCACCGGGCAGATGCTCTCCGGGGCGGGCCGGATCGCCGCGGGCGCGATGCAGCTCGTGCTGCTGGCGGGCGGCATCGTCGCGGCCGCCGCGCTGGTCGGCGTGCCCGCCGTCGACCTCGCGTCCAGCAGCAACGCCCTCGGCCCCGTCGCGCCGTGGATCGGCGTCGCGGTGTTTGGCGTCGGCACGGTCGTCTACCGGTGCGGGCGGCCGCGGACCATCGGCTGGGTGGTCCTGGTGCTCGCCGTCGCGTACGGGGCCCAGGTGCTCGGGGACGCGCTGCTCGGCAGCGCCCTGTCGGCGTTCGTCGGTGCGCTCGCGATGACGCCGGTCGCGCTGGCGGTGTCCCGGTTCCCGTCGGGTCCCTCGCCGCTGGCGTCGTTCCTGCCGGCGTTCTGGATGCTGGTCCCGGGTGCGCTCGGCCTGGTCGGGGTGACGAGCCTGCTCGACGGCGACAGCAGCGGCGTGTCCACGCTGGTGGCCACCGGCGGCACGATGGTGGCGATCGCGCTGGGCGTCCTCGTCGGCCTGTCGGCGGCCCGCGGCCTGCCGGGGCGCCAGCAGCGGTGGTCGATGGGCGGCGTGCCGGGCGTGCTCCCGGCAGGGCGCCCCTGGCGGCTGCGTCGCCGCACGGACCCGCCGGTCTGACCCGCCGCGGCGGGGTGCTGCCGCCCTCGCCGATCCCCTCCGGCGTCAGCCGCGCGCCGGCCAGCCCTCGCTCGGCGCCCCGGCCACCGCGACCTCGTCCCGCTTGTCCGCGAACAGCCGGATGATGCTCACCGACGCGGGCGCGACCCGCAGCTGGCTCCACGACCCCGGCTGCGCGCCCATCGTCCGGCCGAGCGCGGCCCGGATCGCCACGGCGTGCGAGACGACGACCACGGTCCGGTCGGTGCCCGCGGCGAGCAGACCGTCGAGCCCGGCGCCGATCCGCTCCCCCACGTCGGCGATCGACTCGCCGCCGTCGGGCCGGAGGTCCGCGCGGGTGTGCCAGGGCTCGAGCTGCCCGGGCCAGCGCTGCTCGATCTCCTCGGCGGTGAGCCCCTGCCAGGCGCCGAAGTCGGCCTCCTGGAACGCGGCGTCCACGCGCGGGGTCAGGCCGAGGCGCGCGCCGATGATCGCGGCCGTCTCCCGGGTCCGGACCATCGGGGACGCGATGAGCTCGGTGGGATACGGGACGTCGCCCCAGAGGTCGTCGCCGACCCGGCGGACCAACTCGCCCGCGGCAGCGGCCTGCGCGCGGCCGCGCTCGGTGAGCGACGGCCCGGGCTCGGAGGACCCGGAGTAGCCGCGGGAGACGGTCATCTCGGTCTCGCCGTGGCGGACGAGGATCACCGTGACCGGCTGGGCGTCGTCGAACCGCACCGCGGCGCCGGACGGGCGGCCGCGGCGCGCGGGGCGCTCGCCGGCCGCGGGCGGCGCCGGCGTCCCGGCCTCGGGCTCGAGCGGCTGGGCGCTCCCCTGCGGGCCGTCGGCGGCCATCAGTACGCGTCCTCGCCGCGGACCAGGATCCGCCCGGAGTCCTCGCAGTAGACGATCTCGTCGTCGGGCGTCGCCTTGATCTTCGCGAGCTCGGTGGCCGGCACCGGCAGGCCGCTGCCCTCGGAGCGCCCGTGCCGCAGCGCCGCGACGGCCACCCCGCCGAGCCGTCCGCGCAGCCGGTCGTAGAGCTGGATCAGCCGGTCCTCCAGCGGGGCCGCCATCGCGTCGCGCTGGGTCCGCACCTCGGCGGCCTGCTTCTCGATGACCGCCAGCTCGGCGTCCCGCTCCGCCACGACGGCGGCGCGGTCGTTCAGCAGCGCGGCGTGCGCCGTCGTGAGCTCGCCGAGCGTGCCCTCGTGCGCCTCCAGCCGCTCCATCGCCTCGATCTCGACCTCCTCCAGGTCGCCCTGCCGGCGGGCCAGGGACACCAGCTCGCTCTGCAGCGCCTGGAGGTCCTTCGCCGAGCCCTGCCCGGAGTCGAGGCGGGCCTGGTCCCGAGCCGCGCGGTCCCGGACCTGCTGCACGTCGGACTCGGCCTTGGCGACCTCGCGCTGGATGTCCCCGACGGCGGTGCGGGACGCGGCGATCGCGGTGTCCAGGTCCTTCAGCTGGGCGTCGAGCTCGGCGATGCGCTTGTGCTGCGGCAGCGCGGTGCGCTTGTGCGCCAGCTGGTCGAGCCTGGTGTCGAGCCCCTGGAGGTCGAGCAGCCGCTTCTGGTCCTGCGGGGAGGCCTTGGTCACGGGTGGTGTCCTTCCGACGGTGCGGTGGTGCTGGAGGGCGCCGGGACGCGGCCGGTCCACGGGTCGGTGCGCAGGGTGCTCACGCGGGTCTCCACCGTAGTGCCGCGCGCGGCCAGGTCGGCGCGCAGGTCGCGCTCGGCGCCGCGGAGCCAGGGCCACTCGGAGGCGAAGTGCGCCGCGTCGACGAGGTAGGGCGGGCTGGCGGCGGCCCCGCGGGCCTCGAACTCGGCGCGCTCGCGCAGCTCCGAGGCGGGGTGGTGCCGCAGGTCGGCGGTCAGGTAGGCGTCGGCGCCGGACGACCGGACGTCGTCGAACAGCGAGTCGCCCGACCCGCCGACGACGGCCACCGTCCGCACCGTCGCGTCCGGCGGCCCGGCGTACCGGATGCCCTGCGCGGTGGCGGGCAGGACGGCGGCGACCCGCTCGGCGAACGCGTGCAGGGTGAGCGGCTCGGCCAGGTGCCCGACGCGGCCGGTGCCGGTCGGCCCGTCCCAGGTCGCGAGCTCCAGGACGTCGAACGCCGGCTCCTCGTACGGGTGCGCGGCGCGCATCGCGGCGACGACCGCCGCGCGCAGCCGGCGCGGCGCGACCATCTCGACCCGCGCCTCGACGACCCGGGCCGCCTCGCCGGCGCGGCCGATCGCCGGGGTCGCGGCGTCGGAGGGCGTGAACGTGCCCTCGCCGGTCGACGTCCAGGCGCACCGGCTGTACTCGCCGATCGCGCCGGCCCCCGCGGCGGCCAGGGCGTCGACCAGCCGCTCGGCGTCGCCGGCGGGGACGAACACGACGTGCTTGTCCAGCGGCTCGGCCGGCGCGGCGACGAGCGGGCGCAGGTCCTGCAGGCCGACGAGGCGGGCGAGCTCGTCGGCGACGCCGCCGGCGGCCGCGTCGGCGTTCGTGTGGGCCGTGTACAGGGCGACCCCGCCGCGGATCAGCTTGTGCAGCAGCGCGCCCTTGGCGCTGGTCGCGGCCACCGAGTGCACGCCGCGCAGCAGCAGCGGGTGGTGCACGACCACCAGGTCCGCGCCCCAGTCCAGGGCCTCGTCGACGACGACGGCGAGCGGGTCGACGGCGAACAGCACCCGGCGGACCGGCTGGGCGGGGTCGCCGGTCACCAGGCCGACGCGGTCCCACGACTCGGCGGTGCGCGGCGGGTAGCGGCGCTCCAGCACGCCGACGACGTCGGCGAGGGTGGCGTGCGCGGACGGCGGGCCGGACGGCGGGGTGGGCTGGCTCACGCGGTCGAACCTACCCGGGTCGGTCACCCCGGCGCCGCCGCCCGCCCCTCCGGTCCCTCGGCGGGACGGCGCGCGTCAGGGCAACAGCATCGACTTGATCGCGCGACGCTCGTCCATGGCGGCGTACGCCTCGGCGACCTCGTCCAGCGGCAGCACCAGGTCGAACACCCTGCCCGGCTGGATCGCGCCCGACCAGACCTCGGCGGCGAGCTCCTCGATGTACGCGCGCACCGGCGCGATCCCGCCGCGGACGCCGACGTTGCTGCCGAACATCTGCTGCACCGGCAGCTCGGGCCCGCCCGCCGGGACACCCACGAACCCGATCTGCCCGCCCGGCCGCGCGGTGTCGAGCGCCTGCTGCATCGACTCCTTCGTGCCGACGCACTCCAGCACCTGGTCCGGGCCGACCCCGCCCAGCAGGTCCCGGACCGCCGCGGCGCCCTCGTCGCCGCGCTCGGCCACGACGTCGGTGGCCCCGAACTCGCGGGCCAGCGCCTGCCGGGACGCGTGCCGGGACATGGCGACGACGCGCTCGGCGCCGAGCCGCTTCGCCGCGACGACGGCGCAGAGGCCGACCGCGCCGTCGCCGACGACGGCCACCGTCGAGCCCGGCCCGACGCCCGCCGACAGCGCCGCGTGGTGCCCGGTGCCCATGACGTCGGTCAGCGTGAGGACGTGCGGCAGCAGGTCGGCGTCGGGGGTGTCGGGCATCGCGACGAGGGTGCCGTCGGCGAGCGGCACCCGGACGTACTCGCCCTGGCCGGCGTCGGTGAACACGCCCTCGGCGTCGTCGCCGCCCCAGCCGCTGCCGTGCACGCAGGACGTCGGCACGCCGTTCCGGCAGTGCACGCAGGTGCCGTCGGAGACGGTGAACGGCGCGACGACGAACTGGCCCGGGCGCAGCGTCCGGACGTCCGCGCCGACCTCCTCGACCACGCCGACGAACTCGTGCCCGATCCGGCGCGGCGACGTCGTCGGCCGCACGCCACGGTAGGGCCACAGGTCGGAGCCGCACACGCAGGACGCGACGACGCGCACGAGGGCGTCGGTCGGGCGCTGGATCGTGGGGTCGGGGACCTGCTCGAGGCGGACGTCGTGGGGGCCGTGGATGAGGGTCGCTCGCACGGGGGAAGCCTACGACGGGGTCGCCCGGCGGGGCGTGTCGGTGGTCGTCGGTAGTGTCGTTCCATGGCATCTGACCTGCAGGAACACTTCGACGGCGACGTGGTCGCCGCCGTGGTGCTGCCGGTCTACGGGCCCGACGGGACGTGTCTGACGGACCTCGGCCCGGACCCGGTCGTGGCCGCGGGCGGGGCGCCGCGCACGGGTGAGCAGCGGCAGGTCGAGGCGATCCGGTCGTGCCCGCCCGGGCCCGAGCTGGACGCGTGGTTGCGGGGCCTGGACCTGACGGTGCTGAGCCCGGCGATCCTGGTCGAGACGATCGCCGCGCAGGACCGGGTCGAGTCCTACCAGCACGCACGCAAGCTGGCCATGGTCGCCGAGCTGGCATCCCGCCAGGAGATGCGCCCGGACTGGTCCCCGCTGGCCGGGGCGCCGCCCACGCAGTCCAGCGTGGCCGGCGACGAGCTCGCGATGCGGCTGGGGTGGCCCCGGGTCACCGCGACCAGGACCGTGAACCGGGCCGTGGTGCTCGACAGCCTGCTGTGCGCCACCCGGCAGGCGCTGGAGGTCGGGCACATCGACGCCGCCAAGGCCCAGGTCCTCGCCGCGGCACTGACCGACCTGCCGTTCCAGGCCGCGCACGCCGTGGAGGACGCGGTGCTCCCCGACGCCGACCAGTGCTCCGTGGCCCAGCTGCGGCAACGGGTCGAGCGGGAGATCCGGCTGGCCGACCCCGAGGGCGCCGCCGGACGCCACGACCGCGCCCGGTGCACCAGGAAGGTCTCCCACCCCCGCCCCCAGCCCGACGGCATGGCCTCCATGTGGCTGGTCCTGGACGCCGCCGACGCGATCCGGGTCGACGGGGTGCTGACCCACGCCGCGAAGACGGCCAAGGCCCTGGGTGACGGGCGCACCCTGGACCAGCTGCGCGCCGACGGGCTGCGGGACCTGGTCGTGGGCGACGTCCCGGAGTCCGACGGGCCGGCGTTCGAGGTCCACCTGACCCCGGGCCCACCGCAGCCGCCGCAACCCAAGCGGTCGTGGAACGGGGCGACGTTCACCGACCGGGACGGCCCCGTGCTCGCTCCGCCGGTCGAGCCGATCCCGATCGCCACCCTCGTCCCGCTCGGCGAGGCCACCACGCACCCCGCGCCCGGCCAGCACGACACCACGTCGCCGCCCGGCCAGCACGACACCACGTCGCCGCCAGGAGCGCCCCCGGCACCGGCCAGGACCGCCACCGCCGCCGGGACCGCAACCGGTACCGGGACGGGCACCGCCGCCGACGCGCCCGACGCACCGACCGTCGCCACCGCGGCCAGCGCACCGCCCGGAGCCACCGCGCCGGCGCTCGCGCCCGGCCCCGTCGCGACCGCGCCCGGCCCCGTCGCGACCGCGCCCGGCCCCGCCGCACCCGCACCCGCGCGGCGTGGCTGCACCCGCTGCT
>NZ_JAKRMS010000168.1 GCF_022346185.1 Cellulomonas sp. ACRRI | reverse complement strand
ACTGACCGCCCGCGGGGGCGGGAGGGCGGTGCCGACCCCCGCGGGCGGTCAGTCGAGGATCGCGCGGGTGACGGCGACCTGCTCGGTCAGGACCCCGCCGATGGTCTGCTGCGTCTCGTTGATCCGCTCCACCACGCCGCCGATCTGCGCCAGCGACGCGATGACGCCGTCGACCTGGTGCTGGATCGTCCGCACCTTGTCGCCGACCTGGGTGGTCGCGGCGGCGGTCTCGTTCGCGAGCTCCTTGACCTCGTGCGCGACGACGGCGAACCCGCGGCCCGCCTCGCCCGCGCGCGCCGCCTCGATGGTCGCGTTGAGCGCGAGCAGGTTCGTCTGCGCCGCGATGCCCTGGATGACGGTGACGACCTGGCCGATCTCGGCGCTCGACACCCCGAGACCGGCCACGTCCCGGTTCGCGTCCTCGGCGATCCGCTGGCCGTCGGTGGCGACGGTGGTCGCGGCGAGCACGTTGCGCTCGACCTCCTGGATGGACGTGACGAGCTCCTCGCCCGCGGTGCGGAGCCGGGCCGCGCCCGCGTGCCGGTCGAGCGCCTGCGCGACCAGGAACGCCGTGTTGCGCAGCGCGTCCGCGCGAGCCTGCGACAGCGTGAGGGTGCTGGTCGCGAAGAAGTCCATCGTGCCGACGACCCGGCCCGCCACGACGATCGGCAGGCACACCCCGGACCGCACGCCGACGCGCTGCGCGGCGGGCGCCCGCACGCAGTCCGAGAGCTCGCCGAGGTCCGGCACGAACACCAGGTCCCGCGCGCGCCAGGCCCGGCCCGCCAGTCCGACGCCCTCGCGGAACGACGCCGTGCGGGTGACCTCGCGGAACTCGGCGCCGGCGTCCCCGGACTCCTGCACGAAGACCAGCGCGCGCTGCTGCTCGTCGACCCGCCAGTACGACCCGTACGCCCAGCCGAACCCCTCGCGGATCGCGGCCAGCGCCCGGCTCAGGGCCTCCTCGGCGGAGGGCGCGCCGGTGACCTCGTGGATCACCCGGTTCACGGCGTCGATGTCCTGCGTCGCCTCGGCCTGGCGCTCGGCCGTGGCGACGCGCTCGATCGCCTGGCTCACCAGGACGCCGATGCTGCGCAGCGTCGCGAGGCGCTGCGGCGACGGGCTCAGCGTCTCGGTGGTGAAGAAGTCCATGGTCCCGGCGACGACGCCGTCCTCCAGCAGCGGGAAGCAGATCCCGGACCGGACGCCGGCGCGCTGCGCGGCGGGGGCGCGCACGCAGTCGGTGAGCTCGCCCAGGTCGGCCACGAACACCAGGTCGCGGTGCCGCCAGGCCCGGCCCGACAGCCCGACGCCCTCGGTGAACGACGCCGCGCGGGTCACCCGGCGGAACTCCTCGCCCGCGTCGCCCGACTCCTGGACGAAGTGCAGGGCGTCGTCGGCCCCGACCCGCCAGTACGAGCCGTACGCCCAGCCGAAGCGCTCGCGGACGACGTCGAGCGCCGCGCGGACCGCCTCCTGGGACGTGGTCGCGCCCGCGAGCGCGTGCACGACCGCGGTGACGGCGTCGATGTTCGCGCGGGACTCGGACAGCTCGGTGGCCGCGGTCGGCGGCTGCGGGCGGGTGCGGGTGAACACGTGGCTCCTCGTGGGTCGGCACCCCCTGGCGAGGACCCCATCGACCCTGGTCGGGCCCGTGTGAGCGGATCAACCAGGCAAGCCGGGTGATTCCGGACAGATCGCCGCCCCCGTCCGTCACCACCCGTCGCGGCGGCGCCCGGCGCGGCTCAGGCGCCGGGCGGCGTCCCCGGCTCGTCCTCCGGCCGCAGCACCCGGGCCGCGAGGTCCCACGGCTGGAAGACCCGCTCATCCTCCGGCCGCACACGCGGCGCCCGCTCCGTGCGCACGCGCGGCGCCCGCTCCGTGCGCACGCGCGGCGCCCGGGCCGGGTCGTCCGCGGCCTCCGGCACGTCGCCGGGGCGCTCCGCCCCCTCGCCCAGGAGGACCTCGTCCAGCCGCCGGTAGCGGAACTCGGCCTCCCGCCGGTGCCGCTCGATCCACATGGTCAGCAGGTCGAGGACCTCCGTCTCCAGGTGCGCCGGCCGCCGCTGCGCCTCCCGCCGCCGGCTGACCAGCCCGGCCTCCTCGAGCACGCGCAGGTGCTTGGACACCGCCTGGGGCGTGACGTCGTACGGGGCGGCGAGCTCGCCGACCGTCGCGTCCCCGGACGCCAGCCGCGCCACGAGGTCCCGGCGGAGCGGGTCGGCGAGCGCGGCGAACACCTGGGTGAGCGGGTCGGCCACGGGTCCTCCAGACGAGTGGGTGGGTGAGGCGCCGCCGCAGCGTGCCACGGCGGACGCCGCCCTGACAACCGGACGGTTGCACAACGCCGCGGGCGCGGCAGAGCCGGTGGCCGCGCGTGCGCCCGGCTCATCCCGCCGTGGTCAGCACCTGCTCCGGGCCCACGGTCGTGCCCGCCGCGTTCGTCGCGACGACCCGGTACCGGTAGGTGGTGCCCGGCGCCAGCCCGGTCAGCGCCACCGTGCCCGCGCGCTCCCACGTCGCCGCCGGGAACGGGACGTCCGCGGTCCGCGCGGTCCAGCCCGCGCCCCACTCGACCCGCACCGTGGTGTCCAGGCCGTGCGGGTGCACCCGCAGCTGCGCCGTCGCGCCGGTCCGGGTGACGCCGGTGGCCGCGAACGCCCGGACGGTCGGCGCGCCCGGGGTGTCGAACGTCCGGCTCAGGACGGCCGTGCCGGCGGCCGTCGTCGCGGTCGCCGTCCAGGTGTACCGGGTCCCGGGGCGCAGCCCGGTCAGGTCGTGCGCGACCTCCTGCGCCGCGGTCGTCGCCGCGAGCGCCCGCTCGACGCGGCCCGCCTCGGCGCCGCCCTCGGGCGCCCACGTGATGCGGACGGTGCCCGCCAGCCCTTCCGGGTCCACCCAGGCGCGCACGCGCGCGGACGTGCCCGTGACGTCCCGCTCGGCCCCCGTGACGGCCGGCGGCGGGGCGACGACGAGGTCCCGGGCGTCCGTGGCCGTGCGGCCCCCCGCGTCCGTCACGGTGAGGCGGGCGGTGCGCGCCCCGGCCGCGTACGTGTGGGTCACCGCACCGGGCTGCCCGGTCCCGCTGCGCGTCGTGCCGTCGCCCAGGTCGAGCGTCCAGCGGGCCACGCCGGCCCCGGTGGCGGACGCCGCGCCGGTGCTGCGCGACAGGTCGAACGTCACGGCCAGCGGGGCGGGGCCGACCGTGGCGGACGCGCGCAGGTCCGCAGTGGGCGCGGCGTTGGCGGCGGGACGCGCCACCGCCCCGGCGTACGCCGTCAGCGCGGCCGCCGAGCCGGCCAGCGACCACGGGCAGGTACCGGTGCCCTCGAACGACGACGCCACGTCCAGGCCCGGCCACGCGCCGAGCCACTCGACCGCCTCGGTCAGCCAGGCCGCCCGCCGGCCGGGGTCGGCGGGGTCGGCCGCGGTGCCGAACTCGGCCAGCACGGCCTGCTTCCCCCGCGCCTCGGCCCACCGGCGGAACGGGCCGGCCACCTCGGCGAGCGACCGCCAGGCGGCCGGCTTGCCGGGGGCGCAGCCGAACCAGTTGTAGGCGTCCAGCCCGACCCGGTCCACGACGTCGTCGCCCGGGTAGAACGCGTCCGCGCCCGCCGTCGAGGGAGCCGAGCCGAAGCTGCCGGGGGTGACGACCCAGGTCCAGCGCACGTCCCGCACCCCCGCGTCCCGGAACACCTGCACGTAGTGCCGCCACGCGGCCCGGAACTCCGCCGGGGTCCCCCAGCCCTGCGCGATGTCCGCCTCGTGGTGCAGCGTCAGGTAGACGGGGACGCCCAGGGCGGCCACGCCCGCCGCCTGGCGCCGGATGTCGGCGTCCACCTGCCCCGACGCGATCGCCGACCACGGGACGACCGAGCCGTCCAGCCGCCTGGGCCAGATGGACAGCATCGGCGTGCGGCCGCGGGCGACCGAGCCGGCGACCGGCCCGGCGGGCTGCGCGTCGTCCCACCGGCTGTACCAGCGGTGCACGTCGAGCCGACGGCCGAGCGCCTCCTCGAAGCCGGCGACCGCGGCGGCGGCGTCCGGGGCGGCGCCGCGGTCGACGTGCGCGCCGAGGCGGAGACCGGGAGCGTCGGCGGGCGGGACTGCGGGCGGGTCGGCGGGCGCCGGCGTGCCGGTCGCCGGGGTCGCGGACGGGGCGGTCGCCTCCGCTGCGGTCGTCGCCGCGGCGTGCGCGGCGGGCGGGACGGCGAGCGTGAGCGTGGCCACCAGGACGGCGGCGAGCGCGGCGCCCCTGCGGGCGCGGGTCGGTGCGGACATGCGGATCCCCCTGCGTGCGGGCGCGCGGGCGCCCGGGCGTGCGGTGCTGGACCGGCCCCGCCGGTGGCGGGCCGGTGGCGCGCGGGCGTCGGTGCCCGCGCGGACTGCCGCGACGGGGCGCGGCGCGCGGTGGTGCGGGAGTGGAGCGGCGGTGCGGTCGGCGCGGGGCTGCTCCTGCGCCGGGTGCCGCGGTCTCGTCACGCGGCGTCGCCCGGGACCCGGGCGGGGACGGCGGGGCGGGCCCGCACGTCCACCATCGACAACGCGCGCGCCGGCCTGAGCCGTCCGCCCGGCCGTGTGGGCCCGGTCACACCCGGGCGCGCTGCGTCGAGCGCCGGGCCGCGGGCCCTCGCTCGGCGCGCGCCCGCGCACGCCCGCGCCGATACTCGGGCGGGTGACCACCGACACCGCCACCGCGCACCAGTCCCCCGGCCTGCGCCGGGCCGTCACCGGGCCGCTGCTGTTCCTGTTCATCCTGGGCGACGTCCTCGGCGCCGGGGTCTACGCGCTGGTCGGCGAGCTCGGCGCCGAGGCGGGCGGCGCCATCTGGCTCCCGCTGCTGGTCGCCCTGGGCATGGCGCTGCTGACGGCGGCGTCCTACGCGGAGCTCGTCACCAAGTACCCGCAGGCGGGTGGCTCGGCGGTGTTCGCGCAGCGGGCGTTCGGCAGCCCGCTGGTGTCGTTCCTGGTCGGCTTCTGCATGCTCGCGGCGGGCGTGACGTCGGCGGCGGGCCTCGCCCTGGCGTTCGGCGGCGACTACCTGTCGGTGTTCCTCGACGTGCCGCCGGTGCCGACCGCGATCGTGTTCCTGGCGCTGGTGGCCGCGCTGAACATGCGCGGGATCCAGGAGTCGCTGCGCGCCAACGTCGTCATGACGGCGATCGAGCTGTCGGGCCTGGTCCTCGTCGTGGTCCTCGGTGCCGTCGTCCTCGGCCGCGGCGAGGGCGACCCGGCCCGGGTGCTCGAGCTCCCCGCGGAGACCTCCTGGGCCGCCGCGATCCTGGGCGGCGCGCTGATCGCGTTCTACTCGTTCGTCGGGTTCGAGACGTCCGCGAACCTCGCCGAGGAGGTCACGGACGTGCGCCGGGTCTACCCGCGCGCGCTGTTCGGGGCGCTGGTCGCGGCGGGCGTCGTCTACCTGCTGGTCGGGCTCGTGGCGCCCGCCGTCGTCGCCCCGGAGGACCTGGCCGCGTCGTCCGGCCCGCTGCTGGAGGTGGTGCGCGTCGCCGGCGGCGTCCCGCTCGAGGTGTTCTCCGCCGTCGCGCTGGTCGCGGTCGCCAACGGCGCCCTGCTCACGATGATCATGGCCAGCCGCCTGACCTACGGCATGGCGCAGGAGGGCCTGCTCCCGCCCGTCCTGGGCCGCGTGCTGCCGGGCCGCCGCACCCCGTGGGTGGCGATCGTCGTGACCACCGCCGTCGCGATGGTGCTGGCAGCGACCGGCGAGCTGGTCGACCTGGCGTCGACCGTGGTCCTGCTGCTGCTGTTCGTCTTCCTCAGCACCAACGTCGCGGTGCTCGTGCTCCGGCGCGACCGCGTCGACCACCCGCACTTCCGGGCGTGGACCGCCCTGCCGGTGCTGGCGGTCGTCACCTGCCTGGTCCTGCTCACCCAGCAGGAGGCCCGGCACTGGGCGCTGGCCGGGGTGCTGCTCGCGGTGGGCCTGGTGCTGCACCTGGTGACGCGCCGGTCCAGCCGGCGGCCGCGCGACGAGGCCGCCCGGCCGGCCCGCTGACCGCACGGCGGCGCCGCGCCGCCGGGCCCCGGGACGATGGTCCCGGCGGCGCGGAATAGATCCGCGCACCCCCTCGTTGGGGCGCAAGTACATGCAAACGCATCGACTTGAGGAGCGCGAGATGCAGTTCGGAGTCTTCACGGTCAGCGACATCACCCCTGACCCCCGCACGGGCCGCGCGCCCGACGACACCGAGCGCGTCCGGTCGATCCTGACGATCGCCCAGCACGCCGAGGAGGTCGGCCTCGACGTCTTCGCGACCGGCGAGCACCACAACCCGCCGTTCGTCGCGTCCTCCCCGACGACGATGCTCGGCTACCTGGCCGGCCGCACGAAGGACATCGTCCTCTCGACCGCCACGACCCTCATCACCACGAACGACCCGGTCCGGCTGGCCGAGGAGTACGCGATGCTCCAGGTCATCTCCGACGGCCGGATGGACCTCATGATGGGCCGCGGCAACACCGGCCCGGTCTACCCCTGGTTCGGCCAGGACATCCGCCAGGGCATCCCGCTGGCGATCGAGAACTACGCCCTGCTGCGCCGCCTCTGGACCGAGGACGTCGTCGACTGGGAGGGCAAGTTCCGCACGCCGCTGCAGGGCTTCACGTCGACCCCGAGGCCGCTGGACGGCGTCCCGCCGTTCGTGTGGCACGGCTCGATCCGCAGCCCCGAGATCGCCGAGCAGGCCGCGTTCTACGGCGACGGCTTCTTCCACAACAACATCTTCTGGCCGATGAGCCACACCAAGCAGATGGTGCAGTTCTACCGGCAGCGGTTCGAGCACTACGGCCACGGCCGGGCGGACCAGGCGATCGTCGGCCTCGGCGGCCAGGTGTTCATGCGGAAGAACTCGCAGGACGCCGTGGACGAGTTCCGCCCGTACTTCGACAACGCGCCGGTCTACGGCCACGGCCCGTCGCTGGAGGACTTCTCCGCGCAGACGCCGCTGACCGTCGGCTCGCCGCAGCAGGTGATCGACCGGTACGCCGCGATGCGGCACGACGTCGGCCACTACCAGCGCCAGCTGTTCCTCATCGACCACGCGGGCCTGCCGCTCAAGACGGTCCTCGAGCAGCTCGACATCCTGGGCGGCGAGGTCGTCCCCGTGCTCCGCAAGGAGATGGAGTCCGACCGCCCCGCCGACGTGCCGTCCGGCCCCCCGACGCACGCCGAGCGCGTGGCGAAGGCCCGCGCCGCCGGCCAGGTGCACGAGCAGACGGTCGCCGCCGCCGACCACTGGACCGGCAGGACGGCCGAGGACGACGCCGCGGCCGCCGACGCGGTCGCGGGACGCCAGGGCGCCGCGTTCGGCCTCTGACCCCGGAACAACCACCTCGGGTGGAAGGTTCTGCCGGACACGCCGTCGGCGAGTCCGGCCAGACCTTCCACCCGACCCCCGGCAGCACCCCCGCACC
>NZ_JAKRMS010000167.1 GCF_022346185.1 Cellulomonas sp. ACRRI | reverse complement strand
GGCCAGCGACGCGCGGAACTTCGCCAGGTCCACCGCGCACCGCAGCAGCGCCCTGCGGCGCACCGCCTCGCTCGGGCGGGTGCTGACCGCGTCGGCGTACACCGCGTCCAGCCGGCGCCCGGCCGCCGCCAGGCCGTACGCGTCGAGCACCACACCCCGCCCCAGGGCCCCCCGCCGCGCCCGCAGGCCCGGGTCGGCGAGCAGCGGCGCCAGCTCGCGCTCCAGGTCGGCGCCGTCGCCGGGCCCCTCGCACAGCCACCCGTCGTGCAGGAACCCCGGCAGCGTGTCCCGGGTCAGCGCCCGCCAGGCGCCGCGGTCGCCCTGGACGACGACCGGCTTGCCGAACGCCATGCCGCGCAGCACCGACGAGCCCATGCCGAGCACCACGTCGGCCGCGTCGTACGCCGGGCGCGGGTCGAGCAGCTGCCCGGTCACGACGACGACCTGGTCGCCGACCGCGGCGTTGACCGCGTCCGCGCGCGCGGCGACCCGTGCCTGCTCGGGCCCGGCCCCGGCGACCACCAGGCGGACCGGGCCGGGCCACGCCCCGTCGGGCCGCCGCGCCGCCAGCCGCCCCACCGCCTCGATCGCCGCCACCACGCCGTCCGCCTTGCCCAGGTCGGTCGACAGCCGGCCGACGACGGACAGCACGAGATCGTCCGGGCCGAGACCCAGCAGCGCCCGCGCGTCCGGCCCCGCTGCGCCGGGGGCGTCCCGCACGGTGTCGACGGGTGGCTCGATCAGGTGCACCCGGTCGCGGTGCGCCCGCTGCTGCTCGTGCAGCCGCCGGGTCCCGACCACCAGCGGCTCGTGGCGCGGCACGTGCTCGGGCACGTCCATCGACAGCACGGTCGTGACCAGCGGCGTGCCGAGCCGGCGGTGGGGGCCGAACGCCAGGTCGACCGACGGTCCCCACTCGTACCCGTGCACGACGTCCACGCCGCGGTCCACGACCAGCCGGCGCAGCGCGGCCATGTTCCGCGGCGAGGGCCACCGGCCCTCCTGCGGCGCCCGCACGTACTCGAGACCGAGCGCGCCGACCAGCGGCACGAGGTCGCCGTCCGGGCCGAACATCAGCACGTCGTGGCCGGCCCGCGCCGCCTCGTGCGCGAGCTGCACGGCGTTGAGCTGGCTGCCGCCGACCTCCATCACGCCCGGGTAGACGAGGATCCTCACGCGACCGCCCTCCGCAGCACCTCGACGACCCGCTCCTGCTGCGCCGCCGTCAGGTGCGGGTGCATCGGGAGCGACAGGATGCGGCCCGCGGCGGCCTCGGCCACCGGGAACGCCCCGGGTCCGAGCCCGAGGTGCCGGTAGGCGCCGGTGAGGTGCAGCGGCACGGGGTAGTGCACCCCGGCCCCGACACCCGCCTCGTGCAGCGCGGCGAGCACCCGGTCGCGGTCGGGCACCTGGACGACATACAGGTGCCAGACGTCCTCGTTCGCCGGGTCGGCCACGGGCGGCCGGACCGCCGGCAGGTCGCGGAGCAGGTCGGCGTACCGCGCCGCCGCCGCCCGGCGTCGCGCGTTCCACCCGGCGAGCCGGCGCAGCTTGGCCTCCAGCACCACCGCCTGCACCGTGTCGAGCCGGGAGTTCATCCCGACGACGTCGTGCCGGTACTTCCGCGTGCTGCCGTGCGCGGCGAGGGCGCGCACGCGGTGCGCCACCGCCGCGTCGTCGGTCGTCACCGCGCCGGCGTCCCCCGCCGCGCCCAGGTTCTTGCCCGGGTAGAAGCTAGTGCCCGCCGCGATGCCGAGCGTGCCGGCCGGCCGGCCGTGGCGGCGCGCGCCCTGCGCCTGCGCCGCGTCCTCCACCAGCGGGACCCCGGCGTCCGCCGCGGTCTTCAGCAGCTCCTCGACCGGCGCCACCTGCCCGAACAGGTGCACCGGCACCAGCGCCGCCGTCCGGGGCCCCACCGCCGCGCGCACCGCCGCCGGGTCGACGAGCAGGTGCACCGGGTCGACGTCGACCAGCACCGGCACCGCGCCGATCCGGGAGACCGCCTCGGCCGTCGCCACGAAGGTGTTGACCGGCAGCACCACCTCCCCGCCCGTCCCGACGCCGACCGCGCGCAGCGCGAGCTCGAGCGCGTCCGTGCCGTTAGCGACGCCGACGCAGTGCCGCGCGCCGACGGCCGCGGCGTAGGCCGCCTCGAACCGGCCGACGGCGGGGCCGCCGACGAACGCGGTGGTCGCGAACACCTCGTCCAGCCCGGCGCGCACCTCCGCGTGCACCTCCGCCTGCTGGGCGGCGAGGTCGACCAGGGGGATCCTCATGCGCGCACCGCCGTCCCGCCGTCGCGGGCCTGCCGGTCCCCGTGCGTGCGGCCGTCGACCGCCCGGTGCAGCGGCCGGGCCGGCACGCCCGCCCAGGTCTCGTCGTCCGGCAGGTCCGTCAGCAGCACCGCGCCCATGCCCAGCGTGCTGCCCGCCCCGACGCGGACCCGCTCGCGCACGGCCGAGCGCATCCCGAGGTACGCCCGCGGCCCCACCCGCACCCCGCCGCCGAGGGTCGCCCCCGCGGCGAGCGTGGCCGCGTCCCGCACGTCGTCGTCGTGCGTGAGGGTCACGTGCGGCATCAGCACGACGTGCCGGCCGACCCGGACGTCCGCGGTGAGCACCACGCCGGCGAGGAGCACCGAGCCGGCGCCCACCGTGCAGCCGTCCGGCACCTCGACGGAGGGGTGCACGACGGTCGCCCACCGGTCCGGGCCGACGCCGGCCGCGGCGAGCCGGGTCACCAGCCCCGCGCGCGCCCGCCCGTGCCCCACGCACGCGAGCACGGCCGCCTCCGGCAGGTCCGCCAGCGCGCGCACACCGCCGAGCACCGGCACCCCGCCGACCTCGCGGCCGTGCGTCGCCGGGTCGTCGTCGAGCACCCCGACCGGCGCGTACGGACCGTGCCGCCGGACCACCGCGAGGACCTCGCGAGCCAGCCCGCCGGCCCCGACCAGCACGAGGGGCCGGCCCCCCGCGGTCACCGGACCGCCCCGCCGACGGCCGCCCGGAGCACCTCGACCACGCGGTCCTGCTCGGCGCCGGTCATCTCGTGGAACAGCGGCAGGATCAGCGTCCGGTCGGTGAGGCGCTCGGTCACCGGCAGCGCGACCGGCCCGTGGTCCCCGCCGGCGTACGCGGGCTGCCGGTGCGCGGCCATGATCCCGCGCCGCGCCGACACGTCCGCCGCGGCCAGTCGCGCGAGCAGCCCGTCCCGGTCGACCGGCGACCCCGGCAGCACCTCCACCCAGTACGACTGGAAGTTGCCCGACCCCCACGGCGGGTCGGCCACCGGCCGCAGGACCGGGAGGTCCGCGAGCTGCTCGGCGTACGCCGCGGCGAGCGCGCGGCGCCGGGCGACGGCCTCCGGGAGCCGGCCGAGCTGCACCAGCCCGACCGCGGCCTGCAGGTCGGTCATCCGGTAGTTGAACCCGACCTCCAGGTACTCCTCGGGCGGGGCCAGCACGGCGCCGTGGCGATCGGCGGCCGACACGCTCATCGCGTGCTCGCGCAGCCGGCGCGCCCGGTCCGCCCAGTCCGAGCGGCCGGTGGTGAGCATCCCGCCCTCGCCGGTCGTCAGGATCTTCCGCGGGTGGAAGGACCACGCGGCGACCTCGGCTCGCGCGCCCACCGGCGCGCCGCGGTACGTCGACCCCGCCGCGCACGCGGCGTCCTCGACCACCACGACGCCGAGCGGGTCGGTCACGGCGCGGACGGCGTCCAGGTCGACCGGCACGCCGCCCTGGTCGACCGCGATCACGGCCGTGGTCCGCGGGGTCAGCGCCTCGGCGACCGTCGCCGCCGTCACGTTCCCCGTCCGGAGGTCGACGTCGGCGAAGACGGGGCGCCCTCCCGCGTGCACCACGGCGTTCGCCGTCGCCACGAAGGACAGCGAGGGGACCACGACGTCGTCGCCGGGCCGCACCCCCGCGACGACCAGCGCCAGGTGCAGGGCCGCCGTGCAGGACGACAGCGCGACCGCCCGCCCCGACCGCTGCGACGCGGCGAACGCCTCCTCGAACGCGGCCACCCGCGGGCCCTGCGCGACCCAGCCGGACGCGAGCACCTCGGTGACCGCGGCCACCTCCTCCGCGCCGAGCCAGGGTCGCATGACGTGCAGCGTGGTCACGGCGACACCGCCGCGCCCGCGGGGTCCCGGCCCGCCGCGACGGCCGCCCGCCGCGGGCGCCACCAGTCGACGAGCTCCCGGAGCCCCTCGTCGAGCCCCACCTGGGCGACGAACCCGAGGTCCCGGCGCGCGGCCGCGGTGTCGGCCAGCCGCCGGGGCACCCCGTTCACCGCCCGCTCCGGCCCGTGCTCGACGGCGAGGTCGCTGCCCATGACGCGCAGCAGCGCCTCGGCGAGCTGCAGCAGCGACGTCTCGGTGCCGCTCGCCACGTTGTACGCGCCCCCGGCCACCCCGGACGTCACCGCCAGCACGTTGGCCCGCGCCACGTCCCGGACGTGCACGAAGTCCATCGTCTGCCGGCCGTCCCCGAACACCAGGGGCGGCAGCCCGTCGGCGATCCGCTCCATCCAGCGCACGAGCACCTCGGTGTACCGGCCGTGCACGTCCATCCGCGGCCCGTACACGTTGAAGTACCGCAGCATGACGGTGTCCAGGCCGTGGGTCGCCCGGAACGCCCGCGCCATGCCCTCCGTGAACGACTTGGCGGCGCCGTAGAACGTGTCGTTATTGTGGTGGTGGTGCCGCTCCCCGGTCGGGAACTCCTCCGCCGCCCCGTAGACCGACGCGCTCGACGCCGCCACCACCTGGGCGACCCCGTGCTCGGCGGCGGCCTCCAGCACCGTGAACGTGCCGTCGACCAGCACCTCGAGGGCGAGGCGCGGCTCCTCGGCGCACTGCGTGATCCGGATCGCGGCCTGGTGGAACACGACGTCGGCGCCGCGCACGACGTCGTGCACGGCGTCCCGGTCCCGCAGGTCGCCGACCACCAGGTCGAGGCGCCCGGACGCCAGCGCACCCGCGAGGTTGTCCCGGCGGCCGCGCGACAGGTCGTCGAGCACCACGACGCGGCCGGCCCCCGCCGCCAGCAGCTGGTCGACCAGCGTGGACCCCACCGTGCCCGCACCGCCGGTCACCACGACCCGCGCGCCCGCCAGCGCGGTCACCGACGGCGGCCCTTCGCGCCGGCGCCCACCAGGTCGCCCCGGGCGACCGGCACCAGCCGGCCGCCGTCGGACAGGCTCAGCGACGCCGACTCCAGCACGTCCAGCACCCGCAGGCCCGCGTACCCGTCGGTCAGCGGCGCCCGGCTCACGCGCACCGCGGCGGCGAACTCCTCGACCACGGCGGCCAGCGCCTCGCGCTCGGGCAGCGCGGGTGACCACGCGTCGCCGAGCCGGTAGGACACCCGCGCGCTCGCCCGGTCGGGCAGGCTCTCCCCCGGGTCGACGCCGCGGTCGTAGACGGTGAGCCGCTGCTGCGGGGCCAGGTCGTCCCAGACCAGGGTGCGCCGGCTGCCGCCGACCACCATCTGCCGGATCTTCGTGGGGCTGAGCCAGTTGACGTGCAGGTGCGCCAGCGCCCCGCCGGCCAGCGGCAGGGTGAGGTAGCCGACGCACGACCGACCGACGCCGAGCGGGTCGCCGCCCTGCGCCGCGACGCCCGTGGGCACCAGCCCGCCGGGGACGACGAAGTCGAGGATCGACAGGTCGTGCGGCGCCAGGTCCCAGAACACGTCCACGTCCGGCTGCACGAGGCCGAGGTTGATCCGCACCGAGTCGACGAAGTGCAGGTCGCCCAGCGAGCCGTCGGCGACCATGTCCCGGATGGCCCGCACGGCGGCCGTGTAGCAGAACGTGTGGTCGACCATCAGCACGCGCCCCCGCTCGGCGGCCCGGGCCACCATGCGCCGGGCGTCCGCGCCGTTGGCGGCGATCGGCTTCTCCACGAGCACGTGCTTCCCGGCGTCGAGCGCGGCCAGCACGATCCCGGCGTGGGTCGCCGCGGGCGTCGCCACCGCCACCGCGTCGACGTCGTCCCGCGCCAGCAGCTCGGCCGGGTCGGTGAGCACCTCGACCGTGCTGCGCCCGCCGACCACCCGGCGGGCCCGCTCGGGATCCCGGTCGCACACCGCGACCAGGTCCCAGTCCGTCGACGCTCGGAAGTTCCGGGCCAGGTTGGGGCCCCAGTACCCCGCGCCGACCACCGCGATCCGTAGCGGATCTGCCATGCGGCTCGCCTCCTCGTGACGTAGCCGTAGTGTGACCAGCCCGATTCGGACATGTCACGCATATCGGACATTTCTCACCCGGTCCCCCGGTGCCACCCCGGGCGGCCGACGCCGTATCGTCCGGAGGGTCGCCGCGCCCGGCCGCGGGCGGGCGGCCCGGGAGGCCGCGTGGACGCCAGCCAGGACCCCGCCGCGGAGGTCGCGCGCTCCCCCGCGGCCCCCGGCGCCCCGGTGCGCCGGGCACCGACGAGCGCCCCGGGCGCCGACGTCGACCCGCGCGCCACGATCGGGCCGGGCACGCGCGTCTGGCACCTCGCGCAGGTGCGCGAGGGCGCCGTGCTCGGCGCGGACTGCGTCGTCGGACGCGGCGCCTACCTCGGCCCCGGCGTGCGGGTCGGCGACCGCTGCAAGATCCAGAACCACGCGCTGGTCTACGAGCCGGCGCTGCTGGAGGACGGCGCGTTCATCGGCCCCGCCGCCGTGCTGACCAACGACCTGCACCCCCGCGCGGTCAACCCCGACGGCACGCTGAAGTCCGCCGACGACTGGCACGCGGTCGGCGTCACCGTGCGGGCCGGGGCGTCCGTCGGCGCGCGGGCGGTGTGCGTGGCGCCGGTCGTCGTCGGCCGGTGGGCCCTCGTCGCGGCGGGGGCCGTCGTCACGCGGGACGTGCCGGACCACGCGCTCGTCGCGGGAGTCCCGGCGCGACGCGTCGGCTGGGTCGGGCGCACCGGCGAGCGGCTGGTCGCCGACGGCCCCGGCCGGTGGCGCTGCCCGGCGACCGGCGACGCGTTCGCCGAGGAGGACGGGGGCCTGCGCCCGGCGACGCCCGCGGACGACGCCGGCTCCGTGCACCCCGGCGTTCCCCGGCGCGCCCGCCCCCGCCCGCCCGACCGGCACCCGGGCGCCGGCACCGACGCCGACGACCTCGCCGCCCGGGTCCGCGCCCTGCTCGCCGCCGACGCCTCCGACGCCGCGGACGCCGCGGACGCCGCCGACCCCGCGCCCCTGTCGGACCGGCCGATGTTCGGCGGCGTCTCGTTCTTCCTCGGCGACGCCATGGTCGCCAGCGCGCGAGGCAGCGGCGACCTGCTGGTGCGGGTCGCGTCCGACCGGCACGAGGAGCTCGCCGCTCGCCCCGGCGCCGCCGCCTCCCGCATGGGCGGGCGGACCATGGGCCGCGGCTGGCTCACGATCGACGCGGCGGCGCTGGCGACCGACGAGGCGCTGGCCACCTGGCTCGCCCTCGCCTGCGAGGCCGCCCCCGGCCGCCGCCCCGCCGCCGCCCCGCGGTTCGAGCGCCGGGACCTGCCCGCCCG
>NZ_JAKRMS010000166.1 GCF_022346185.1 Cellulomonas sp. ACRRI | reverse complement strand
ATCCCGGCCCCGACCCGCGGACGGACGCCCGCCCGGCGCTCGCCCCGCCCGCCACGCTCCGGGACGCCGACGCCGCCGACTTCGTCACCGGGGCCCTCCCGCGCATCGCCGCGCTGCCGGGCGTCCGGGTCGACACGGTCGGCACCGTCCCCGACTACCGGGTGCTGCACGACGCCCCGGTGCTCACCGTCACGGCGCAGCCCAGCGAGCGGACCGACTGGTTCGACCTCGGCGTGACCGTGACGATCGACGGCCGCACCGTGCCGTTCGGGCCGCTGTTCACGGCGCTCGCGCGGGGGCGCCGGCGGCTGCGCCTGGTCGACCACACCTACCTGTCGCTCGACCACCCGGCGCTCGAGCCGCTGGCCGCCCTGGTGGCCGAGGCGCGCGAGCTCGCCGAGTGGGAGACCGGCCTGCGGGTGAGCCGGCACCAGACCAGCCTGTGGGCGGACCTCGCCGCGCTCGCCGACGAGGCGGAGCCGCCGGACGCGTGGCGCGGGCTGCTCGCCGAGGCCGCCGGCGACGCCCCGGCCCCCGTGCCGGTGCCGGCCGGGCTGCGGGCGGACCTGCGGCCGTACCAGGCCGAGGGGCTGGCCTGGCTCGCGTTCCTCTGGCGGCACCGGCTCGGCGGGATCCTGGCCGACGACATGGGGCTCGGCAAGACGCTGCAGACCCTCGCCCTGCTGCAGCACGCCGTCGAGACCCGCGGCCAGGACGACGAGGGCCGCCCGTTCCTCGTCGTCGCCCCCACCTCGGTCACCCCGAACTGGGCCGCCGAGGCCGCCCGGTTCACCCCGGGGCTCGCCGTCCGGCGCGTCGAGGCGACCCAGGCGGCCGGCCCGGCGCCGCTCGCCGACGTGGCCGCCGGCGCCGACGTGGTCGTGACGTCCTACGCCCTGCTCCGCCTGGACGCGGCGGCGTACGCGGCGGTCGGCTGGGCGGGTGTCGTGCTGGACGAGGCGCAGCAGGTGAAGAACCCGGCCTCGCGCGTCCACCGGGCGGCGAAGGACCTCGGCGCCCCGTTCGTGCTCGCCCTCACCGGCACCCCGGTCGAGAACTCGCTCACCGAGCTGCACGCGCTGCTGGACCTGGTCGCGCCCGGGCTGCTGCCGCCCGCCGCGACGTTCGCGCTGCAGTACGTCCGGCCGATCGAGGACGCGCACGCCGGCATCGCGACCGGTCCCGGCGCGGGCGACCTCCCCGAGTCGGCCGCCCGGCTCCGTGCCGGCCGGCTCGACCGGCTGCGGCGCCGGATCCGCCCGTTCCTGCTGCGCCGCACGAAGGACCTGGTCGCCGCGGACCTGCCGGAGAAGCAGGAGCAGACCCTCACCGTCGCCCTCGACCCCGCGCACCGCGACGTCTACGACCGGTACCTGCAGCGCGAGCGGCAGAAGGTGCTCGGCCTCATCGACGACCTGGACCGGCAGCGGTTCATCGTCTACCGGTCGCTGACCCTGCTCCGGATGCTCGCGCTCGACGCCTCGCTGATCGACCCGGGGCTGGCCGGCATCCCGTCCGCCAAGCTGGACGCCCTGCTGGAGCAGCTGGACGACGTCGTCGCCGAGCGGCACCGCGCGCTGGTGTTCAGCCAGTTCACCTCGTACCTGTCCCGCGCCGCGGACCGCCTGGACGCCGCCGGCGTGCCCTACGTCTACCTGGACGGCTCGACCACCCGCCGTGGCGAGGTCGTCGACGAGTTCCGCACCGGTGACGCCCCGGTGTTCCTGCTCAGCCTCAAGGCGGGGGGCACCGGGCTGAACCTCACCGAGGCCGACTACGTGTTCCTGCTCGACCCGTGGTGGAACCCCGCCGCGGAGCAGCAGGCCGTGGACCGCGCGCACCGGATCGGCCAGGACCGGCCGGTGCTGGTCTACCGGCTGATCGCCGAGGGCACGATCGAGGAGAAGGTCGTGGCGCTCCAGGCGCGCAAGGCCGCGCTGGTCGACGCGGTGCTCGACGACGGGGACCTGTTCTCGACCGCGCTCACCCGCGACGACCTCCGCGACCTGCTGGGCTGACCACGCAGCCGGGCGGCGTTCCCCGCGCCGCGCCGCGCGCGCTGTGGTGGAGTGACCCCGTGCTCCACCGATCCGACGACCCCTGGCACGTCCGGCAGTCCCGCCTGGACCTGCACCACCCCGCGGCCGCCGCCTCCGTGCTGACGCTGTCGAACGGCTACCTCGGCGTGCGCGCCGTGCCCGAGCGGCCCGGGCACGGGCTGGGACCCGGCACGATGCTCGCCACGGTCTACGAGGAGGTGCCGCACACCTACGCCGAGCGGGCGTACGCCGACCCCGCTGTGGACGAGGTGCTGGTCCCCGTCGTCGACGCGTGGGCCCTCGGCTGGGCCGTCGACGGCGACCCGCTCGACGCGGCCCTCGGCGACGCGGCACCCGGCGACGCGGCCCCCGGCGACGCGGCCCCCGGCGACGGCGCCGCCGCTCGCGACCGGCACCACGACGACCGCGTCCTCGACCTGCACCGCGGGGTCCTCGACCGCGAGCAGCGCTGGACCGCCCCGTCGACCGGCGCCACCGTCGTCCTCAGCACCCGCCGCCTGGTGCCGCTGACCCGCCGCGGCGTCGTCGCGACCCGCTGGCGGGTCCGGGCGGAGTCGGACCTGACGCTGACCGCGCGGCCGGTGCCGGGCTGCGCGCACGCGGGTGCGCCGCCCGCGCACGAGCCGGGCGTGCGCACGCTGACCTGCCGGCACGACCCCGAGGGCTCCGCGGTGCACCAGCGGGCCGAGCGCTCCGGCCGGGAGGTGGTGGTCCGCACCGCGCACGAGGTGACCGCCGACGACGGCGCGACGACCCGCTGGTCGACCGACGACCCGGCCGGCGCGGTGCTCACCGTCGACCTGCGCGCCGGGCAGACGGTGGAGGTCGTGGTGCTCGCCGCGTACGCGGGCGGCACCGACGCCGCGGCGCTGCACACCCGGGCGGACGCCGAGCTGCGCGGGGCCCGCGCGGCGGGCTGGTCCGGGCTGCGGCACGAGCAGGAGGCCGAGCTCGCGGGGATCTGGGCGCGCGGCGACGTGCAGGTCGAGGGCGACGACGAGCTGCAGCAGGCGGCCCGGTACGCGCTGTTCCAGGTGGTGCAGGCCGCGGCGCAGGCGGACGGCGCGGGCATCCGGGCCAAGGGCCTGGCGGGCACGGGGTACCACGGGCACACCTTCTGGGACTCGGAGTGCTTCGTGCTGCCGGTGCTCGACCACGTGCTGCCGCGCGCCGCGGCGGACCACCTGCGCTGGCGGCACGCCACGCTGCCGGCGGCCCGGGCCCGGGCGGTCGAGCTGGGCCTGCCGGGGGTCACGTTCCCCTGGCGGACCATCAGCGGCCGGGAGTGCTCCGGCTACTGGCCCGCCAGCACGGCCGCGTACCACGTGAACGCGGGCGTCGGCTGCGCCGCGGCCCGGCACGTCGCCGCGACGGGGGACGCGGTGTTCGACCGGGACGTCGCCGTCGACCTGCTGGTGCCCACCGCGCGGCTCTGGGCCGGCCGGGGCCACCACACCCCCGAGGGCTTCCGGATCGACGGGGTCACCGGCCCCGACGAGTACACCGCGGTCGTCGACAACAACGCGTACACCAACCTCGTCGCGCGGGAGAACCTCCGGGCGGCCGCGGACGCCTGCGAGCGGCACCCCGACGTCGCGACCCGGCTCGGCGTGACGGCCACGGAGCGCGCCGAGTGGCGCCGCGCGGCGGACCGGATGCTCGTGCCGTACTCCGACGAGCTCGGCGTCACCGAGCAGCACGAGGGGTTCACCCGGCACGCCCCGTGGGACTTCGGCGCCGCGGAGAACACGCAGTACCCGCTCCAGGAGCACCACCCGTTCGTCGAGCTCTACCGTCGCCAGGTCACCAAGCAGGCCGACCTGGTGCTGGCCCTGCACGTGGCCGGCGACGACATCCCCGTGGAGCAGAAGCGGCGCGACTTCGCGTACTACGAGGCGATCACCGTCCGGGACTCGTCGCTGTCGGCGCCCGCGCAGGCGGTGGTCGCCGCCGAGGTCGGCCACCCGGACCTGGCCTACGCGTACGCCCGGGAGTGCGCCCTCATCGACCTGTCCGACCTGCGCGCGTCCACCGCCGAGGGGCTGCACGTCGCGGCGCTCGCCGGGGCGTGGACGGCGCTGGTCGTCGGCCTGGGCGGGCTGCGGCAGCGGGGCGACGCCGTGCGGCTGGCGCCCCGGCTGCCCCGCCGGCTGACGCGCATCGCGTTCACGGTGCTGCAGGCGGGCGCCCGGGTCGAGGTCGACGTGCGGCACGACGTGGTGGCCTACCGGCTGCTGTCGGGCGCGGAGGCGCGGCTCGACCACCACGGCGAGCCGGTGCACCTCACGACGGCCGCGCCCGAGCAGGAGCGCCCGCAGCCCCCCGTGGAGCAGCACCCGAGCCCGCCGCAGCCGCCGCACCGGCACCCGGTGTTCGACGAGACCTGACCGCGCCCGCGGGTCAGCGCAGGTACGCCGCCGCGGCCGCCCGGACCGCGTCCCCGGTGCGCTCCAGCGCCGCGGTCCGCACGGTCCACTGCTGCCAGTGCAGCGTCACGTCGACGTGCCGCCCGGGGTCCAGGTCCACGAGCGTCCCGTCCGCCTCCCCCGCGCTCGCGTCGGCGTCGGGCAGCATGCCCCACCCGAGGCCCAGCCGGACCGCCAGGGTGAAGTCCGCCGACGCCGGCACGTGGTGCCGCGGGGGCAGGGCGGGGTCCGCGCCGCGCCCGCGCAGGTAGCGGTCCTGCAGGTCGTCCTTGCGGTCGAACACCACGAGCGGGGCGGTCGCGAGCGCGGACGGCGTCGGGCCGTCCGGGAGCAGCGCCGCCGCCCGGTGCGCCGCGATCATCGGCCGGTACCGCAGCACGCCGAGCCGGTGCGACGTGCAGCCCTGCACCGGGCGGGCCGCCGTGGTGATGGCGGCGACCACCGTGCCCTCGCGCAGCAGGTCGGCGGAGTGGTCCTGGTCCTCGCGGTGCAGGTCGAACACGATCTCGTCGGCCAGCGGCGCCAGCGCGGGCAGCACCCAGGTGCCGAGCGAGTCGGAGTTCACCGCGATCGGCAGTACCGGCCGCCCGGAGGTCGCCCCGGCGGTGACCGCTGCGTGCGCCTCGTCGGCCAGCGCCACCACCTGGCGCGCGAGCCGGAGGTAGACCTCCCCCGCCGCCGTGACCCCGGCGGGTCGGGCGCGCCGCACCAGCACCTGCCCGACGGCCGTCTCCAGCGCGCGGATCCGCTGGCTCACCGCCGACTGCGTGAGGTGCAGCGCCACCGCGGCGCCCTCGAACGAACCCTCGTCCACGACGGCGAGCAGGGCGCGGAGCTGCGGGAGGTCGACCTCGGCCATGCGGGGACCCTACCGAGCCGCGCGCGTCCCGCGGGGGCCGGAGGTCCCATCAGCAGAACTGATGCTGCATCGCTCACAGTCGTTGGACTGATGCGGCGCCGGGGCCCTACGGTCGGCGGCGTGCCCGCCTCCCTCGCCGCGACGCTCACCGGCCTCGCCTTCGGCCTGTCCCTCATCGTCGCCATCGGCGCCCAGAACGCGTTCGTGCTCCGCACCGGCCTTCGCCGGGAGCACGTCCTGCCGGTCGTCGCGGTGTGCGCGCTGTCCGACGCGGTCCTGATCGCCGCCGGGGTGGCCGGGCTGGGCACGCTCGTCGACCGGCACCCCGCCGTCCTCACCGTCGCCCGGCTGGCGGGGGCGGCGTTCCTGCTGGGCTACGCCGTCGTGGCGGCCCGGCGGGCGCTGCGCCCGGGCGGGGCGCTCACCGCGGAGGACCGCGACGAGGCCCCGCGACGGGCGTGGCCCGTCGTCGCCACCTGCCTCGCCCTGACCTGGCTCAACCCGCACGTGTACCTGGACACCGTCGTGCTGCTCGGCTCGGTGGCCGGCACCCACGGCGACGACCGCTGGTGGTTCGGCGGCGGCGCGGTGCTGGGCAGCCTGCTGTGGTTCACCGGCCTCGGGTACGGCGCGCGGCTGCTGCGCCCGCTGTTCGCGCGGCCGGGGGCGTGGCGGGTGCTCGACGGGGTGATCGCCCTCGTGATGGCCGCGATCGCGGCGAGCCTGCTGCTCGGGCTGTGACCGCCGGGCACGTCCCGGCACCCGGCGCGGCGCCGCCCGGCGTCAGGCCCGCGCGGCCGTCGCCGCCCGGCGCCGGCGGACCAGCGCCGTCACCCCGTAGATCCCGACGACCACGGCGACGAGCCCCGCGGTGGAGAGCAGCTGGCCGCGCGCGGACCCGTCCGCGAGCATCAGCGCCACCAGCCCGGCCAGCGCGGCGAGCGTCGCCCAGGTCAGCCACGGGTAGCCCCACATCCGCAGCGGCAGCTCCTCCCCGCGCGCCCGCGCCTCCGCCTCCAGCCGCGGCCGCAGCCGCAGCTGCGCGACCGCCACGAGCACCCAGACCACCAGCAGCGCCGCGCCGACCGCGTTCAGCAGGATGCCCAGGAGCGTGTCCGGCAGCGCCCAGTTCAGCCCGACGGCCACCACGCCGAACGCGACCGACACCAGCACGGCGACCCACGGCACGTCGCGGCCGGACACCCGGCGCAGCACCGCGGGCCCGTCGCCGCGGGCGGCCAGCGAGTAGGCCATCCGGGACGTCGCGTACACGTTGGCGTTGAACGCCGAGAGCAGCGCCACGACCACCACGGCCTCCATCACCCGCGCCGCGCCCGGCAGCCCGGCCACGTCGAGCACCGCGACGAACGGGCCCTCCTGGAGCACCGGGGCGTCCCAGGGCAGCACGAGCACCATGATCGCCACCGAGCCGACGTAGAACAGCAGGATCCGCCACAGGATGGTCCGGGTGGCCCGGCCGACCGCGCGCTGCGGGTCCCGCGCCTCGGCGGCGGCGATCGTCACGATCTCGATGCCGCCGAACGCGAACACGACGACCAGCAGCCCCGCCGCCACGCCGCCGACCCCCGCCGGCGCGAAGCCGCCGTGGCCCAGCAGGTTCGTCGTCCCGACGGGGTCGGTCCCGGGCAGCAGGCCGAGCACGAGCAGGACGCCGAGCACCAGGAACACCACGATCGCGGCGACCTTGACCAGCGCGAACCAGAACTCGAGCTCGCCGAACTTGCGCACGCCCGCGAGGTTCGCCACGGCGAACACGGCGACCACCACGAGCGCGACCAGCCACTGCGGGACGCCCGGCGCCCAGCCGGTCACGATCCGGGCCACGCCGGTGACCTCGGCGCCGAGCACCATGATCAGCGTGAACCAGTAGACCCAGCCCAGCGTGAACCCGGCCCAGCGACCGAGCGCCGCCTCGGCGTAGACGGAGAACGACCCGCTCGCGGGCAGCGCGGACGCCATCTCGGCGAGCATGCGCATGACCAGCACGACGAGCACCCCGGCGAGCGCGTAGGACACCAGCACCGCCGGGCCCGCGGTCGCGATGCCGACCCCGCTGCCGAGGAACAGCCCGGCGCCGATGGCGGAGCCGAGCCCCATCATCGTCAGGTGCCGGGTGCGCAGGCCGTGGCCCAGGTGCTCGGCGGGGGCCGGCGCGGCGGGCGGGGCGGTGGAC
>NZ_JAKRMS010000165.1 GCF_022346185.1 Cellulomonas sp. ACRRI | reverse complement strand
ACCGGCAGGTCGTCGCGGACGGCGGCCCGGGCGGCGGCGTGGGCGCGGGCGACGCCGGCGATCCCGAGGTGGTCGTCGTCGCCTACCAGCCGCAGCCGGGCGGCTTCGCCGCGGTCGCCGGGGAGCAGCGCGCGCGGCACCGCCCCGAGCACCACGGCCGCGCGGGCGGAGGCCCAGCCCGCCGCGCCGTGGTGGGTGCGGAAGTACCGCTCCTGGGACGCGTGGAAGTGGGTCTCGCGGCGGGTCGGGTCGGTGCTGGTGCCGCCGCCGACGTGCCCGGCGAGCACGTCCTCGACGACGGCGGACCGCCACCCGGCGTCGTGCGCGCGGCGCTGCCAGTCCGTCTCCTCGGAGTACAGGAAGTACCGCTCGTCGAACCCGCCGACCGCCGCGAGCGCGGCCCGCCGGAGCAGCAGCACGGAGCCGATCACGAAGCCCTCGCGCGTCTCCGGCACGCCGAGCCCGACCGCCTGGCGCCAGGCGGCGGCCGGGGTGGGGAAGGGCCAGCGCACCCGCGCGGGGGTGCCGTCGTCGTCCACCTGCGCCGGGCCGACGGCGGCCAGGTCGGGCTCGGCGCGCAGCGCGCGGTGCAGCGCGCGCACGCCGTCCAGGTCGACCCGGGCGTCCGGGTTCAGCAGCAGCACGTCCGCGCCGGGACGGGCGGCGCGCACCCCGAGGTTCACGGCCGCGGCGAAGCCGAGGTTGGCGCCCGGGTCGAGGTAGCGCGCGCCGGCGTCCTCGGCGACGCGCCGGACCTCCGGGTCGCCGGAGTTGTCGACCACGGTGACCGGCAGCGCGCCCGCCAGCGGCGCGAGCGCCCGCCCGAGCAGCCCGGCGGCGTGGTAGGCGACGACGACCACCTCGGGATCGCCGGCGTCGCCCGCGCCCACGCCGCCGCCCGGGCCGCCGTCCGCGACGACCTGCCGGTACATCGCCTCGTAGCGCTCCGCGATCGCCGCCCAGGTGTACTCGGCCGCCCGCTCTGCGCCCGTCGCGCGCATCCGCGCCGCCAGGCCCGCGTCGTCGACCACGGCGACCAGCGCCGCGGCGAGCGCGCCGGCGTCGCCGGGCGGCACGAGCGTCCCCGCCCCGCCGACCACGTCGCGCAGGGCCCCGCTGTCCGAGGCCACCACGGGCACGCCCGCGGCCATCGCCTCGACCGCGACCCGGCCGAACTGCTCCAGCCAGCCGGGCGTCGGAACGGACGGCACCGCGAGCACGTCGAGCCCCCGGTAGAACGCGTCGAGCGCGTCCCCGGACAGGTGCCCGTGGAACGTCACCCGGCCCGCCAGGGCGGGCGTCGCGGCCCGTGCGCGCAGCGCGGCCTCGTGCGGGCCGGCGCCGGCGATGGCCACGGTGATCCGCGGCTCGGCCTCGGCGGCGTCGAGCAGCACGTCGAGACCCTTGTGCGGGTGCAGGAGGCGGCCGACGTAGCCGGTGCGTGCGGGGGCGGCCGCACCGACTACGCCGGCGTCCGTGGGGGCGCCCTCGTCCCGAGCGCCCCGTGTCCGGGAGCCCGCGTCCTGAGCTCCCGGGTGCCCGGCGACCGCGTCGCGCGCGCCGGGGGGTTCGACGCCGAGGCCGATGACGTGCGCGGGGGCGGTGAGCCCCTTGGCGCGCAGCACGTCGCCCGCCTCGGCGTTGCAGACGCTGACCGCGCCGGCCCCGCGCAGCGCGCGCCGCTCCCACCAGCGGAACGGCGCGGGGTAGCGCTTGGCGATGTTCTGCGCGGAGTACAGCACGTAGGGGACGCGCGACCGGCGCAGCGCCCGGAGCAGCAGCACCTCGGCCGTGGCCAGGGCGGCGGGCTCCTCGTGCAGGTCCAGCACGTCCCAGTCCTCGCCGAGGGCGCGCCAGATCGGGCGCGGGTCGTAGAGGAACACGTTCGGGTGGCGGCCGACCGTGCGCACGCCGACCACGTCCTCGCCCGGCTGCGGCTCCAGGTCGACGTCCCGGCCGCCCTCGGCCCACGTGCGCGCGCTGAGCGTCCGCACCGTCAGGCCGCGGGCGCGCAGGGCGGACTCCCGCCCGCGCCACGCCGTGACGACGGCGCTGTGGGACACCCGGAGCACGCGCATGGGGACCATCGTGCCGGTCACCTCCACAAATCGGACATCTGGTGCAAAAGGTTCACCCGACCGGCGTGGGTGAAACGCCGGCGACCTCGGTCAGCACGGCGTCCAGCCGCCCGCGCGCCCAGGCCCAGTCGTGCGTCCGCGCCCACGACCGGCAGCGCGACCCGATCCGGCGCCGCAGCGCCTCGTCGTCCGCCAGCGCCTCCAGCGCCGCCGCGAGCTCCGCCGGGTCGTCCGGGCGCACCAGCACGCCCGCGTCGCCCGCGACCTCGGGGATGCCGCCGATCGCCGACGCGACGACGGGGACCCCGCTGGCCATGCCCTCCATGACGGTGAGCGCGAACGGCTCGGCCCACCGCGACGGCACGACCACGACGTCCGCCTCCCGGTAGACCGCGGCCACCTCGGCGCGCGGGGTGAACGGCAGCAGCCGCACCCGGTCGCCGAGCGCCGCGGCCTTCGCGCGCAGCTCCCGCTCGTACGGCGACGGCGCCGCGCCCGCGTCGAAGTTCTGCGAGCCGACCACCGTCAGGTCGACGTCGTCCCGGCCGAGGCGCGCCACGGCGTCGACGACCACGTCCGCGCCCTTGTCCGGGATCATCCGGCCGACGAACAGCACCCGCAGCCGCTCGCCGCGGGCCGGGTCCGTGCGCGGCACGAACCGGGTGGTGTCCACGCCGTTCGGCACCACCCGGAGCCGGTCGCGCAGCCGCGCGGGCAGGTGCGCGGCGGTCTGGTCGGCCAGCGCGCCGCTCACGCACACGATCGCCGCCGCCCGGCCGAGGACGCGGTCGGCCTCGCGGGGGGAGTAGGTGCGCAGCAGCAGGTTGTGCGCGTACAGCACCGGCGCGTGCCGCTCGTGCACCAGGGGCACGAGCTGCGGGGCGTTGTGCGCGAGGACCACGCCGGGCTCCCACGCGTCCTGGTCGGCCAGGGTCGGGCGCAGCGTGCGCCGCACGCCCGGGCGGGGGAGCCCGAGCCGGCCGGCCAGCGCGTCGAGGTACCGGTCGGCCGGGCGCGCGGTGGCGAGCGGGTAGCCCACCGGGTCCGCGCTGGTGTACCGGTCGGGGTACGTGCCGTCCGCCACCACGACCCGGGGTCGCGGGGTCGCGCCCGTCGGGAGCGCCGCGCAGAGCCCGTCGACGACGGTCGGGATGGCCGAGCCGGTGCGGGGGGAGAAGTGGTCGCCCGGGGTGAGGACGTGCACCTCGGGCACGCGCGCGGCCGCGCCCGCCCCGGCGTCGCCGCCGTCCGCGCCGCCCGTCCCGCCGGACCCGCCGGACCCTCCCGACGCGCTCACCGGCGCCGGCTCCGCGGCTCGAGCCCGAGCGCGGCCCACACGTCGGCGGCCGGCCCGCGCCAGCGCGGGATCGTCCACGCCACCGGGATCGTCGCCAGCGCGCGCGCCTTCTCCGCCGCGGGCACGTCCGAGGCGAGCACGCCCCGCGCCAGCTCGACGCTCACCTTCGTGTGCGGGAAGGCGAACCGGACCGACGCCGACGGGGCGTGCCACGCCACCTGCGCCTGGCCCTGCTGGGAGAACTGCTCGCTGTGCCGGCGCTGCAGGAACAGCTGCTCGGGCACGAGCGCGAACGGCCCCTGGCAGGCGAGCTCGGCCAGGATCACCAGGTCGTTGCCGACCGTCGGGCGGATGCCCCGGGTCCGGCGCAGCGCCTCGGTGCGGTGCAGGCCGTAGAACAGGTGCGCCGCCTGCGCCCGCAGGAAGTGCCCCATCCGCTCGTGCGGGGTCGGCTCGTCGCACGCGAGGTCCGCGTCGTTCAGGTCCTCGGTGACGATCCCGCCCGCGTCGATGATCTGCGTGCGCGGGTACACCAGGACGGTCGCCGGGTCCGACTCGGCGAACACCTCCAGGCAGCGCCGGACGAACGCCGGGCGCCGGACGTCGTCGGCGGCGGCCCAGGTGAAGTACGGGGCGGTCGCCAGGGACAGCACGTGGTTGAAGTTGAACCGCCCGCCCCGGTTCTCCGGCAGCCGGACGTACCGGATGCGGTCGTCCTCGGCCGCGGCGGCGCGGCAGATCTCCTCGGTGGCGTCGGTCGAGGCGTTGTCCGAGATCACGATCTCGAGGTCGGCCTCGTCCTGCTCCCGCACCGAGTCGAGCGCGGCGGGCAGGTACTTCTCGCCGTTGTAGACGGGCATGCCCACGGTGGCCCTGGGGCTCATCGTCGTCCCTCCTGGGAGCGGGTGGCGGTCGTGGCGGTCATGCGGCGGGTCCGTAGGCGGCGAGGCGCACCAGCGACACGGGCCACGTCGGCTCGGGCTGCACCGGCTCCCACGCGGGCAGCAGCCCGCCGGACTGGCCGGAGTAGTTCACGTCCGGGACGGTGACGCCCCGGGTGGTGGTCGACGGCACCTGCACCCGGACGGCGGTGACGGTGCGCGGCTCGAAGGTCACCGAGGTGGTGCGGGCCAGGAAGAGCCCGTCCTGCCGCCCGACCTCCTGCCACGCGCCGTCCTCGTCCTGCACCTCGACGGTGTAGGCGCGGACCCCGGAGGTGCAGCACCGGATGCCGGCGCTCTCCACGACCACGCGGTCGACGGTCGCCGGCTCCGCCAGGTCGACCTGCACCCACGGGCTGCTGTCCGGGCCGTCCTCGGTGCGGGCCCCGGCCCGCCAGGGGTTCGCGCCCGCCCCGCCCTCGGCGACCAGGTCGGCCGGGTCGGTGCCGTCGGTGCTGGAGCTCGCCGTCACCGCGCCGCCGGCCAGCAGGTCGGCGCCGGCGTCGGCGGCCGGGGCGAGGGCGAGGGCCGCGTCCGCGGTGAGGAACACCGGCGACCCGGTGACCCGCACCGCGGTCGGCACGCCCGCGGCCAGGTCGAGGGTGCGGGTGCCGCCGTACACGTCGGTCACGGTGACGGTGGTCGCGGCGTCGGCGGTGACCAGCGCCTCGGTGACCTCGTCCTGCGTCCACACGGCGAGCAGCGGGTCGTCCCGGGTGCCCGCGGGCGCGGGGTTGCCCGCGGGCGACGGGGCGCCGGAGGCCGGCCCGAACGCCATCGCGTGCAGCGCGGGGTCGCCGGTGTCGAGCACGTCGGGCGCCCCGCGGCCGTCGAGCACCCCGGACACGGCGGCCATCGCCAGCGCGCCGGGCTTCACGAACGAGCCGAGCTGGACGAGCGACCAGGTGAAGCCGCCCTCGCCCCAGCCGCCCTCGCTGAAGAAGTACATCCACTCGTCGACGCCGAGCTCGCGCATCCACAGCAGCGAGCGGGCGACGTCGTACGCCTGCGCCCAGTGGTTCGCCGGGCCGTCCGACCACCAGCCGGACTCGGTGTCCCAGACGGGCACGTCGGCGCCGCACGCGGCGAGCACCTGCCGCAGCGCGGTGATCTGGCCGATCGGGCCGTCGGCGCCCTCCTCGTCCCAGGACCGGTTGAACCCTGTGTACGGGTGGATGCCGACGACGTCCATCGAGGCGCAGCCGCCGGCGTCGACGACCTGCTGGTACCACGGCACGACGACGTTCAGCGCGTTGCCGCCGATGACGCGGGCCTGCGGGTCCACCCCGCGCACGGCCTGGGCGAACGGCGCCAGGACCCGCGTCGCGTAGGCCGCGCCGTCGCCGAACCCGGTGTTGTTCGGCTCGTTCCACGGCGCCCACAGGTGCAGGTCGGGCGCGCCGGTCCGCAGCGCGGTCGCGATCGCCCCGACCCACGCGCCCCAGGTGCCGTCCGCGACGGCCGTCGCCTCCGCCTCGCCGCCCTGCCCGACCTGCACGTACAGCTGCACGTCGGAGTCCGCGGCGAGCGCCGCGGCCGCGGCGATCCCGGCGTACGGGTCACCCTCCTCCGCCCCGGGGAGCGCGGACAGGTCGAGCGCGCCGACGGACGGCGTCGCGGTCGTGTCCGGCACCAGCCGGCCGAAGTCGAGCTGCACCCGGTGGCTGCCGAGCCCGAGCTGCGCGGCGAGCTGGACCCCGCGCAGGGGGCCGGCCCCGCCCCAGTCCGCGCCGTCCGCCAGGGACGCCGGGTCGAAGGTCGCACCCTCCGCGCCCACGGCGTACCGCAGGCAGGTGGCCGTGCGGACGGCGCCGGTGGCCTTCTCGACGAGCTCGGCGTGCACCTCGTACGGGCCGGGTCGCCCGGCGGGCACCTCGAGCGGCACCTCGCCGCCGTCGGCCGGGATGGCCACGGTGCCGGACGTGCCCTCGACGGGCGGGTCCAGCCACGGGTCGCCGGTCACGGCGTAGCGGAGCTCGTAGGTGTCGGCGAGCGCGCCCCAGGCCGCCGTGAACGTGGCGTGCACGGCGGGGGTCCGACCCGGCGCGACGTAGTCGTCCACCGCGTCGGTGGCCAGCCCGGCGCCGAAGCCGAGCAGGTCCAGCGACGACGCGTGGTTCACGTCCCAGACGATCGGGGCGTCCAGCAGCAGGTCGAGGTCGGCGTCGGTGACGCGGGACAGCTGCAGGCCGCCGCCCTCCTCGCGCGGGGACGCGAAGTACACGGCGTCGCCGCCGCGCACGAAGGGCGTCAGGTCGGCGAACCGGAAGGTCGAGCCCTGGCCCTCGCCGGAGAGCGTCTGCCGGCGCCACACCCCGTCCGGGCCGACCTCGAGCAGCCGCCAGGTCGGCCCGGCGAGCAGCAGCCCGCCGTCCGCGGCGGTGGCGACGCCCGTCGGGTGGTCGAGCCCCGGCGCGCGCCCGTTGGACCCGCCGGAGAGCGGCCCCTCGAGCCGCAGGCCCGGGGTGCCGTCCGGGGCGTACTGCACCAGCGCGATCGAGGACGACTGGTCGTCGGCGTCGCTCATCAGCACGAGCGAGCCGTCGTCCTGCGGGTAGAAGCGCGGGTAGGAGCCCCAGTCGAGCTCCGGGCCGTCGCCGTCGACCGTGCCGTCGGCGCGGAGCAGCGCGAGGCGGTGCGAGTCGGCGAGCACGACGCTCGCCAGCACGCCGGAGCGCCCGGCGGTCCAGCCGAGCACCGACCGGACCTCGCCGCGGTCGAGCGTCGAGAGGTCCCAGGTGGTGCCCGGGTCGGCGGAGCCGGCCGCCCACAGCGCGACCGTCGCGCCGTCGCCCGAGCCGTCGGTCGTGAGCACGCCGCCGTCGGCGGTGAGCGCGAAGCCGGTGGGGGCGTCGTCACCCCCGTCGACCACCACGGGCGTCCCCGCCTTCCCGGCGGCGGACCAGCGGCTGATCGTGGTGGTGCCGTCGTCCACCTGGAGCGCCGCCACGTGGTCGCCGACCGCCGCCAGCTGCGCGGGCACGACGTCGCCGAGGTCGGCCAGCGCCTGCACCGTGGCCACCGGGGCGTCGGCGGGCAGCGCCGCGTAGCGGTCCGGGTCGGCGACGCCGCACATCCGGGCGGCCGGGTCGCCGGCGGTCGGCGCGCTGGCGACCGCGCGGTCGCCGGCGCCGGACCGCTGCGCGGCGAGCTGCCACACGCCGAGGCCGGCCGACGCCCCGAGCACCGCGGTCAGGCCCAGGACCACGCCGCGGCGACCCCACCGGCGGCGGGGCGGCGTCGGCCGGCC
>NZ_JAKRMS010000164.1 GCF_022346185.1 Cellulomonas sp. ACRRI | reverse complement strand
GGTGCGGGGTGCGCGGGGGGTTTGCGGGCGCGGGTCAGCCGTGGGCCAGGAGCTCCAGGGCGACGACCGCGGCGCCCAGCGCGACCTCGGCGACGAGCACCAGGAGCTTCTGCCAGCCGGGGAGCGCGACGCGGCGCACCGCCAGCCAGCCCACGACGCCCAGGCTCGCCACCAGGGCGATCGTCGACGCCCGCAGCGCCCCGTCGACGGTCCAGGACCCCGTGGCCGCGACGCCCACGAAGACCATCGGCAGCACCAGCACCCCGAGCGCCCCGGTGCACACGGCGACCATGTGCCGTGCCTCGGCGGCGGTCGGCAGCGCGGCGTGCACGGCGATGTGCGACACCATGTCGGCCAGCAGCACCGCGAGCAGCGTGCCCCCGACGGTGATGAGCAGGGTGGTCGCGGCCACCCCGGCGGTGACGTCCCCGTGCGACCGCAGGGTGAGGACGACGGCCAGCGCCGCGAAGGTCACGTAGACCCGTTCCTTGAGGCGGTCCGCGCGCTCCCCGGGGGTGGGCGCGGGGGCGTCGGCGCGGGCTCGGCGGTCCATCGGCCCAGGCTAGGCGGCGTCACCCGAAAGGTGTCCGACGCGCTCGTCCTGACGCGGCGTCTTGTCTTCTGAGGCATGACTAACTTAGGTTTGGCTCACCTTCGCCACGGCGCCCGATCGGAGCGCCCCCGTGCGCGAGCCTCACCCGCACAGGAGTCGCTTCGTCATGCCCGCACGCCCGTCCGCCCCGCTCCGCCGCGCCGCCCGCCGGTCGGTCCCGGCCCTGGTGGCGGCCCTCGTGGTGGCGGCGCTCGCCGGGTGCACCGGGGTGGCCGGGGCGTCCGGGGGCGGCGCGGCGGTGGTCGCGGGGGACCGGCCCGCGCTGGCCGACCTGACACCGCTGGACGAGCCGCGCGCCTGGGAGGGCGAGCAGACCGCCGTCGCCGCCGCGACGCCGGTGGACCCCGTGGCCGACGACCCGCAGCCCGCGCTGCCGGTCACGGTCACGGACGCGCAGGGCACCGAGGTCACCGTCACCGACACCAGCCGCGTCCTCGCGCTCGACCTGTACGGCTCGACGTCCCGCATCCTCTTCGAGCTCGGGCTCGGCGGCAGCGTCGTCGGCCGGGACTCGTCGTCGGACTTCCCGGAGATCGCCGACCTGCCCGTGGTGACGACGAGCGGGCACGACCTGTCCGGTGAGGCGATCCTCGAGCTCGCGCCGACGCTGATCATCACCGACACCACCCTCGGCCCGTGGGACACGGTGCTGCAGATGCGCGACGCGGGCATCCCGGTCGTGGTGGTCGACTCCCACCGCGAGCTCGGCACCGTCGGCGACCTGATCGCGTCGGTCGCGGCGGCGGTCGGGCTGCCGGACGAGGGCGCCGCCCTCGCGGCCCGCACCGAGGCAGAGATCGACGACGTCCGGGCCCAAGTCGAGCGGCTGGCCCCGGCCGACCCCGCCGACCGGCTGCGCGTGGCCTTCCTGTACCTGCGCGGTCAGGCCGGCGTCTACTACCTGTTCGGCGAGGGCTCGGGCGCGGACTCGCTCATCGAGGCGCTGGGGGCCGTCGACGTCGCCGGCGAGATCGGCTGGCAGGGCATGCGGCCGGTCACCGACGAGGGGCTCGTGGCCGCCGCCCCGGACCTCGTGCTCGTGATGACGAAGGGCCTGGAGTCGGTCGGCGGGGTGGACGGCCTGCTGGAGCAGCTGCCCGCCGTGGCGCAGACGCCCGCCGGCGAGCACCGGCGGATCGTCGACATGGCCGACACCCAGGTGCTGTCGTTCGGGCCGACCTCGGCGCAGACGCTCGACGCGCTCGCCCGGGCCTTCTACGCGCCGGACGCCTCGTGACGGCGCTGCGCGAGCCCGGCGCGGACCGGGTGCGCACCGCACCCGCGCCCGCCCGTGCCGCGACCCCGGGCGTCGCCCGCACCCGCCACCGCCGCGTCGTCCCGCTCGCGATCGGCCTCGTCGTCGCGCTGCTCGCCCTCGCGGTCGTCGCCGCCGGCACCGGGCAGCTGCGCGTCCCGCCGGCGGAGGTGCTGGGCTCGGTGCTGCACCGGCTCGGTCTGGACGTCGGCCCGCTGCCGAGCCACGCGAACGGCGACGCCGCCCTGTGGACCATCAGGTTCCCGCGCGTCGTGATGGCCGTGCTCGCCGGGGCCGCGCTCGCCACGGCCGGCGCCGTCATGCAGGGCGTGTTCGGCAACCCGCTCGCCGACCCGGGCGTGGTCGGGGTGTCGTCGGGCGCGGCGCTCGCGGCCTGCACCGGCATCGTGTTCGGGCTGAACTTCCTCGGCGCGTTCACGTCGGCGGCGCTGGCGTTCGCCGGCGGCCTCGTCACGACGCTGGTGGTCTACCTGCTCGCCCGGTCCGGCGGTCGGACCGAGGTGGTCACGCTGGTGCTGACGGGTGTCGCCGTGAACGCGGTGGCGGGCGCCGGCATCGCGTTCCTCACCTTCCTCGCCGACACCCAGGCGCGCGAGCAGATCGTGTTCTGGCAGCTCGGGTCGCTGAACGGGACCCGCTGGCAGTACGTGGCCGTGGTCGCGCCGTTCGTCGCGGTCGGGCTGCTCGTGGCTCTGCTGGTCGCGCGACGCCTCGACCTCCTCGCGCTCGGGGAGCGGGCCGCGCGGCACGTCGGCGTCGACGTCGAGCGGCTGCGCGTCGTCAGCATCGTCGCGGTCGCCCTGCTCACCGCCGCGGCGGTCGCCTTCTGCGGGATCATCGCGTTCGTCGGCCTGGTGGTGCCGCACCTGGTCCGGATGCTCGTGGGCCCGGGCCACCGGGCGCTGGTCCCGCTGAGCGCGCTGGGCGGCGCGGTGCTGCTGCTCGCGGCGGACCTCGTCGCCCGCACCGCGGTGGCCTACGCGGACCTGCCGATCGGCATGCTGACCGCCCTGGTCGGCGGGCCGTTCTTCTTCTGGCTCATCCGCCGCACCCGCCGCCAGGCCGGGGGCTGGGCGTGAGCGCGGCGGTCGAGCTGGCCGGGGCCGGGTACGACGTCGACGGGGTGACGCTCCTCGACGGCGTGGACCTGCGGGTCGAGGCCGGCGAGCTGCTCGCGGTGGTCGGCCCGAACGGCGCCGGGAAGTCGACGCTGCTCGGCCTGCTCGCGGGGGACCTGCACCCGACCCGCGGCACCGTCACGTCCGACGGCGCCCCGGTCGGGCGGCTGCGGCCCGCCGACCTGGCCCGGCGGCGCGCCGTGCTGCTCCAGGAGCACCGGCTGAGCTTCCCGTTCGCGGTCGCCGAGGTGGTCCGGATGGGCCGCGCGCCCTGGCGGGGCACCCCGGCCGAGGACGACGACGACCGCCTGGTGGCCGAGGCCGCGGCCGCCGCGGACGTGCTGCACCTCGCCGAGCGCCGGTTCCCGACGCTCTCCGGCGGCGAGAAGGCCCGCACCGCGTACGCCCGCGCCCGGGCCCAGGCGACGCCGGTGCTGCTGCTCGACGAGCCGACCGCGGCGCTCGACCTGCGGCACCAGGAGATGCTGCTCGGCCAGGCGCGCGACCTCGCCCGCGCGGGGCACGCGGTCGTCGCCGTCCTGCACGACCTGAGCCTCGCCGGCGCGTACGCCGACCGGGTGCTGCTGCTCGGCGAGGGCCGGGTGCACGGGCTCGGCGCCCCCGCCGCGGTCCTGCGCCCCGACCTGCTCGGCGCCGTCTACCGGCACCCGGTCGAGGTCCTCGTCCACCCCCGCACGGGCGACCTGCTCGTGCTGCCCGACCGCACCGCCGGCACCGGCGACGCCCGCACCACCACGGAGGACCCCCGATGACCCCGACGCCGCTCCGCGCGCTCGCGGCCGCCGCGCTCGCCGCGGCCGCCGCCCTCGCCGCCGCCGGACCCGCCGCCGCTGCTCCGCAGGTGGTGGTCGTCGGTGAGGGTGGGCAGCCGGTCGCCGCGGCGGACGCGCCGACGAGCGTGCAGGTGTCCGGCACCGGCTTCCAGTCGGTGCCGGGCGGGTTCGGCGGGGTCTACGTGCTGTTCGGCTGGGTCGACCCGGCGTCCGAAGGCTGGCGGCCGTCCGCCGGCGGCGTGTCCGGCGCCCAGTACCGGTACGCCGTCGACGTGCAGGGCCAGGAGAACGCGGGGTACCAGCGGTTCGTCGCGTTCCCCGGCTCGACCACCGCCGTCGAGGCCAACGGGGGCGAGGTCGCCGAGGACGGCTCCTGGTCGACGGACCTCACGATCCCCGGGGCGACCATCACGGCGCTCGACGCCGACGGCGGGACGGTCGAGGTCGACTGCCGGGCCGTGACCTGCGGCGTCATCACGATCGGCGCGCACGGGGTCGCGAACGCGAACAACGAGTCGTTCACGCCGGTGACGTTCGACGAGCCCGGCGCCGCGGCCGCGCCGCCGAGCGCGGAGCCGTCCGCCGAGCCCGCGGAGGCAGCCGCCGAGCAGGACCCCGCCGAGCCGACTGCCGAGGTGACCGCCGTCGCGGCCCCGGTCGACGACGACGCGGACACCGGGGGCTCCGGGGCCGCGCCGTGGGTCGTCGCCGGGTCGGCGGCCGCAGCGGCGGTCGGGGCGACCGTGGCGGGGGTGGCGGCGGCCCGCGGGGCCCGGCACCGGCGGGAGGCCGGGACCCCCGGCGGGGCGCCGGACGACGAGCAGCAGTGACCGAGGAGGACCGCGGCCCGTCGGGGGGCGCGGCCCGCACGATCGCCCGGGTTCCCGGGCCGGAGAGGGAGACGATGCACCGAGGAACGAGGACCCGCGCCTGGCGCGCGGTCACCGGCGCGCTGGTCGCGCTGGTCGTAGGGGCGGGCTCCGCGCTCGTCGCGACCCCCGCGGTCGCCGCGCCGACGCCGACGCTGACGGTGTCGCCGACGACGGGCCTGGACCCGGAGGGCGCGACGATCACGATCACCGGCCAGGACTTCGACCCGGCGTTCACCCAGGGGCCGATGACGGCCGGGATGTACGCGCAGATCGGGTGGCTGGCGAGCACCTGGCGCCCGTCCGAGGGCGCGCCCGCGTCCGCGCGGACGAACGCCTACCGCGTCGCGGTCGAGAACACCCCGACCGGCGGCGAGTACGTGCAGTGGACGATCGGCGAGGACGGCCTCGCCGACTTCACCTGGACGCAGACGATCACGAAGGCCGCCCTGGACGCGGTCGCGATCGACGGCGGGCAGCTCGCGGTGTTCACCGTCGGCGGCAAGGGCGTCGTGCAGGTGGGCAACGAGCTCGCCGTCCCGATCGCGTTCGCCGAGCCCGTGACGGAGGAGCCGGGGACCGGGGAGCCGGGCACCGGGGAGCCGGGCACCGGGGAGCCGGGCACCGGGGAGCCGGGCACCGGTGAGCCGGGCACCGGTGAGCCGGGGACCGGTGAGCCGGGGACCGGTGAGCCCGGCACCGAGCAGCCCGGCACCCCCGCGGAGCCGACGCTCACGGTGTCGCCGACCACGGGCCTGGACCCGGACGGCGCGACCCTGACAATCACCGGGTCCGGCTACGACACCAGCGCGCTCGGCCTCTACGGCCCGAACGCGGGCAAGCCCGCGGGCTTCTACGCGCAGGTCGGCTGGCTGGCGAGCACCTGGCGCCCGTCGGAGGGCGCGCCCTCGGCGGCGCGCACGAACGCCTACTCCGCCTGGGTGCAGGGCGTCAGCGAGACGGCGCCGTACCTGAAGTGGACCCTCGCCGCCGACGGCACCGCGGGCTTCACCTGGACGGTCACCGTCGACAAGGAGACGCTGGACGAGAAGGCCCTCGCGGGCGGCACGCTCGCGGTGTTCACCACCGGCGCCGGCGGCACCACCCAGGCGGGCAACGAGCGCGCGGTCCCCCTTGCTTTCGCGGCGGCCGGCGGCGAGAACCCGGGCGGCGAGAACCCGGGCGGCGGGACCCCCGGCGGCGGGGAGAACCCCGGCACCCCGGGCACCCCCGGCGGCGGCACGCCGGCGCCGACCTGCGTCGCGGTCTCCGGCGCCACGTTCTCCTGGGGCGTGCGGGACTCGTTCCGCTCCTACATCACCAGCCCGATCGCGCACGGCTCCATCAGCACCACCGGCGTGACCGGCGCCGGCCCGTGGACCTGGTCCGCCGGCTCGGGTCGGGTCGACGCGGCCGGCCTGGCGACCGCGACGTGGTCCGGCGGCGTCCGGTTCACCGGCCACGACGGCGCGCTCGACCTGACGTTCGCCAGCCCCGAGGTCCGGGTCACCGGCGCCACCACCGCGTCGCTGCTGATGTCCGTGTCGTCGGGCACGGCGGCCGCGACCCGGGTCGAGGTGGCCACGCTGGACCTGTCGGGTGGCACCGCGGCGTCCACCGCGGCGCAGGTCGCCTGGTCGGGCGTCCCCGCGACGCTGACCGCCGCGGGGAGCACGGCGTTCGCCGGGTTCTACCCGGCCGGCGCCGCGCTGGACCCGGTGTCGTTCACCCTGCCGCTCGGCGCGGCGACGGACTGCGGCACCCCCACGGTCCCGACCACGCCGACGGTCCCGACGACCCCGACGACCCCGACCGTGCCCGGCGGCGAGCCGGCGCCGGTGCGCGAGATCCAGGGGCTGAACGCCGCGGGCGCCGTCGTCGCGGGCGGCGAGCTCACCGTCACGGCGAACGGGTTCGGCGCGGGCGAGGGCGGCATCCGCCTGGAGCTGCACTCCGACCCGGTCCTGCTGGCCACGCTCACCGCCGACGCGTCGGGCACCGTCGCCGCCACGGTCACCGTCCCGGCGTCCACGCCGGCGGGGGCGCACACCCTCGTGCTCGTCGGCGCTGGCCGGACGCTCGAGTTCCCGATCACCGTCCAGGCCGCGGCACCGACCTGCGTGGCCCGGGCCGTGTCCGGGGCGACGTTCACCTGGGGCGTGCGGGACTCGTTCCGCAGCTACGTCTCCGGCCCGGTCGCGAACGGCTCGATCAGCGCCTCCGGCGTCTCCGGCTCCGGCCCCTGGACGTGGTCGGGCGGCACCGGGCGCTACAACACCGCGGGCGCCGTCGGCTCCACGTCCTGGTCGGGCGGCGTGCACTTCACCGGGCACGCCGGCCAGCTGGACCTGACGTTCTCGAACCCGACGGTCCGCGTCACGAGCGCGTCGTCCGCGACCCTCACGATGACGGTCGCGAGCCCGTCCGGCTCGTCCCGGGTGGCGCTCGCCACGCTGGACCTGTCCGCCGGCTCGGCGTCCCCGGGCGCCTCGCAGGTCGCGTGGTCGGGCGTCCCGGCGACGCTGACCCAGGCCGGCGCGACCGTGTTCCAGGGGTTCTACACCGCGGGCGCGGCGCTCGACCCGGTGTCGTTCGCGCTGCCGCTCGGTGCCGAGGTCGAGTGCGACGCCGCGTCCGGCAGCCTGGCCGCGACCGGTGCCGAGCCCGGCGACGCCCTCGGGTACGCCGCCGCGCTGCTGCTGTTCGGCGCGCTGCTGACGGCGGCGGCGTACCGTCGTCGGCACCGGACCGCCGCGGCCGCGGCCTGACCGACGGGCCGGCGCGACCCCGCGGGTCGCGCCGGCCCGGACCACCGTGCCCGGCACGGTGTCGCGCGGAGGGCGACCGCGTGGCACCGTGTCCGGCGCGCCCCTTCTGCTCCGTGATCCGAGGACCCGCATGACCGCCCAGCACCCCGGCCGCGAGGCCGGTGCCGCCGCACGACCCGCAGGCCCGCCCGCCGGCCACCCCGGC
>NZ_JAKRMS010000163.1 GCF_022346185.1 Cellulomonas sp. ACRRI | reverse complement strand
CACCCCGACCGCCACCCTCACCCCGGTGACCCAACCCGACGGCATCACCGCGAACCAGCCCGCACCCGACCTCGCACCGTCGACGCCCACACCCGGTGCCGCACCCCGCGAGGCCACGCCGACCGAGCCCACGCCGACCGAGCCCGCGCCCCGCCCCGCATCCACCGCCTCCGCGCAGACCGAGCCCGCGCCCGACAGCACCTCGACCGAGGCAGCCCCGACCGCGGTCGTGCCGATGCCCGTGCCCGCGTCCACCGCCGTATCGAGCAGCACCGCCGCGCGTCGCAGCTGCACCCGCTGCGCCGGGCGCCCCGGCGCCGAGGTCAACCTCACCATCGCCGCCTCCACCCTCCTGGGCCTGGACGACCACCCCGCCGACCTCCACGGGTACGGACCCATCGACGCCGTGCGCGCCCGCGCCCTGGCCGACGGCGGCATCTGGCGGCGCATCATCACCGACCCCGCCACCCACCAGGTCCTCGACATTGGACGCCAGCGCTACCGACCACCCGCCGGGCTCGTGGAGTTCGTCCGCACCCGCGACACCACCTGCGTGGCACCCGGGTGCACCGTCCCGGCCCGCAGCGCCGACCTCGACCACACCATCGAGTACCACCGAAGGCCCGGCGACCCACCGGACCAACCCCTGGGCCGCACCGACGCCGACAACCTCGGACCCCTGTGCCACCGCCACCACCGCCTGAAGACCGACGGCGGGTTCCGGCTGCGCCAGATCGCCCCCGGGCTGTTCGAGTGGATCACCCCCGCCGGGCACCGGTACCTCACCCGCCCCGGCACCGGCCACACCCACGACGCCACCACCGACCCCCACGACGCACCCCCACCGTTCTGACGCGCCCATCGCGCGGCCGGCGTCCGCCCGTGGCACCGTTGCCGAGCGAAGGAGGCAGGATGGCCGACATCGTGGTGCTCGCGGTCCCGTTCGTCGTCGTCGGGGCCGTCGGGTTCGGGGTGATCCTGTGGCTGCGGCGACGCTTCCCCACTGCACCGCCATCGGCTGCGGGCCGCAGGACGTTCCGGGTGTACCTCGCCGTCGCGACGGTCGCCGCCCTGCTGTTCGTGCCCCTGGCGATCGCCGCCTGGCCCGCGCCCTAGGTCGGGGCTCGGGACCGCGCACCCAGCCCGGGGCCTCCGCGCGCCGAAGGACCGCCGCGTGAGCGAGACCGCGGGCCGGAGCGACGACGACAACCTGGTCCTGCCCGCGCCGCCCGCAGGGCCTGCTCACCCGCCCACCCGTGCGGGGCGCCGCACGTGTGCGCCGCTCGGCCCCTTTGCGTCGCGTGCGCGCCGCTCCGCGCTCTCGCGGCGCATCTCGCATCTCGCGTCCCGCGCCGCACCCTCGCCTCCCGCGCCGCACCCTCGCGTCCCGCGCCGCACCCTCGCGCCCGGCGCCGCACCCTCGCGCCCCACACCGCACCTCGCGCCCCACACCGCACCTCGCGCCCCACACCGCACCTCGCGCCCCACCCTCGCGCCCCACACCGCACCTCGGGTGTCGCGCCACACCGCGCGCCCCACACCGCACCTCGGGTGTCGCGCCACACCGCGCGCCCCACACCGCACCTCGGGCGTCGCGCCACACCGCGCGCCCCACACCGCACCTCGGGCGTCGCGCCACACCGCGCGTGTCACGCCGCACCTCGCGCCTCTCACCCACCGTCACCGACGCCCTCCGTTGACGAGGAACCTTCGACCCACCTAGGTTGTGAATCGATTCATCCCCCACGAGCCGGAGACGACGATGTCCAACCCCGCCGCCGACCTGGTCGCGCGCTCGAACCGCCTCGGTGCCGACCCGCGCACCACCAACTACGCCGGCGGCAACACGTCCGCCAAGGGCACCGACACCGACCCGGCGACCGGGCGGCCCGTGGAGCTGCTGTGGGTGAAGGGGTCGGGCGGCGACCTCGGCACGCTGACCGAGAAGAACCTCGCGGTGCTGCGCCTGGACCGGCTGCGTGCCCTCGTCGACGTGTACCCGGGGGTCGAGCGCGAGGACGAGATGGTCTCGGCGTTCGACTACTGCCTGCACGGCCGTGGCGGTGCCGCGCCGTCGATCGACACGGCGATGCACGGCCTGGTCGACGCGGCGCACGTGGACCACCTGCACCCGGACGCGGGCATCGCGCTGGCGACCGCGGCGGACGGCGAGGCGCTCACCCGCGAGGTGTTCGGCGACGCGGTGGTGTGGGTGCCGTGGCGGCGGCCGGGGTTCCAGCTGGGCCTGGACATCGCCGCGATCAAGGAGAAGAACCCCCAGGCGATCGGCTGCGTCCTCGGCGGTCACGGGATCACCGCCTGGGGTGACACGTCCGAGGAGGCCGAGGAGCGGTCGCTGCGGATCATCCGCACCGCCGAGCGGTTCATCGCCGAGCGCACCGAGGCGCTGGCCGCCGAGGGCCGGCACCCGTTCGGCGCGGTCCGCCCCGGGTACGTGCCGCTGCCGGACGCCGAGCGACGCGCCCGGGCGGCGGCTCTGGCGCCGGTCATCCGTGGGCTCGCCTCGACGGACCGGCCCCAGGTCGGGCAGTTCACGGACGCCGACGTCGTGCTGGACTTCGTCGGCCGCGAGGAGCTGGGTCGGCTCGCCGCGCTCGGCACGTCGTGCCCGGACCACTTCCTGCGCACGAAGGTCTCGCCGCTGGTCGTGGACCTGCCCGCCGATGCGCCGCTGGACGAGGTGGTCGCGCACCTGCGCGAGAAGCACGCCGCCTACCGCGAGGAGTACCGGGCGTACTACGAGCGCCACGCCACCTCGGACAGCCCGGCCATGCGCGGCGCGGACCCCGCGATCGTCCTGGTGCCGGGTGTCGGGATGTTCTCGTTCGGCAAGGACAAGCAGACCGCTCGGGTGGCCGGGGAGTTCTACGTCAACGCGATCAACGTGATGCGCGGGGCCGAGGCGATCAGCACCTACGCCCCGATCCCGGAGTCGGAGAAGTTCCGCATCGAGTACTGGGCGCTGGAGGAGGCCAAGCTCGCGCGGATGCCGAGGCCGAAGCCGCTCGCCACCCGCGTGGCGCTGGTGACCGGGGCCGGGTCCGGCATCGGCAGGGCGATCGCCGAGCGGCTGGCCGCGGAGGGCGCGTGCGTCGTCGTCGCCGACGTGAACCTCGAGGGCGCGCAGGAGGTGGCGGCGTCCCTCGGCGGGCCCGACGTCGCCGTGGCCGTGCGTGCGGACGTCACCGACGAGGACGCCGTCGCCGGGCTCGTCCGCGAGGCGGTGCTGGCGTTCGGCGGCGTGGACCTGGTCGTGAACAACGCGGGCCTGTCGATCTCCAAGCCGCTGCTCGAGACGACGACCCGGGACTGGGACCTGCAGCACGACGTGATGGCCCGCGGGTCGTTCCTGGTCTCGCGGGAGGCGGCGCGGGCGATGATCGCCCAGGGCATGGGCGGGGACATCGTGTACATCGCGTCGAAGAACTCGCTGTTCGCCGGCCCGAACAACGTCGCGTACTCCGCGACCAAGGCGGACCAGGCGCACCAGGTGCGGCTGCTCGCCGCTGAGCTCGGGGAGCACGGCATCCGGGTCAACGGCGTGAACCCGGACGGCGTGGTGCGCGGGTCGGGGATCTTCGCGGGCGGCTGGGGCGCGCAGCGCGCCGCCACCTACGGCGTCCCCGAGGAGGAGCTGGGCGCGTACTACGCGCAGCGCACGCTTCTGAAGAGGGAGGTGCTGCCCGAGCACGTCGCCGCGGCGGTGTTCGCGCTCACCGGGCCGGACCTGGTGCAGACGACCGGCCTGCACGTGCCCGTCGACTCCGGCGTCGCCGCCGCGTTCCTGCGCTGAGCCGCGGCCCGAGGGAGGATCTGCGACATGACCGAGCGCCAGCTGCCCAAGTGGTCCGAGCTCAAGCCGCTGCTGCGACCCAAGCCGGTCCGGCTCGACCCGACGCGCCGCCGCCTGGAGGACGCGCTGACCATCGCCGACCTGCGGACGGTCGCCCGGCGCCGCACGCCGCGGTCGGTGTTCGACTACACCGACGGCGCCGCCGAGGCGGAGATCAGCCTGCGTCGCGCGCGGTCGCTGTTCCGCCGGCTCGAGTTCAACCCGTCGATCCTGCAGGACGTCTCCGAGATCGACACGACCACCGACATGCTCGGCAGGCCCGCCGCGGTGCCGTTCTCGTTCGCCCCCACCGGGTTCACGCGGATGATGCACCACGAGGGCGAGCGGGCCGTCGCGCGGGTCGCGCAGCGCCGCGGCATCCCGTACGCGCTGTCCACGATGGGCACCACGTCGATCGAGGACGTCGCCGCGGTGGCCCCGGACGCCCGCAAGTGGTTCCAGCTGTACGTCTGGAAGGACCGCTCCGCGGGCGAGGACCTGATGGCACGGGCGAAGGCGTCGGGGTTCGAGGCGCTGCAGCTCACGGTCGACGTCCCCGTGGCGGGCGCGCGGCTGCGGGACACCCGCAACGGCTTCTCTATCCCGCCGGCGCTGTCGGTGAAGACCGTGCTGGACGCGGGGATGCACCCCGCGTGGTGGCTGAACCTGCTCACGACGCGGCCGCTGGAGTTCGCGTCGCTGTCCACCTGGGGCGGGACCGTCGCGGACCTGCTCGACAAGCTGTTCGACCCGACGATGACGATCGCCGACCTGGAGTGGCTGCGGGCGTCCTGGGACGGACCGCTGGTGATCAAGGGCATCCAGACCGTCGCGGACGCGCGCCGGGTGGTCGACGCCGGGGCGGACGCGATCGTGCTGTCCAACCACGGCGGGCGGCAGCTCGACCGGGCGCCGGTGCCGCTGCGGCTGCTGCCCGACGTGCGGGAGGCGGTCGGCGACCGCGCCGAGGTGTGGCTGGACACCGGCATCCTGTCCGGCGCCGACGTCGTGGCCGCGCTCGCGCTCGGGGCGGACGCGACGATGGTGGGCCGGGCGTACCTGTACGGGCTGATGGCGGGCGGTGAGCGCGGCGTCGACCGGGCGGCGGAGATCCTCACCCGCGAGGTCCGGCGCACGATGGCGCTGCTCGGTGTGCGGACCGTCGCGCAGCTGGGCCCGCAGCACGTGCGGCTGCCGTAGCGACGAGGCCCGGCCCACCGCTGCCGGCCTCGCCCTCGCTGATCCGCGTGGGCGGGGCCGGAAGCCGGAGGCGGCGCGGCTGGGCCGGCCGGGTGAGCGAGGCCCGGTTCACCCACCGATCGGGACAAAACGGGCAAATCCCGCCCTACCGTCGGGCCATGGACATCCGGCTCATCCCGCTCGCGGAGGTCGCCGACGCCGACGCGCGGGCCTGGCAGCGCCTCGCCGCCGAGGCGCTCGCGCCGAACATGTGCCTCGACCCGCGGTTCCTGCTCAGCGCCCGCGCGCGGCCCGACACGCACGAGGTCCGGGTGCTGGCCGCGGTGGAGGACGGGACCTGGCTGGGGGCGCTCGCGGTCACCACCAAGCGGGTCGCGCCGCGGCTGCCGGTGCGGGCACTGACGACGGGCGGCGCCTTCATGACCTCGCAGTGCGACCGGCACCACCCGCTCCTGCGCCGGGACCGCCCGGCCGAGGCCCTGGACGCGCTGCTGCGCGGCGGCCCGACCGTCGGGCTGCCCGGGCTGGCGCTGCTGCGCCGGTTCCCCGCGGAGGGGCCGCTGGCCGAGGTGCTCGACCGGGTCGCGGCCCGGCGGCGGATGCGGGTGCTGGAGCGCAGCCGCGACGTCGGGGCCTGGGCGCCGCGGTCCGCGTTCGACGTCGTGCCCGTGCCGGCACCCGTCGACGGGGTGGTCGCGGACCCGCCGCTGTCGACGGCCCACCTGCGCACGGACGACGCCCGGAACGTGCGGCGGGTGGCGCGGGGGCTGGCCCGGGAGCTCGGCGGGCCGCTGGAGCTGCGGGACGAGTCGGACGACCCGGCGGCCGTCGACCGGTTCGTCGCGCTCCAGGCCGCGGGGTGGAAGGGCGACCCGAGCCGGGGCGGCGCGGCGCTCGGGCTGGACGCCGCGGACGAGCGCTGGTTCCGCGACATGGTGGCCGCGTTCCGCCGTGACGGCGACCTCGCCGCGCTGCGGCTCACCGCCGGCGGCGAGACCGTCTGGGCCGGGTTCCACGTCCGGTCGGGCGGCGGCTGGTTCGGGCTCCTGGACGCGTACGACGAACGGTTCCGCCGGTTCAGCCCGGGGTCGGTGGGCCGGCTCGCTGTCATGACGTACCTCCTCGGCACCACGGACGCGCCGTTCGTCGACCCGGGGTTCGGCTCGCACTACGCGGTCGGGGCGCGGCTGTGGCCGGCCGCGCGCCCGCAGGTCGACCTGCTGGTAGGTGCGCGCGGGCCCGCCGCGCGCGCCGTGCTGCGGGCGGTGCCGCTGGCCCGGCGGCTGGGAGTTGCGACGTAGCCGGGCGGTCGGGGCATGCTGGGGGCAGCCCGCCGCCCCCGCCCGGAAGGACCCCGCCGTGACGGTCGTCGTCGAGCCCGCCCGACCCGACGAGGCGGCCGCGTGCGCGCGGCTGCTCGCCGACGCCCTCGGGGACGACCCGGTGATCCGCGCGATGATCCCCGGCGACCGCGACCGGACCGCCCGGCTCGTCGCCCTGCACACCGCGCAGCTGCGGTCCGGCCCGCTCCCGGCGGGGACGGTCGACGTCGCCCGCACCGCGCCGGGCGGGCCGCCGGTCGGCGTCGCCGTGTGGCACCGGCCCGGCCCGGAGGCGCCGCTGCGCACGCGGCTGCGCCACCTCCCGGCGGTGGTCCGGGCGATCGGCCCGCGGCACCTGCCGACGGCGCTCGCGCAGACCGCCCGCTACGAGCGGCACCGGCCGCGCGCCCCGCACTGGTACCTGGAGGAGATCGCCGTCGGCCCGGACGCGCGCGGGCTCGGCGTCGGCTCCGCGCTGCTGCGGCACCGGCTGGCGGCGGTGGACGCGGCCGGCCTCCCGGCGTACCTCGAGGCGACCACGGAGGCGAGCCGCCGGCTGTACGAGCGGTTCGGCTTCGTGGCGACCGGCGAGGTCCCGGTGGAGGGCCCCCGTCCGTGGGCGATGCTGCGCGAGCCGGTCACCCCGTCGGCCGCCGGGTAGCCGGCGCGTCGGGCGGGTAGCCGGGACTGCTCCCGACACGTCGCGTCCCCCCTCGGCGCGAGGGCGCCGCGGCTCAGCTCTGGTGCGCGCCCCAGCCGTGCCAGCGGTCGACCTCGACGACCGCCGAGAACCGCGGGCTCTCCCGGTCGGGGTACGGGTGGCCGGTGTAGTGCTCCGACAGGCTGTCGATGCCCGAGCGGTCGGTGTCCTCGGTGATCTCGACGACCCGGCCGACCAGGGTCACGTGGGTGTACCAGTCGTCGGCGTCCAGCACGGTCAGCGTCACGCGCGGGTCCCGGCGCAGGTGCCGCAGCCGCACCCGGGAGCCGTCCAGGTTGAGCAGCACCCGGCCGTCCTCGCGCCACAGGTACCAGGTGGCGGCGGACACGGGCGTGCCGTCGGAGCGCAGCGTGGCCATGACGGCGGGGTTCGGGCGGCGGAGCATCGCGACGGCGTCGGACGGCAGCGGGGGCGTGGCCACGGGTGGACCTCCAGGTCGGGACGGTGCGGGCCGACCCAGTGTCGCCCACCCGGTGCGGCCGGCGCCCGCGGACCCGTCGGGGTGCATGCACCATCCGGCGCGGGTGGCGACCCCGCGGGCGGGCATCTGCGACGATCGAGGCCGAGACCGACGACGACGGGCCCCCCGCGCTCCCGCGGCACGCCAGGAAGGGACCCGCCCCATGACGCAC
>NZ_JAKRMS010000162.1 GCF_022346185.1 Cellulomonas sp. ACRRI | reverse complement strand
GAGACAGGGCGGCGCGTGCGGCACGCGAGGCGGGCGCCCCGGACGGCCCGGGGGCCGCGGACGCCTCGCCCGGGTCGACCGCGGCGGCGGCCCCCCGACCGGGCGCGTCGGCGCCGGGGCCGTCGGTGCCGCCGGCGGGGGCGTCGGGGACGGCGCTGAGGTGCCGGACCGGCGCGCCCGGGCCGGCGTCCGCGTCAGGTCCGGCGGGGTGCCCCTCGGCCGGCCGCCCGGCGGGGGCGCCCTGGCCGGGGCGGGCCGGCGCACCGCCCCGCTCCGGGGAGCCCTCCGGCTCCGGCAGCGTCCCCGGTGCGCCCTCCCGGGCCAGCCGCGCCGCGTCGGCCGGCGGCACGCCGTCGAGCGTGAGCGACCGCATCGTCACCAGCCGCGCCAGGTCGCTCGCGCTGTACCGGCGGTGCGCCCCCGCGGTGTGCTCGGACGGCCCGAGCCCGTACCGGCGGTCCCAGGTGCGCAGCGTGGCGGGGGCGACACCCAGGCGGGAGGCCACGGCGGCCACCGTCAGGATCGGGCCGTCGAGCTCGACCGCCTCGGACTCGCCGTCGGCAGGACGCCCGGCGCCGCCGGTCGACCTGTCGTCCTCGCTGTGCTGCATCGCGCCCATCTCGTCCCCGCCGCTCGTCCCGCGGCCCGCCCCCGATTGTGCCGGGGAACTGGCGCGGTTTCCAGCGCCGGTCCGGGCGACCGCGCCAGGACGCGCCCGCCGCCGCACGCAACCGCGCCGCAAATCGCGTCAGCGCAGGTGACCGGACTGAAGCGGTTCGCGTCGAACTGATCGCGACACGGTCTTGAACAACTGCTGGCGCGGTTGTACTGTCCTCATCAGTGCAGTTCAGCCGCCGCACCAGGGACCTCGGTCCCAGGACAGCAGGGCAGGACCGCCCCCCGCACGTCACCAGAACGGCGCCCCGGCGCCGCGCAGGATGGAGGACCCCCCATGGCCGAGATCTCCCGCCTCCCGGGACCCGTGATGGAGCTCTGGGAGTGGCAGTACCAGGGCGCCTGCCGCGACGCGGACCAGGACCTGTTCTTCCACCCGGAGGGCGAGCGGGGTGCCGCGCGCCGGCGCCGCGCCGAGGCGGCCAAGGCCATCTGCGCGACCTGCCCGGTCATCAACGAGTGCCGCGAGCAGTCCCTCGCGGTCCGCGAGCCGTACGGCGTCTGGGGCGGCCTCTCGGAGGACGAGCGCACCGCCGTCCTCGCCGAGCGCGCCGGCCGGACCACCCACCAGGCGATCTGACCCCCCGGCGGCGCGGGCCTCCCGGCCCACCCGAGCGCCGCCGACCGGACGTGGCGACCGAGCGCGGTGCGACACCGCGCGGTCGCCGACCACGAGCGACGGGGCCCCTCTGCATGCGGAGGGGCCCCGTCGTGCTGCCGCGGCGCGCGCGGTCTGCGGCGGCGGCGCCCCCTCGGGCCCGGCACCCGGTGCGGGCGGCGGCGCCCCCTCCGGGCCCGGCACCCGGTGCGGGCGTCGGCACCCGCACGGGGCCCGGCGCCGGCCCCCGGGCATCCGCACCGGCCCCGGGCATCCGCACCGACCCCGGGCGCGACGAAGGCCCCCTCCGTCGCCGGAGGGGGCCTTCGTCGTCCGACCGCCGGCCTCACGGGCCGGCGGGGGGCGTCACTTGGTGACGACCGCCAGGATGTCGCGCGCGGAGAGGATCAGGTACTCCTCGCCGTCGTACTTGACCTCGGTGCCGCCGTACTTGCTGTAGATGACCTTGTCACCGACCGCCACGTCGAGCGGGACGCGGTTGCCGTTGTCGTCGATGCGACCGGGACCCACGGCCAGGACCTCGCCCTCCTGGGGCTTCTCCTTGGCGCTGTCCGGGATGACCAGACCGGAGGCGGTCGTCTGCTCCGCCTCGAGCGTCTTGACGACGATCCGGTCCTCGAGCGGCTTGATGGAGACCGACACAGCGGACCTCCCCTTCGCGTGTGAGTGCTGCCTGATGTCCGTTGTCGCCCCGTCCGTCCTGCCGTCGTCGCGGGTGCCGGCGGCCGGGCGGTGCGCTGGCACTCTCCTGAGGAGAGTGCCGATCAGCACTCTAGGAACCCGTTAGCACTCGGTCAAGGCGAGTGCCAACGACGGCGGGGTCGTCCGTCACATCCGTCCGCGCCCACGGCGGCGCCGGCCGTCGCCCCGTGCCGCCGTGCGAGGATCGCGGGATGGACGCGTCCGGCCTCGCCAAGCTGCTCAGCCCGGAGGGCTGGGCCCTGCTGTCCGCCCTCCCCCCGTACGACGAGCGGCACGCCATGGTCCTGTCCGAGCGGCTCCGCAGGGACGGCTTCGACGCGGACCTGGTCGCGGCCGCGCTGACCCAGTCACGGCTGCGCGCGAAGGCGCACGACAAGCTCGGCGAGTTCGCCGACGGGATGCTGTTCACCCCCGCCGGGCTCGAGCAGGCGACCCGGCTCGTGGTCGCCGCGCAGCACGCCCGCCGGTACGTCGCCGCGGGCGTCACCCGGGTGGCGGACCTGACCTCCGGCCTGGGCGCCGACGCGATGGCGTTCGCGGGCGTCGGCCTGCGGGTGCTCGCCGTCGACGCCGACGAGACCACCGCCGCGCTCGCGACGATCAACCTGCGCGCGTTCCCCGAGGCCGAGGTGCGGCACGGCGACGGGCTGGCGGTCGACCTCGCGGCCGAGGGCGTCGACGGCGTGTACGCCGACCCCGCGCGCCGGACGTCGGGCGGGAGCCGGGTGTTCGACCCCGCGGCCTACGCCCCGCCGCTGGACGACGTCCTCGCGGTCCGCGAGCGCGTGCCCGCCCTGGGCCTCAAGCTCGGCCCCGGGGTCCCGCACAGCGCCCTGCCCGAGGACGCCGAGGCGCAGTGGGTGTCGGTCGACGGCGACGTCGTCGAGCTCGGCCTGTGGTTCGGCCCGCTCGCCCCCGAGGGACCCGGCCGGTCCGCGCTGCTGCTGGCCGCCGGCGGCGGGTCCGCCGTGCTGCGCGCCGCCGCCGAGCGCGCCCGGGCCGAGGTCGGGCCCGTCGGCGCGTACCTCTACGAGCCCGACGGGGCCGTGATCCGCGCCGGCCTGGTCGCCGAGGTCGCCGCCGAGGTGCAGGGACGGCTCGTGGACAGCACGATCGCCTACGTGACCTCCGACGCGCTGCACGCGACCCCGTTCGCCACGGCCTACCGGGTGCTCGACACCCTGCCGTTCGGCCTCAAGCGGCTCCGGGCCTACCTCCGCGAGCGCGGCGTCGGGTCGCTGACCATCAAGAAGCGCGGCACCGCGGTCGTCCCGGAGCAGCTGCGCCGCCAGCTCGACCTGCGCGGGACCGCCACCGCGACGATCGTGCTCACCCGGGTCGCGGGCCAGCAGCAGGTGCTCCTGGTCGAGCCCGTCGGCGCCGCCGCATGACCACGCCGGCGCGGCTGCCGTTCGCGCGGTCCGAGCGGTCGACCGTCGGGATCGAGTGGGAGCTCGCGCTCGTCGACGCCGACTCGGGCGACCTGCGCCAGGTCGCCAGCACGGTGCTCGACGCGGTGCGGCCGGCCGGTGCCGCCGAGCACCCCGCGATCAAGCAGGAGCTGCTGCTCAACACCGTCGAGGTCGTCTCCGGGGTCTGCCGCACGGTCGGCGAGGCGGGCGCGGACCTGCAGCGGGCGATCGACGAGGTGCGGACCGTCACCGACCCGCTGCGCGTCGAGCTGATGAGCGCCGGCACGCACCCGTTCGCCCGCTGGGCGCAGCAGAAGGTCACCGACAAGCAGCGGTACGCCACCCTGATCGACCGGACGCAGTGGTGGGGCCGGCAGATGCTGATCTACGGCGTGCACGTGCACGTCGGGATCGAGGACCGGGACAAGGTGCTGCCGATCTCCCGGGCGCTGCTCACCACGTTCGCGCACCTGCAGTCGCTGTCCGCGTCCAGCCCGTTCTGGGGCGGCAAGGACACCGGGTACGCGTCGAACCGCGCGCTGATGTTCCAGCAGCTGCCGACCGCCGGCCTGCCGTTCCCGTTCGAGCGCTGGGACCAGCTGGAGGCGTACGTCGGCGACATGCTGCACACCGGGGTGATCGACGCGTTCGACGAGGTGCGCTGGGACGTCCGCCCGTCCCCGCGGTTCGGCACGATCGAGGCCCGGATCTGCGACGGCTCCCCCAGCCTGCTGGAGGTCACCGCGCTCGCCGCGCTCACGCACTGCCTGGTCGAGCACTTCTCGACGCTGCTGGACCGCGGGGAGCTGCTGCCGACGATGCCGCCGTGGTTCGCGCAGGAGAACAAGTGGCGCTCCGCCCGCTACGGCATGGACGCGATCATCATCACGAACGCGGCCGGCGACGAGGAGCTCGTCACCGACGCGGTCGGGCGGCTGCTGGTCGACCTGGAGCCGGTGGCCGACCGGCTGGGCTGCGCGGCCGAGCTCGACGCCGTGCGGGTCATCCTGCGCAAGGGCGCGTCCTACCAGCGGCAGCGCGCCGTGGCCCGGCGCAACGCGGGCGAGCTCGACGCGGTGGTGGCGTCGCTCGTCGCCGAGATGCGGGCCGGCCGGCCGCTCTGACGCCGGCCGCTGCGACGCCGGCGGCGCGGGCGCCTCAGACCGTGACCGTCTCCAGCGGCATCGTCGAGTCCACGCCGATCGCGAAGTCCGACGCCGGCAGCCCGCGGCGCACGACCGCGGCCCCCAGCGCGGCGATCATCGCGCCGTTGTCGGTGCAGTACTTGATCGGCGGGATCCGCAGGTCGATCCCGGCCGCGGCGCACCGCTCGGCGGCCATGTCCCGCAGCTGCGAGTTCGCCGAGAAGCCGCCGCCCACGACCAGGGTGTCCACGCCGTGCCGCCGGCACGCGGCGATGGTCTTCGCGGTGAGCACGTCCGCGACGGCCGCGGCGAACGACGCCGACACGTCCTCGAGCGGGATCGGCTCGCCGGCGTCCTCGCGCGCCTCGACCCAGCGGGCGACGGCGGTCTTGAGCCCGGAGAACGAGAAGTCGTACGCGTGCGCGGCCTGGTCCTTGGCGGCGGTGAGCCCGCGCGGGAACCGGATCGCCGTCGGATCGCCCTCGCGCGCCAGCCGGTCGATGTGCGGGCCCCCGGGGTACGGCAGGCCGAGCAGGCGCCCGACCTTGTCGAACGCCTCCCCCGCGGCGTCGTCGAGCGTCGAGCCGAGCTCGTGCACGCCGGTGACCACGTCGTCGACCAGCAGCAGGCTGGAGTGGCCGCCGGAGACGACGAGCGCCATGACGCGGTCGGGGAACAGGCCGTGCACCAGCTCGTCGACGGCCGCGTGGCCGATGACGTGGTTCACGCCGTACAGGGGCTTGCCGAGGCCGTACGCGAGCGCCTTGGCCGCGGCGGTGCCGACCGTGAGCGAGCCGACGAGGCCGGGGCCCGCGGTGACCGCGACCGCGTCGACGTCCGCGAGCGCGACCCCGGCGGTGCCGAGCGCGCGCTCGATCGTCGGGATCATCGCCTCGAGGTGGGCGCGGGAGGCGATCTCGGGGATGATCCCGCCGAACCGCGCGTGCTCGTCCACGGAGGACGCGACGGCGTCGACCAGGAGCTCGCTGCGGTCGGCGTGGGCGCGGACCAGGGCGACCCCGGTCTCGTCGCAGGACGTCTCGATCCCGAGGACGAGGGGCGCTTCAGGCATGCCCCGAGTCTAGGCCGCCGTCCGCCCCGGCCTCGCGCGCGGTGTGACGCGGTTCACGCAGGCAACAGGGATGACCCGGTACAAGTTGCGCATTCAACCGATCATGAGCATCGACACCGCACCGTCGTCCGCCGCCGCCGACCTCCGCGTCCCGCAGGAGATCGTGGACCTGGTGTTCCGGGACGCCCGCACCGTCAACACGTTCACCGACGGCGAGGTCACCGACGAGCAGGTCCGCGCCGTCTGGGACGTCGTCCGCTGGGGCCCGACCGCGATGAACTCCCTGCCGCTGCGCCTGCTGCTCGTCCGCTCGGGCGAGGGCCGCGAGCGCCTCGTCGAGCACATGAACGAGGGCAACAAGGCCAAGACCCGGCGGGCGCCGCTGAGCATCGTCGTGGCCGCCGACGTCGACTTCCACGAGCAGCTCCCCCGCCTGGCCCCGCACATGGCCGGGGCGCGCGAGAACTTCGCCGGCGTCGAGGACGTGCGCGCACGGATGTCCCGCGACAACGCGTTCCTGCAGGCGGGCTACCTGATCGTCGGCCTGCGCGCCGCAGGGCTGCACGTCGGGCCGATGACCGGCTTCGACGCCCCCGGCCTGGACGCCGACCTGCTCGCCGGCTCGGGCTGGCGCTCGATCATGGTCCTCAACGTGGGCAGCGCGCCGGAGGACGTCGAGGGCTTCGGCATGCCGGCGTCGCACCCGCGCCAGGGTCGCCTCGACTTCGAGGACGTCGCCCGCACGATCTGACGCCGCCCGCCGCCCGCCACTCCGGGCGGCCGCGCGGCAGGGCCCCGCACCGGTTCGCCCGGGCGGGGCCCTCGTCGCGCCCGGGCCCCGGCGGACTCCGCGCCGGACGGCCGAGCGGGGCGGCCGCGGGCGACGCCGCCTCAGGCCTTGCGGCGCATCGTCCAGGCGTCGACGTTCTCGGGCTGGTAGTAGCCCTTGCGCCGGCCGAACCGCTCGAAGCCCGCCCGCTCGTACAGCCGGAGCGCCGGTTCGTTGTCGACCCGCACCTCCAGCAGCACGTCGCCCGCGCCGAGCTCGCGCGCGTGGTCGAGCAGCGCGTCCAGCAGCATCCGGCCCACCCCGCGGCCCTGCGCGTCCGGGCGGGTGCCCACGGTCATGACCTGGCCGTCGTAGCCGTCGAACCACAGGCCCGCGTAGCCCACCAGCTCACCCGACGCGCGGTCCTGCGCGCCGACGTACCAGCGGCCCGGGCCGGCGATCTCCTCGGCCAGCGACGCCCGGGACCAGGCGCCCGCGCCGAACAGCGCCTCCTCCATGTCCTCGAGCGCGTCGAGGTCGGCGTCGACCAGCGGCCGGAGCAGGACGTCGGCCGTGCGGCCCGCCGGGGCGGCGCCCCGCGGGTCGGCGTCGTGCTGCGCGGCGCTGGCGGCGCCCTCCGGGGCTGTGCCCTGCGGGGCTGTGCCCTGCGGGGCTGTGCCCTGCGGCGCTGCGCCCCGCGGGGCGGCGCCGTCCGCGGCGGCGGCCGTCGCGTCCGCCGGCGCGCCGTCCCCGGGCGACGTCACGCCCGCGCCCGCTTCGCGGCGGCCGGCGGCACCGCGTCCGGGCGGCGGAGGTACAGCGGCTCGGTCGGCAGCACCAGTCCCTCGCCGCCGACCGCGAGCCGGGCGAGCGCCACGCGCGCCAGGTCCGCCGCGTCGACCGCGTCGGGGGTGTCGGGCACCGGCGCCAGGAGCTCGGGGTACAGCGCGGTGCCCGGGCCGACCAGCAGCAGCCCCTCGAGGCCCTGCTCCGCGACGGCGGCCGGGGTCGCGACGCCGGGGCCCTCGACCGCCTCGACCGACGGCTCCGCGCCGGCGCCCACCACGGCGCGGTACCGGGCCCAGTAGACCTCCCTGCGCCGGGCGTCGGTCACGACCAGCAGCTCCCGGCCGTCCAGGTCGGGGCCCGCTCCCGCCGCGGCCCGGGCGACCGTCGCCAGCGCGAGCGCGTCGAGCGACGACACCCCGTGCACCGGCACGCCGAGCGCCAGGCCGAGCGTGCGCGCCGTGACCAGGCCGACGCGCAGCCCGGTGAACGGCGCCGGCCCCGTGCCCACGACGACAGCGGTCAGGTCCGCGCGGGCGACGCCCGCCTCGGCGAGGACCGCGTCGAGCAGCGGGGTCAGCGTCTCCGCGTGCCGGCGGGACTCCCCCGTCGACCGGGTGGCCAGGGTGCGGCCGGAGTCGTCGACGACGGCGGCGGACGCGGCGGCGGAGGTGTCGAGCGCGAGGACGGGCACCGGTGTGGTTCCTTCGGGGTCGGGGAG
>NZ_JAKRMS010000161.1 GCF_022346185.1 Cellulomonas sp. ACRRI | reverse complement strand
CCGCTGCTGCGCGCCCGCCGGCCGCCCCGACCACCCCGGCCACCCCGACCGCGCGGACCGCGATCGAGCCCCGGACCCGGGACGCCGCCTCCGCCGGGTCGCCGCGGTAGACGGCCACCCCGCCGTCGAGCACCAGCACCGTCGCCGCGCGCTCCGCCTCGTCCAGGTAGGTCGTCGTCACGAGGACCGCCGTGCCGCCCGCCGCCGCGGCGGACAGCATGCGCCACAGCTCCACCCGGCTCACGGGGTCGACGCCGGTGGACGGCTCGTCCAGCACCACGAGCGCGGGGTCGGGCAGCATCGCCAGGCAGAACCCGAGCTTCTGCCGCATGCCGCCGGACAGCTCCCGCCCCAGCCGGCGCGGCACCTCCGCCAGCCCGGCCGCCGCGAGCAGCCGGTCCGCGCGGGCCCGGGCCGGCGCGGCGTCGAGCCCGTAGGCCCGCGCCACCAGGTCGACGTTCTCCGCCACGCTGAGGTCGCCCCACACCCCGGACGTCGCGGGCAGGAACCCGGTGCGCCGCGGGTCCGCGCGCCGCACCTCCCCGGCGTCGGCGACCTCCCGCCCGACCAGCAGGCGGGCGAGCGTCGTCTTCCCCGCGCCGTCCCCGCCGACGACCGCGGTGATCCGGCCCGCGGGGACGGGCAGCGTGATGCCGTCGAGCACCGCCCGCCCGCCGCGCCGCACGGTCACGTCCGTGACGCCCCACGGCGTGCCGGTCGCCGCGGCGGTCACCGCCCGCTCCCCGCGGCGTCGGCGCCGGCCGCGACCGGCACGCTCGCGGCACCGGCGCGCCCACCGCGCGGCCGGCGGGGGGTGATCGACGCGCGGAACCGCCACACGGCCGCCCCGAAGACCAGCACCGCCATGCCCGCGAGCACCGTGACCGGCAGCCACAGCGCGTCGATCCCGGCGCCGCGCAGCATCACGCCCTGCGACACCTGCGTGAAGTAGGTCAGCGGCAGGCAGTACCCGATCCAGCGCACCCCGATCGGCATCGCGTCGAGCGGGAAGATGATCCCGGAGAGCAGGATCTGCGGGAGCAGCACGAGGATCGCGGCCTGGATCGCCTGCCCGGCGTTCTGCGACACGGTCGAGATGAACACCCCGATGCCGAGCACCACGAACAGGAAGATCGCCCCGGCCAGGGCGAACAGCGCGACGTTCCCGGTGAACGGCACCCCGAAGATCAGCATGCCGAGCACGGTGACGACCACGAGGTCGAGCCCGGCGAGCAGGAAGTACGGCGCGATCTTGCCGACGATCACGTCGATCGGCCGCAGCGGCATCACCGCCAGCTGCTCCAGCGTCCCCGCGGCGCGCTCCTTCACGAGCCCGATGCTGGTGATGATCGTGCCGATGAACGTCAGGATGAGGCCGATCAGCGCGGGCACCATCACCCACGACGTCTCGAGGTCGGGGTTGAACAGGATCTCGGCCTCCACGGCGTCACCGAGCCCGGCGACCACGACGCGCGCCGCCTGCGCGGCGAAGAGGTTGGTGCCGTCGATCAGCACCTCCGGGACCCCGCCCGCCGCGTCGGGCGCGACGACGGCGACGTCGTACCGGTTGGCGGCGAGGGCGTCGACCGCGTCGGCACGGTCGTCGCCCGGGGCCACGTCCCTGACGTCGAGCGTGGCAGCCGCGGGCGACGCGGCGATCCGGTCGGCGGCCTGCTCCGCCCCCGGCCCGGCGACCAGCGTCGTCAGGCTGTCGACGGTGAAGTTGGCGGCGAAGCCGAAGATCGTCAGCAGCAGCAGGGGCAGGACCACCAGCATCGCGACGGTCCGGTGGTCCCGGCGCAGCTCGCGGAACTCCTTGAGGATCATGGCGCGCACGGCGCTCGCCTCCCGGCGTCGGGGCGCCTCCGACGGCACCCGTCTGCGTCCCACCGTAGCACCGAACCGGAACGTCCGATTCCGGTTATGCGCACCTATCCTGGGCCGGTGAGGGCGGACGCGGCACGGAACCGGCAGCGGGTGCTCGACGCCGCGCGCACGCTGTACTCGGCGCGGGGGCTCGACGAGCCGATGGAGGCCGTCGCCCGCGCCGCCGGGGTCGGGGTCGGCACCGTCTACCGGCACTTCCCCGACCGGTCCGCGCTGGTGCGGGCCGTCGTCGCCGACCGGCTGACCCACGTCGGCGGGCTCCTCGACCGGGCCCGCGCCGGGCTCGCCGGGGACGACCCGCACGCGGCGTGGGAGCAGTTCCTCACCGGGTTCCTCGACTCCGGGCTGCCGCTGCTGCTGCCCGTGCTGGTCCCACGCGCCCGCGACGCGGACGTGTTCACCCCGGAGCTCGTGGAGCGCCGCGCGGCCACGGCGACCGCGGCAGGGGCGGTCGTCGGCACCGCGCAGGCCCTCGGCCTGGTCCGCGACGACATCGGCGTGCCGGAGATCCTGCTGACGTTCGCCTCGGCGCTCCGCCCGCTGCCCGGGCTCCCGGACGAGCTGAACGCCGCGCTGCTCGAGCGACGGGCGCCGCTGCTGCGGGCGGCCCTGCGCCCGGGCGGCGACCCCCTGCCGGGGCGGCCGGTCGAGGTGGCGGACCTGCTGGCGGCGATCGCGACGCCCTGACCCCGGGCCACCGACCGCCGGGCGGCGCGCCCTGCGCGCCGGGGCAGCACGCTCCGCCCGAGCCCGGTCAGGACCCGCGCACCCCCAGGAACCCCCGCACCAGCCCCGCGAACGCGGCCGGGTCGGCCATCGGCAGCCCGTGGTCCGCGCCCGGCACGATGACGCACTCCCCCGCGGGCAGCGCCGCCGCGATCGCCTCGGTGTGCTCCCGCCGGATCACGTCGTGCTCGCCGGCCGCCACCAGCACGGGCACCCGCACCCGCGCGAGCGCCCGCAGCGGGATGCGCGGCTGCCGGACCATCAGGTCCGTCACCTCGGCCCGTGCCCGCGCCGCCGGGTCGACCAGCCCGCGCACCCGCTGCCCGAGCCAGACCGCCGTCACCTGCGCGCGTGTCCGGGCCGTGAGACCGCCGGGGTCGACGTTCGCCCCGTAGACGACCAGGGACCGCACGACGCCGGGGTGCCGGAGCGCGAGCAGGAGGCCGACGTTGCCGCCGTCCGAGTACCCGACGACGTCCGCGGCCCCGGCACCCGGCCCGGCCCGCGCGGCACCACCCCCGCCCGACGCCGCCGCCAGCACCGCGGCCGCGTCGTCGGCCATCCGCGCGACCGTGAGCGGCCCGGTCCCCCGCGGCGAGCGCCCGTGCCCGCGTGCGTCCGGGGACAGCACCCGGTGGTCCCGGGCCAGGTCGGCGGCGACCGCCGCGAGGGACGCGCCGTCCTCCCCGTTCCCGTGCAGCAGCAGGACCACCGGCCCGGACCCCGCGTCGGCCACGTGCAGCCCGCTCGCGCGCATGCGCCCGACCGTACCGCTCGCGCGCCCGGTCAGCGGGCGGCGAGCCCGGGGGTGGAGCCGCGCAGGACGACCTCGCCGGCGACGGGGACGAGCTCGGGCTCGGCGGCGGCCGGGAGCAGCGCGAGGCGCGTGACCTCCTGCCCGATCCGTCCCAGCGGCAGCCGGACCGTCGTGAGCCCGGGCAGCACGTCCTGGAGCACCTCGATCCCGTCGAAGCCGGCCAGCGCGACGTCGTCCGGCACCCGCACCCCGGCCGCGCGCGCGGCGGCGGACGCCCCGGCGGCCATCACGTCGGTCACCGCGAAGACGGCGTCGAGGTCGTCGACGCCGTCGGAGAGCAGGCGCGACATCGCCTCGTGACCGCCGTCGCGCGTGGCGGGGGCGGTCAGCACGCGCGACGCCGGGACGGGCGCGCCGAGCCCGGCCAGCGCCTCCAGGAAGCCGTCGCGACGGTCGGCCGTGCCGGCGTCGCCCCCGGACCCGGCGAGGACCGCGAACCGCCGGTAGCCGCGCTCGTGCAGAGCGCGCGCGAGGTCGGCGGCCCCGTCGCGGTTCGCCAGCACCACGCCGTGCACGCCGAGGGCGTCGCCCCCGACCGCGGACACGGCGCCGCCGATGCCGCGGAACGACTCGAGCGCGGCCCGCACGGGCTGGTCCGCCCCGGCGTCCTCGGCACGGCCGCCCGCGAGCACGACCGCGCGCGCCCGCTGCCGCTCCAGCAGCCGGACGATCTCCACCTCGCGCGCGGCGTCCCCGCCGGTCGACGCGAGGGTCAGGCTGAGCCCGGCCAGGTCGGCGGCCTCGGCGACGCCCGCGGTGATCGCGGCGTAGTAGGGGTCGGCGATGTCGGGGACGACCAGCCCGAGCGAGGTCGTGCGGCCGCGGGCCATCGCCTGCGCGATGCCGTCCGGGGAGTAGCGCAGCCGCGCGGCGGCCGCCTGCACCCGCTTGCGCAGGTCCTCGCCGACGGTGCGGTTCGCGGAGCCGTTGAGCGCGCGCGAGGCGGTCGCGAGGGACACCCCCGCCTCGCGGGCCACGTCGCTCAGCGTCACCTGTCCGGCCATGCCCGCCACGGTAGGCGTTTCCCCTCGAGGCCTCCCGGGGGCGGTGGGTGCAGGCACCCAGGTCAGGGCGCTGCGGGCGGGTGAACCGGACCAGGCGGCCGGCGGCCGGCGCTCACCCGCCCGCCGGCGGACCGTCGGCCGGGGACGCGCCGAGGGCCGGGCCGCACCCTGGGGTGCGACCCGGCCCTCGGGGGTCGGTGCGTCAGGCGGGCAGGAGGCCCGTGCCGCCGTCACCGGACGACGCGATCGGCGGCGCCGGCGGGACGTCCGTGCCGGAGCCCGGCGTCCCGGCCGAGCGGGCGCCCGCGCCCACCGGCTCCTTCGAGCGCGGACCGCGCTCCTCGCCGCGGAACACGAACTCGCCGAGGAGGCCCTCGCCGTGCGCGTCCACCACGATCTGCTGACCCGCGTGCAGCTCCCCGAACAGGATCTTCTCGGACAGCGCGTCCTCGATCTCCCGCTGGATCGCGCGGCGCAGCGGCCGGGCGCCCAGGACCGGGTCGTAGCCCTTCTCCGAGAGCAGCTTCTTGGCCGCCTCGGTGAGCTCGATGCCCATGTCCTTGTCCCGCAGGCGGGCGTCGAGCTTGGCGATCATCAGGTCGACGATCGCGAAGATCTCCGGCTGCGAGAGCTGCGGGAACACGACCACGTCGTCGACGCGGTTGAGGAACTCCGGACGGAAGTGCGTCTTGAGCTCGTCGTTGACCTTGGACTTCATGCGCTCGTACGACGTCGACAGGTCGCCGCCGGCCTGGAAGCCGGTCTGGACGCCCTTGGCGATGTCCCGCGTGCCGAGGTTCGTGGTCATGATGATCACGGTGTTCTTGAAGTCGACCACCCGGCCCTGCGAGTCGGTCAGGCGACCGTCCTCGAGGATCTGCAGCAGCGAGTTGAAGATGTCCGCGTGCGCCTTCTCGACCTCGTCGAACAGGACGACCGAGAACGGCTTCCGGCGCACCTTCTCGGTGAGCTGGCCGCCCTCGTCGTACCCGACGTAGCCGGGGGGCGAGCCGAACAGCCGCGAGACGGTGTGCTTCTCCGAGAACTCGGACATGTCGAGCTGGATCAGCGCGTCCTCGTCCCCGAACAGGAACTCGGCGAGCGCCTTGGCCAGCTCGGTCTTCCCGACGCCCGTGGGGCCGGCGAAGATGAACGAGCCACCGGGGCGCTTCGGGTCCTTGAGCCCGGCGCGCGTGCGGCGGATGGCCTGCGAGAGCGCCTTGATCGCCGACTCCTGGCCGACGACCCGCTTGTGCAGCTCGTCCTCCATGTGGAGCAGGCGGCTCGACTCCTCCTCGGTGAGCTTGAACACCGGGATCCCGGTGGCCAGCGCCAGCACCTCGGCGATGAGCTCCTCGTCGACCTCCGCGACCGCGTCCAGGTCGCCCGACTTCCAGGCCTTCTCCTTCTCCTGGCGCTTGAGGCCGAGCTGCTTCTCGGCGTCGCGCAGGCGCGCCGCCTTCTCGAAGTCCTGCTCGTCGATCGCCGACTCCTTGTCGCGGCGCGTCTCGGCGATCTGCTCGTCGAGCTCGCGCAGCTCCGGCGGGGCCGTCATGCGGCGGATGCGCAGGCGGGCACCGGCCTCGTCGACCAGGTCGATCGCCTTGTCCGGCAGGAACCGGTCGTTGACGTACCGGTCGGCCAGGGTCGCGGCGGCCACCAGGGCGCCGTCGGTGATCGAGACGCGGTGGTGCGCCTCGTACCGGTCGCGCAGGCCCTTGAGGATCTCGATGGCGTGCTGCAGGTTCGGCTCGGAGACCTGGATGGGCTGGAACCGGCGCTCGAGGGCCGGGTCCTTCTCCACGTACTTGCGGTACTCGTCCAGGGTCGTCGCGCCGACGGTCTGCAGCTCGCCGCGGGCCAGCATCGGCTTGAGGATGCTCGCGGCGTCGATCGCGCCCTCGGCGGCACCCGCACCCACGAGGGTGTGGATCTCGTCGATGAACAGGATGATGTCGCCGCGGGTGCGGATCTCCTTGAGGACCTTCTTCAGGCGCTCCTCGAAGTCACCGCGGTAGCGGGAGCCGGCGACCAGGGCGCCGAGGTCCAGCGTGTAGAGCTGCTTGTCCTTCAGCGTCTCCGGCACGTCGCCCCGGACGATGTCCTGGGCCAGGCCCTCGACGACCGCCGTCTTGCCGACGCCGGGCTCGCCGATCAGCACCGGGTTGTTCTTGGTGCGGCGGGACAGCACCTGCATGACCCGCTCGATCTCCTTCTCGCGCCCGATGACCGGGTCGAGCTTGCCCTCGCGCGCGGCCTGCGTCAGGTTGCGGCCGAACTGGTCGAGGACGGCGGAGCCCGAGGGCTGGCCCTCCTGCGGGCCGCCGGCGGCCACGGGCTCCTTGCCCTGGTAGCCGGACAGCAGCTGGATGACCTGCTGGCGGACGCGGTTCAGGTCGGCGCCGAGCTTGCCGAGCACCTGGGCCGCGACGCCCTCGCCCTCGCGGATGAGGCCGAGCAGGATGTGCTCGGTCCCGATGTAGTTGTGGCCCAGCTGCAGCGCCTCGCGCAGCGACAGCTCCAGCACCTTCTTGGCACGCGGCGTGAACGGGATGTGCCCGCTCGGGGCCTGCTGGCCCTCGCCGATGATCTCCTGCACCTGGGCGCGCACCGCATCGAGCGAGATGTTGAGCGACTCGAGCGCCTTGGCCGCGACACCCTCCCCCTCGTGGATGAGACCCAGGAGGATGTGCTCGGTGCCGATGTAGTTGTGGTTGAGCATCCGCGCCTCTTCCTGGGCGAGGACGACCACGCGACGGGCTCGGTCCGTGAATCTCTCGAACATGTGCACTCCTCACGAGCGGCGTGCTCGCCGGCGCGGTCGGGCTCTGCGGCCCGGTCTCCCACGCACGGCGAGGCGGCGTTGTTCGATGCTAACGGCGGGGGGTGCGTCGGGCGTCCCGTGTTCGCCCCTGGCGTGACGGGCCGGACCCCGCCGCCCTCAGTACGTGAAGCGGGAGACCCGGCCGCGCAGGTCCTCGGACATGCGCGCGAGCTCGCCGATGGCGTCGCCCATCTGCCCGAGCGTCTGCGAGGAGGTCGCCGTCGCCGACGCCACGCCCGTGATGTTCGCCGCGATCTCGCCCGAGCCGGTCGCGGCCTCGGCCACCGACCGGGACATCTCCGTGGTTGTGGCGGTCTGCTCCTCCACCGCGCTCGCGATCGTCAGCTGGTAGTCGTTGATGCTCGCGACGATCCCGGCGATCTCGCCGATCGCCGAGACCGCTCCGGCGGTGTCGCCCTGGATGGCCTCGACCCGGCGGACGATGTCCTCGGTCGCCTTCGCGGTCTCCTGCGCCAGCTCCTTGACCTCGCCGGCCACCACCGCGAAGCCCTTGCCCGCCTCCCCCGCCCGGGCCGCCTCGATCGTCGCGTTCAGCGCCAGCAGGTTCGTCTGCTCCGCGATGCTCGTGATCACCTTCACCACGTTCCCGATCTCCTGGGACGACGCCCCCAGCCGCGCCACCTGCTCGTT
>NZ_JAKRMS010000160.1 GCF_022346185.1 Cellulomonas sp. ACRRI | reverse complement strand
AAGAGACAGGCGGGGCGTCAGCGCGGGCGTCTGGCGGTCGGCGCGCCGGTGCCGCGTGCGGCGCGGGCGGGGACGCGCCCGGCAGCGCGCGGGGCCCGTGGGGCGCGCGGGGTGGCGACGGGGCCCGGGTCCGCGGGCTCGGTCGGGGGCTCTGCGTCGGGTTCCGCCGCCGTCGGCTCGTCGGCGTCCGTCGCGGGGTCCGCGACCGACTCCGGGGTCGCGCCCGCCGCAGGTCCGGGGGCCGCCTGCGCGGCTGTACCCGCCGCGGGTTCCGAGGCAGCGTCCGAGGTCGCGCTCGCGGTCGGCCCGGACGCCGCCCGCGAGGTCGCGTCCGCGGTCGGTCCAGGCGCCGCCGCCGACGCCTCGTCGACCGCCGGTTCCGGGCCCGTCTCCCGGGCGGCGCCCGGGCCCCCAGGCGAGCCGGCGTCCGCCGCGCGCGCCGCCGCCCGCTGCGCCCGCGCCCCCGAGCGCCAGCGGCCGAGGCTCGCCGCGCCGAAGACCAGCACCGCGCCCCCGAGGAGCACGATGATGACGGCGCGCAGCCGGCTGGAGAACTGCTCGGTGGCGTCGTCGGGCGGCGTGAGGAGCAGCGGCGTGAACAGGTACCGGTCGTCGGCGCCGTTGACCCGCTGGAGGTCCTCGAGCTCGGCTGCGAGCACCGTGCCGACCGCGGTCGCGGTGGCGATGGCGGCCTCGGGTGTGGGGCCCACGCCCGTGATGTCGACGACGAAGCCGGTCCCGCCGACCCCGGGGCCGACGCCGTAGTCCGTCCCGACCCCGTCCGCCTCGAGCTGCCGCACGGTGGACGCGGACCCCAGCCGGGCGATGACCGCGTCCGTGATGAGGTTCGTGTCGGCGGACCGCAGGTACGGGTTGTCGCCGTTCAGCGCCGCGAGCGCCGGGTCGCGCTCCAGCTCCTCGGTGGTGGGCACCGCGGGGTTGACCAGGGCGTAGGTCGAGGTCGCCTCGTAGCTGCGCGGCGCGAACCCGTACACGTACGCCGCCGCGGCGAGGGTGAGCAGCAGCGCGGGCAGCACGTACCAGCGCTGCTGCCACAGCGTCCTCAGGACGTCGGTCGGGTCCACGGCTCCTCCTCCTGACGCACCAGCAGCCACGCCGCCCCCGACAGCCCGACCAGCGCGGGGAACAGCAGCGCGAAGACGGGGAAGGACAGCGAGTCGAACGTGAGCGAGCACACCGCGCCCGCGAGGGTGCCGGCGGCGAGGGAGCCGGCGAGGCAGCGCAGCGCGGGCGACCGCGCGGCGCGGGCGGCGTGCAGGCCCGCCACCCCGGGCAGCACCAGGTAGACGACGGTCGCGGCGACCCCGACGGCTCCCGTGGTCACCAGCGCGTTCAGGTACTGGTTGTCCAGGATGTGCAGCGCGTCCTCCGGCATGTAGTTCCCGGGTCCGAGGCCGAGCAGCGGGTGCGCGTCGAACATCGCCACCACCCGCGGGTAGTTGTCGAGCCGGGTCGAGATCGAGGGGTCCGACGCGTCGGCCCCGAGCGCGCCCCCGAGCGTGCTCACCAGGCCCGGCACGGACAGGAACAGGCCGGCGACGGCCACCGGCGCGGCCACCAGCACCCAGCGGCGCGCGGTCCGGGGCAGGAACGGCAGCACCACGGCGGTGGCGACGGCGAGGCCGAGGATGCCCGACCGGGAGATGCTCACGGCGACGGCGACCACCAGCAGGCCGGTGCGGAGCAGGTGCGCCCACCGGCGGCCGGACCGGTCGTAGACGGCCCGCCAGATCGACAGCGGCAGCAGCATCGAGGCGACCACCCCGAGCTCGATGGGGGAGAAGGTGGTCCCCGCGACCCGGACGAGCGCGCCGCGGGGCTGGAACGGGGTGTCGCCGCCGTTCGGGGTGAACCCGGGCATCACCCACGGCGCCCAGTCCACCGGGTCGACGTGCACCAGGAACTGCACGAGGGCGACCACGCAGCAGACGACCGCACCGTCGAGGAGCGCGCGGGCGCACTGCGCGGCACCGGTCGCCGTCCGCGCGCACTCGGGGACCACGGTGACGAGCGTCGCGCTGGCCAGCACGAGCAGGAGCCAGCGCTCGCCGGCGGCCCGGGTCACCTCGGTGCTGCCGCCGGTCGTCCCCAGCCAGAGCGCCGCCGACGACGCCACGGTGGCCAGGAGCAGGGCCGCCACCGCGAGCCGGCCGGGGTGCCGGGCGGTGAGCGGGTCGTGCAGACCCCAGGCCCACGAGGCGATCCAGAACGCGCCGAGCAGCAGCGTCAGCAGCATGGGCACCGTCCCGGCGGCACCGATCGGGGCGATCACCATGCTGGCCGGCGCGGCACCGATGGTGACCAGGGCGGCGCGCAGCAGCAGCGGCACGCCCTGCTCGGGAGCGGTCGCCGCGGCGGCCGGCGCCGCGGGCGGTCGCGGCAGTACGGCGGTCACGGGGCGGCGCACCCCGGCGCGGCACCGGGGTCGTGGTCGTAGCGGTACAGGTGCACGGCGAGGCCGTCGGCGAACGCGTCGGTGAACGCCCCGTCCGCGATCGTGAGGCTGCGGTCCTCGCCGAGCACGGTGACGGTGCCGCCGGCCGCGCACCGCAGCTCGAACCGCACCGTCGCCGCACCGTCGGTGGCCGCGGCGAACAGGTACTGGTCGCCGCCGTCGACCTTCACGACGGCGTCGACCGGGCCGTCGGGCCGGACGGCGCCGTCGAGGAACGGCGCGGTCAGCGCCGGGCGGAGCTCGGCGAGCTGCCGGTTCAGGTCCGTCACCCACGGCCGGACGGCGGCACCGCACGGCTCGCGCAGCAGGTGGAACGACTCGCAGTCGCCCCCGAAGCTGTGGTTGAAGTAGACGACGCCGCGTGCCCCGTGGATGACGCTGCTCCACACGGCGGCGCGCACCTGCGGCCCGGTGATCGTCGGCGCGTCGTCCTCGGAGAACGGGTGCCCGAGCTCGACGAACGCCCAGACGGGCCTGCTGCCGGGCGGGTCGACGAGGGAGCGGACCCGGTCGACCGTGCGGCCGTAGTTCGCGGCGCGCCGGCACTCCGGCTCGGTGAGGGGCTGCCCCCCGGCGAGCAGCAGGCCCCCCTCGTGCCCGCCGCAGATGTGCGGGTCGGTGAACCAGTAGGTGTCGGCCGAGACGACGTCGGCGTAGTCGTTGACGAACCGGGCGGCCTCGGCGTCGTCGAGGCGGAACGCCACGCCCTTGCCGTAGTTCGCGTAGGTCAGCGCGTCCGCGGGCAGTCCGGCCCGCACGGCGGCCTGGACCGTGTAGCCGCAGGGCGTGTTCGCCGGGTCGCAGACCTCACCCTGCCCCGGCCAGAGCCCGGTCCAGCCGCTGTCCCCGGCGCCGGCCCACATGTCCACCTCGTCGGCGAGCACCCCGCCGGCCGCGCGCGGGTCCTCGCGGCCGACGAGCGCGGCGAGCCCGGTGCCGTCGAGCAGGGCCAGGTCGGAGTCCGTCGTGAGGTCGACGTAGGTGGTGAGCCCGGCCGCGCTGTCGAGCACGACGTCCCCGGGGTCGGTGACGCTCTCCAGCCAGACGCCGACCGGGAACGCGCGCTGCCCGGGCGGCAGGGTCGGCTCGAACCGGTCGTAGTACCCGGGGCCGCCGTCGACCTCCCGCCACGCGAGGGCGCCCCACGACGGCTCGGGGGCGGGGGACGGCGACGCGGTGGGCTCCTCCGTCGGCCCCGCGCACGAGCCGAAGCACACCCCGGCGACGACCAGGCCGGTGCAGATCCGGCGGGCGGCGCTCACCGCGGGCCCCCGACCGCCGGGCGCGCCGCGGGCGCGGGGCCGGTGCGTGCGGGCGCGGGGCCGGTGCCGGCGGGCGCGGCGCCGGTGCGTGCGGGCGCGGCGCCCGTCGCCGGGCCCACCAGGTCGAGGAGCGTGCGCGCGCCGCGCCCGCTCGCGTACCCGGCGGCGACGTGCTCCCGGCCCGCCGCGCCGAGGGCCGTGGCGAGGGCGGGGTCGGCCGCGAGCCGGGCCACCGCCGCCGCGAGCGCCTCCGGGTCCCGCGGGGGCACCAGGAGGCCGGTCCGGCCGTCGGCGACCAGCTCGCCGACGCCGCCGCCCGCGCACACCACGACCGGCAGCGCCATCGCGAGCGCCTCCATCACCGCCACCCCGAGCGGCTCCGCGTGGCTGGCGAGCGCGAACACGTGGGCGGCGCCGAGCTCGGCGCGCACCCGGTCCTCGCCGACCGCGCCCGGCAGCCGCACCCGGTCCGCGAGGCCGAGGGCGCCCACGAGCGCCTCGAGGTCGCGGCGGTGCCCCGCGCCGCCCCGCTCGTCCTCGCCGAGCACCACGAGCCGTGCGTCGAGCCCGCGGTCGGCCAGGCGGCGGACGGCCCGCAGCAGGTCGTCGTGCCCCTTGGCCGGGTTGAGCCGCCCGCAGGCGACCAGGCGCAGCGGCCCTGCCCCGGGCCACGGGCGGTAGGGGAGCGCCCGGGTGAACGCGACGTCGTCGACGCCCATCGGTGCGAGCGCGACGACGGCGGGAGCGTCCGGGCCGAGCGCCGCGCGGACCTCGCGTCGCAGACCGGCGGTGATGGCGAGGGCGAAGGCCGCCCCGCGCCACTTGCCGCGCTGGTTGCCCCCGTAGTCGGCCAGCGGTCCGTGCAGCGTCAGGCTGTAGGGCGGCCCGCCGAGCAGCCGGGCCAGTGCGGCCACCTGGGCGGCGTCGCCGCAGGAGTGCACGTGCAGGTGCTGCCAGCCGCCGGCGACGGCCAGCCCCGCGAGCCGGGCGGCCGCGAGGGTCAGGCCGGCGGCGCGGGCGGCGGCGCGCAGGCGCACCGGGACGCGGCGGGAGCCGGCCGTCCGGGCGCCCGTCCCCGGGGCGGCCCCGGCGGCGCCGGCCGCCCCCGCGGCCGCAGCGGCCCGCGTCTCGCGCAGCACCGCCCGCCACCGGCCCGTGGTGACCGCTCGGGCGAGCACCGCCGCGACCCCGGCCGCCGCCTCCGGTGCCGGGTCGGCGAGGTAGGTCGTGCGCTCCGCCGCCTCCCGCGCCCACGGGTGCGCCGCCGGGCGGCGGGGGCGGCGCGTGGAGACCAGGACGGGGCGCGCTCCCGCCCTCTCCAGCTCCGCCACCTCCCGCCAGAAGAACGCGTGCGTCTGGCCGGGGAACTCGGGGACGAGGTAGCCCAGCACGACGCCCCCGGGCGCCGCGGGTGGCGCGCCGGTGCGGCGCCGGCGGGCGGTCACCGGCGACTGCTCTCGTCGCGCTCCCAGCGGGCCGGGCGTCCCGCCCGTGACCTCGCACGGGCCCGCGCCCGGCCGAGGGTGACGAGCACGGCGTACGCCGCGGCGTCCAGCGCGCTGCGCGGCCCGCGCACGGTCCGCAGCAGCGCCCCGGCGGTCCGACCCGGTCCGCGCACCGGGACGGGGACCGGCGTGGTCGTCCCCGGGTCGCCCCCGCCGGGCGGCGCGGTCACCCGGCCGTCCGGCCGCGCGGCGGCCGCCGCCCCGGTCCGCGCCCGCACCTCCGACGTGCCGCGCGCGGTCCGCGCGAGCACCCGCACGAGGCTGCGCGCGGTGCGCGGCGCGACCACGCGCACCGGCGGCGCGTCCACCACGCCCTTCTCCCCGGGCGCGAACAGCGCGTCCACCCACAGGTCGTCCGCCAGGACGTCGGGGAACCGGCCGAGCCGCGCGTGCCCGCGCTCGGACAGGCCGTAGACCCCCGCGCCCCACAGGGCGTCCCGCGGGCCGGCCAGCCGTGCCCGGGCCCGGTGGAACGCGCGCACGGGCGCGGAGGCGCCGGCCAGGTCCACCGCCGCGGGCGGGCGCGCGGCGAGCCACGGGCCCTCCGCGAGCGCCCGTAGCGTCGCGGCCACCGCCGCGGGGACCGCGGCCACGTCCGCGTCGAGGTAGACCCGCGGGTACTGCCGCACGGCGCGGTCCCCGGCGTCGAGCGCGCGCGGCTTCGACGCCTCCGGGATCTCCAGCACCCGGACGCCGGGGAACCGCCGCGCGACGGCGGCGGTGGCGTCGCGGCACCCGTTGCACACCACGACGACCTCGACGCCCGCGGCGCGGGCCCACGGTGCCAGGCCGGCGAGCGTGCGGCCGATCACCGCCGCCTCGTCGTGCGCCGGGACGACGACGGCGCCGCCGAGGGGCGCCCGGAGGGCGACGGCGGCGGCGCCCGAGGGGGCCCGCTCGGGGACCTCGGCCGGCGCCGCGGCCGCCCCACCGGTCTGCGTGAGCCCGGTGGGCACGCCGCGCGGCAGCGCCCGGCGGGCGGAGGGCAGCAGCAGCGCCCGCACCGCCGACCGGTGCCCGGCGTCCCAGGTGCGCGCCACCGACGCGGCCGCCGTGACCGCGAGCGTGGCGGCGGCGAGCGGCGCGGCGTGGTGCTTGCGCGCGTACCGCACGCGGTTCACCTGGAGCAGCGCGGTGAGCTCGGGGCCGCGGCCGGAGCCGCCCGCGGCGTGCCGGACGCGGGCCGCGGGCTCGAACCACACCTCCCACCCGGCGTCCCGGGCGCGGCGGCAGTAGTCGGTCTCCTCCGAGTAGAGGAAGAACCGCTCGTCCCAGGGCCCGACCGTCCGGGCGGCCTCCGCGCGGACGAGCATGGCGGCGCCCGTCCCCCAGTCGACGGGGTGCGCCCAGGCGTAGGCCGTGGGGTCGCGCACCGTCTCCGACAGCCAGCCGGGCCGGTCGCCCAGGAACCGCCCGAGGACCGCGTCGCCGAGGGACCGCGTGACCGACGGCTCGCGGCGCAGCGAGGGCTGGACCGCGCCCGCCCGGTCGAGCAGCAGCGGCAGCACGATGCCGGCCCGGCCCCGCTGCAGCCGCGCGAGCAGGGCGGGCACGGCGCCCGGCTCCAGCACCAGGTCCGCGTTCAGCACCAGCGTCGCCGGGACGTCGCCGAGGCGCGCGAGACCCACGTTGATCCCGCCGGCGTACCCGACGTTGCCGTGCCCGGTGAGGGTGAGCACGTCGGCGTGCGCACGGGCCCGCCGGACGGTGCCGTCGGACGACCCGTTGTCGACGACCACGACCCGCATCGGCGTGCTCGCGGCCTCGAGCCGCAGACTGCCCAGCAGCCGGTCGAGGTGCGCCTCGTTGTCGTAGGTGACCACCAGCACGCCCAGGGACGCCGGGGCGTCCGCGGTGGCGAAGGCCGGGACCGCGGCGGTCCGGCGCTCGGCCTGCGTCGTCACGTCCGCGCCGCCGCGTCCGGCGTCCCGGGCACCAGCACGAAGCTGCGCCGCGCCAGCACGTCGTAGGCGGGCGGCCCGTCGAGCAGGTACCGGCGGGCGAGCCGCCGCGGCTCGTGCGCGAGCCGCCACGCCCACTCCCAGCCGTGGTCCCGGACCGCCTCCGGGGCGCGCTGCGCCGCACCGGCGAGGAAGTCGACGACCGCGCCGAAGGCGAGCAGGACCGCGGCCCCGGTCAGGGGGCCGTACCGCGCGATCCACCGTTCCTGCCGGGGCTTGCCCAGGCCGACCACGACGACGTCGGCGGCGGCGTGCCGCACGAGCGCGGCCCAGGCGCGGCACGCGGCCGCGTCGTCCAGGTCGCGCCGCGGGGGCGACCAGGTCCCGGCGACCGCGAGCCCGGGCCGGTCGACGGCCAGCCGCGCCACCAGCGCGTCCAGCACCTCGGGCCGGCCGCCGAGGAACCCGACCCGGAGGCCGTCGGCCGCCGCGCGGTCGAGCAGCGGCTCGATGAGGTCGCTGCCCGCGAGCCGCGGCCAGGCGTGGCCCGTGAGGTGGTCGGCGCGGCGGACCAGCGGCGCGCCGTCCAGGAGGTTGAGCCAGCGGACCGGCGGCAGCCCGTCGAGCGGGTCGTCCGCGGGCGGGCCGGTGGGGTAGGGGTCGCCCGCGTCCGGGTGCGCCCAGGCGAACGGCACCAGGGACGACGGGCCGTGGTAGCCGAAGTGGTGGATGTGGTCGAGGTTGGCGCTCATGACGCCGAGGGGCCAGGTCGCGCCCCGCGTCGCGTGGCCGACGACGGTGTCGACCGCGCCGGCGGTCTCCAGGAGGTCGACCGGCGTGCCGCCGAGGAGGACGCGGGGCCAGGGGAGGGGAGCGGGCATGCGTCACCG
>NZ_JAKRMS010000015.1 GCF_022346185.1 Cellulomonas sp. ACRRI | reverse complement strand
CTCGTCGACCCCGTGCCCCGAGAAGGAGCCCCGATGTCCCGCACCTCCTGGAGCGCCGCCGCCGCGGTCGCCCTGCTGCCGCTGCTCGCGGCGTGCGTCCCGAACGACCCCGCCGGCGGCGCCGCGAGCAGCGACGCCGCGGGCGCGCTGACGGTCAGCTCGACCGCCGACGCCTGCGAGGTGTCCGCCGACAGAGCCCCGAGCGGCACCCTGACGTTCTCCGTCACCAACGACGGCAGCGACGTCACCGAGTTCTACCTGCTGGCCGACGACGGTCTGCGGATCGTGTCCGAGATCGAGAACATCGGCCCCGGCATCTCCCGCGACCTCGTGGTTCAGGCCGCGCCCGGCGACTACTACACCGCCTGCAAGCCGGGGATGGTCGGCGACGGCATCCGCGCCGCGTTCACCGTCACCGACTCCGGCCAGGAGGTCGGGCCGACCGGCGACACCGCCGACCAGCTCGCCGCCGCCGAGACGTCGTACGTCGCCTACGTGAAGGACCAGGTCGGCTCGCTGATCGCCGGCACGCAGGAGTTCGCCGACGCCTACGCCTCAGGCGACGACGCCCGGGCGCGCGAGCTGTACGCCGCGACCCGCGTGCACTGGGAGCGCGTCGAGCCGGTGGCCGAGTCCTTCGGCGACCTCGACCCCGCGCTCGACCTGCGCGAGGCCGACCTCGAGGACGGCCAGGCCTGGACCGGGTGGCACCTGGTCGAGAAGGACCTGTGGCAGCCCGCCCCCGACGCGAACGGCGGCGCGACCTACGTGCCGCTGACCCCCGAGCAGCGCGCCGCCGCCGCGGACGACCTGGTCGCGAACACCCAGAGGCTGGTCGACCAGGTGACCGCCGACGGGTTCACCTTCGAGGCGTTCCAGATCGCCAACGGCGCCAAGGGCCTGCTGGACGAGGTCGCCACGGGCAAGGTCACCGGCGAGGAGGAGATCTGGTCGCACACCGATCTCTGGGACTTCCAGGCCAACGTCGACGGCGCCCGCGTCGCGTACGAGGTGCTGCAGGACGTCGTCACCGCGCAGGACCCCGACCTGGCCGCCGACCTCGACCAGCGGTTCACCGACCTCGAGGCGCTGCTCGCCGCGCAGGGCTCGGTCGAGGCGGGCTTCGCGCCGTACACCGACCTGACCGACGCGCAGGTCACCGAGCTGGCCGCCGCGGTCGACGCGCTGTCCGAGCCGCTGTCCCGGCTGACCAGCACCGTGACGGGGGCCTGACACGGACGGGCACCCGGCGCCGGTCCCGGGCGCGGCGGACCACGCCGCGGCCGGGCCGGCGGCCGACCGGCGCGGGATGTCCCGCCGGGCGCTGCTCGGCCTCGGCGGCGGCCTCGTCGTCGGGGCGGCGGCCGGGGCCGGGGCGACCGCGGCGGTCGAGCGGGCCCGGACCCCTGCGGCGTCCGCCGGGTCCGCCGCCGACCGCACCTTCCCGTTCACCGGCGCGCACCAGGCCGGGATCGTCACGCCCGCGCAGGACCGGCTCTACCTCGCCGCGTTCGACGTGACGACCACGGACCGCGACGCGCTCGTCGACCTGCTGCGCCGGTGGACGGTCATGGCCGCCCGGATGACGCAGGGCCTGCCCGCGGGCCGGTTCGACCCCGCCTCCGGCCCGTACGACGCGCCGCCGGACGACACCGGCGAGGCCGCCGACCTGCCCGCCGCGGGGCTGACGATCACCGTCGGCTTCGGGCGGTCGCTGTTCGTCGGGCCGCCCGGCGCCGAGGCGGACCGGTTCGGGCTCGCCGGGCGGCTGCCCGCCGGGCTGATCACGCTGCCGCACTTCGCCGGCGACGACCTCGACCCCGCCCGCAGCGACGGCGACCTCGTGGTCCAGGCCTGCGCCGACGACCCGCAGGTCGCCGTGCACGCCGTGCGCAACCTGTCCCGCGCCGCCTTCGGCACCGCACGGATCCGGTGGACCCAGCTCGGCTACGGCCGCACCTCCTCCACCAGCACCGCGCAGACGACGCCGCGGAACCTGTTCGGCTTCAAGGACGGCACCGCCAACCTCAAGGCCGAGGAGCCCGCCGCGGTCGACGAGCACGTCTGGGTGCCCGCGAGCGCCGCGACCGAGGTGGGCACCGACGCGGCCTGGCTCACCGGCGGCACCTATCTCGTCGCCCGGCGGATCCGGATGCACATCGAGACCTGGGACCGCTCCTCGCTGCGCGAGCAGGAGGCGCTCGTCGGCCGGACCAAGGGCGAGGGCGCGCCGCTGTCCGGCGGCACCGAGTTCACCGAGCCCGACCTCGACGCCACGGGCGGCGACGGGAAGCCGCTGGTCGCGCTCGACTCGCACGTCCGCCTCGCGCACCCGACGCAGAACGACGGCGTCCGGATGCTGCGCCGCGGGTACAACTTCACGGACGGCAACGACGCGCTGGGGCGGCTCGACGCGGGGCTGTTCTTCCTCGCGTTCGTCGTCGACCCGCGGACCCACTTCGTGCCGATGCAGACGCGGCTGTCCTCGCAGGACGGCCTGATGGAGTACCTGGTGCACACCGGGTCCGGGCTGTTCGCCGTGCCGCCGGGCGTGCCGGACGGCGCGCTGCCCACCGGGGCGGACGGGACGCCGGCGCTCGCGCCGGACGGGCCGTTCCTGGGGCAGGCGCTGTTCGCGTAGCGGGTCGGGCACCCCGAGTGGATGGTCTGGCCGGACACGCCGTCGGCGTGTCCGGCCAGACCATCCACTCGACGCGGGGGCCTCAGGCCAGGTAGGCCAGCACCACCGGGGCGTCCAGTCCGGCCCAGGTGCCGGTGAGCGCCCGGGTCTTCGGGACCTCGGGCCCGGTGAGCGGCTCGCGCACCACGACGACCTCCGGGTCGTCGGCCGCGTCGCCGGCCCCGCTCCCCCGGACCTGCACCGTCGGCTCGCGCTCCACCCGGCCCTCGGGCGTCTCCACCCACATCCGCACCTGGGTGTCGCCCTCGCGCACCACCCGGACGAGCTCCGCGCGGTACACCGGGTCCCCCGGGCCGTCGTAGACCCACCGGGTGCCGAGCACCGAGTGCTCCATCGTCCCGACCAGCCACTCCTGCGCGCCCGCCAGCGGTGCGCCCCGGTAGGTCAGCGGCACGTGCAGCAGCCGGCCGCCGACCTCGAGCAGGTGCGACTCGATGCCGACCTCGCCCTCCGGGTCGTCGAACCGGTACGCGCCGACCGGCCGCACGTCGGCCGGGGGCCCGTCGAACCACGGCTGCGCGGGCAGCCAGGCGGCGACGAGCTCGGCCTTGGTCGGGACGAGGGTGGCCCGGTGGATGATCGCCATGCCGCCCACGGTAGCGGGGCCGGCCGCACGCGCAGCCGCCCAGCCGGCCCGCCCCCGACTGTGCAACCGACACGTCGAGTGGGTAGTCGGCGGATGCACTCTCGACGTGTCGGTTGCCCACTCGGCGCAGCCAGCCCGGCGCAGCCAGCCCGGCCCAGCCAGCCCGGCGCCGCACGCCGCCCTCCGCCGTCCGGCGCCGTCCGGCGCCGCCCGCAGGCCGGGGCGAGCCGCCGCCTGGGAGGATGCCCGGGTGAACCAGCACCGCACCCCGCCCGGGCCGCTCGACACCGCCGCGGCCGACGCCCTCTGGCGCGCGTACGTCGCCGCGCACCCCGAGGCCGTAGCCGCGGGCGAGGAGTACGTCGTCGACCGGTTCGGCGACTCCGCCGAGCTGAGCGACGAGCTGCTCGGCATCGTCCGGCACGGCACCAAGCGCGCGACAGCCGAGCTGGTGACGGAGTTCGCCCACCGCGGCGAGCCGCTGCCCCGGGTCGGCGCGCACTGGGTCGCGTGCGACGGCCGCGGCGCGCCCGCGCTGGTGCTCCGCACGGTCGAGCTACGGATCGCGACGTTCCGCGAGGTCGACGCCGACTTCGCGTTCGACGAGGCCGAGGACGACCGCAGCCTGCGCAGCTGGCGCGAGCAGCACCGCGTCTACTGGGAGCGCACCTGCGCCGCCCGCGGTGCGGTGTGGAGCGAGTCCGACGAGATCGTGCTCGAGCGGTTCCGGGTGGTGTGGCCGCCGGAGGCGGCGGACTGACCCACCCGGGCCCGCGCGCCTACTCGGTCAGCGCCGCGCGCGCCTCGGCGACCTCCCGGGCGTCCGGCGACCCGGTGCGGTGCACCGACAGCTCCCCGCACCCGACGAGACCCAGTGCGACGACTCCCACGATGCCGGCGACGGCGATCCTGCGCATGACCCTGACTTCCTGCAGCGATTCGGACGAACCGGGGCATCCTGCCAGAACCGCGGCGCGGGCGTACCGGGCCGTAGGTCCTCGGCGCTCCCTGGCCGGGCGGAGGGATGCCGGGACACGCCGTACGAGTCCCGGGTGCGCGCGCGTCCGGGGACCCCGGTCCCCGACGACCACGTGCCGCTCCCGAACCCGGCCGCTCAGCCCTGGCTCGCGGGCAGCCGCACCGTGAACGTCGCGCCCACCCCCGGCGCGGCCCCGGCGCCCGCACCCGCAGGTCGGCGGCCGCCCCGGCCGCGGCTGCCCCGGCCGCGCTCACCCCCGGGGCCGTGCCGGGAAGCCCCGGGTCTTGACCGCCGCGTTGTCGTTCGGCAGCCACCACTGCGGCGGCAGGTCCGCCCGCGAGCCCCACCGGGGGCGCTCGGCGAGGTAGAGCCGGACGACCGCGACCGGCAGCCGCCCGCCCTCGGCGACCCGCAGCCCGCGCCGCCGGGCCCACGCGCGGACCTCCGCCGCGGGCACCCGCGCGGGCTCGGGGCGGGCGGCGGCCCGGCCCGGGGGGCTCCAGGTCGTCGTCATGAGCCCGCCTCCAGGGCGGCCTGATCGAGGCGGTGCGGCTGCACACCGAGCTGGTCCTGGAGCGCGTCCCGGAGGTGCGTCCCGTCCCCCGGACGCCGGGGCAGCCGGAGATCGAGGCCGACGCGCACGCGCTCGCGCGCCTCGGGTCGCTCCTCGCGGCGGGACGGGTCGGCGACGCCCAGGACGAGGTGCGGACCGTCGCGCGACCGCGGACGGCGCACATCCTCGCCCAGCACCACGACGCCTACGACGGCCTGGCGGACGTCCTGAGCGGAGACGTCGAGGCCGGGACCGCCACGGCGACGCGCCACCTCGCCCGCGCGCTCGACGACCTCGAGCCCGACGCGATCCAGGCGCACGCCTACGTCGGCGCGCTCGGCCTGGTCCTGCGCGGCCGGCTGGACGAGGTCGAGCAGCTGCTGACCGCCGTGCTCACCGTGCCGGGCGCCACGCCGGTCAGCGCGCACTTCCGCGCCGGGCTGCTCGGCTGGGGCGCCCAGATCGCGCGGTGGCAGGGCCGCGAGGACTACGCGGCCCGGCTGTGGTCACAGGGACAGGACATCGGGGCGGGCGCCGGGCCTTTCCCCGGGATGCTCGCGTTCGCGCCGCAGGCCGACGTCAGCCCGGCCGACCTCGGGGCGCAGGTCTGGGCGCTCGCCGCCGACCGCTCGGCGCGGGGGTACCACGTCCACGCGCTGTTCCTCGCCGGCACCGCGCTCGAGACCCCCGTCGCGGTCCCGGACCGCGCCGCCGCGATCACGCAGGCCGCCCGCGGGGCCCAGGGGCGCCTCCTCCCGGCGGTGGCGCGCTACGTCGACGCCGCGAGCCGGCGTGACGAGGCCGCGCTGGGCACCGCGGCGGCGGAGCTGGACGCGACCGGCGACGTCCTGCACGCCACCGCCGCGGCGGTCGCCCGCGCCGTCGCGCTGCACGAGGCCGGCCGTGCCACGGAGGCCGGCGACCAGGCCGAGGCCGCCTGGGGCCGCGCCGGCGGCTTCGGCACCGCCCGCCGCGCCCTGTTCGCCCCGCTGCGCGCGGAGGTCGGCCTCTCCGGGCGCGAGCAGGAGATCGCCGCCCTGCTCGGCGAAGGGCTGAGCGCCGCCCGCGTGGCCTCGGTGCTCGGGGTGTCCCACCGGACGGTCGAGGGCCACATCCTGCGGGCCTGCCACCGGCTCGGCGTGAGCACGCGGGACCGGCTCGTGGCCATGGCGCGGACGTGGCTGCTCTGACCGGAGCGGCCCGGGCGGCCCGGGAACGGCACGACCCCCAGCGGCGGTGGCCGCTGGGGGTCGTGGTGGCTCCCTCGACTGGACTCGAACCAGTAACCGTCCGATTAACAGTCGGATGCTCTGCCAATTGAGCTACGAGGGATCGTGCGGGAAGAACTCTAGCAGCCCTCCAGGGCTGCTCCGGACACGTCCCGCGTGGTCCCGGTCACGACTCCGGGCCGCGCTCCGGTCACGCCCGGAGGCCCGCCGCGGCGCGCACCCGGGCCTCGGCCGCGTCGAGCAGCGCGGCCACGCCGGGGTCGCTCAGGTCGACCCGGCCGGTGCCGATGACCTGCGTGAACAGCTCCCCCGCCTCGCCGCGGCGCAGGGCGACCCGGACCGGGCCGGCGCCGGGGACGGTGACGGTCTCGACGTGCACGACCGACGACTGCACCCGCTCCCGGAGGGTCTGCGCGAAGGCCACCGGGACGGGCGGGTCCAGGGGCAGCATCTCGGCCGCGCCGGACACCCAGTGCACGGTGATGGCCGGGGGCTCGGGGGCGAAGGACGCGCGGTCGACGTCGGACCACGGGTGCCGCCGCACCGGCGCGGCCGCGGTCCCGCCGGCGACGTGCAGCGCCTGCCGGGTGGCGACCAGCCAGCGGTCGCCCGAGGCCGCGGCGGCGAGCACCCGGTCGCCCGCCGGCAGGTCGAGGGCGCGGCGCACGTCGTCGGGCAGGGCGTGGCGGCGGGAGAAGAGCGGCACGGTGACCCACCGTAGCCGGACGAGCGCCGGGACCGGCCCGTCGGAGTAGCCTGTCGGCCATCGAGGGGCAGTAGCTCAGCCGGTCAGAGCAGCGGACTCATAATCCGTCGGTCGTGGGTTCAAGCCCCACCTGCCCTACCACCTCTGACCAGCGAATACGACTCATCAGTATCGGAGCCGCTGTAGCCAAGACGTTAGCCAATCACCCCGCTAGCCTCCGTCCCCCCGCCGGAGCACGACGGCCTCGACGTAGCCGGTCGAGGCGCGCACAGGTCGCCGGCGCGTACTCCCATGCCTCGCCTCGACCGAGCAGCGCGTTGACGCACTGGTAGTACGCCAACGGCGTCAAGCCCAGCCGATCGCGCACGTAGTCCTCCTTGGCTCCAGCGTGGCGCCAGAACCGCGACTCCGTGTCGAGGATGGCCCGGTCGCGGTCGCTCAGCACGGCCGGTCCAGCTCGACGTGCAGCGCGACGATCTCGGCTCGCTCCGCACGGGTGAGTCCGTCGTACCGAGCCATCAAGGTCGCCTCGTCCACCCACAGGCAGTCAGCGACCTCGCGCAAGTCCTCCGCCCAGCGCAGGGCGTCTAGCAGGTCGGACATCTCGATGAGACGGCGAGCCACCAGTAGGTCGACCTCGCGGTCGTCACGGTCGGTGCAGCCGTCGGTGTGCCCGAGCTCGATGTGTGCAAGCTCGTGCGCGATGGTGCACCGCCGCTCGACCTGCGTCTGGCGGGGGTCCATCCAGATCCGGTCCCGCCCGTTGTTGAGGGCGTACACGTCGAGCGACAGGTGCCGCCACTCAACGGTTACGTCGGGGCGTGCCCTCAGCGCCCTCCACGGATGGAACATGCCGCGACCGTACGGGCGACGACTGACACGTCACTCTTCCGGCGTACGGCCCGGCGGACGCTTCCGCGCCGCCGCACGCATCGGCGGCTCCTGCGGCTCGTCCGGTCGCAGGGATCGAACGTTGCTGGGTGCGGAGCCCGAGGGCTCCGGGGTATTGGGGGCGGGCTGCTCAGCACTGCCCTCACCTTCCCCTCGGTCTAGAAACGCGCTCACCACCGCTAGGACCGCATCGCGCTGCTTGCGGCTGAGGCGCGACGCCTCGGCCGGCAGTACGAACGGCTCGGTGGCTGTCGGGAGACCAGATGCCTCGCGGAGCTTGGACAGTGGAACGCCGAAAGCAGCCGACAGGGCGAGGAGAGTCTCCTCGTCCGGCTGCCCGTGCTTGCCGCGGAGGTAGAGCGAGATGGTCGAGAAGTCGATCGGGTGACCCGCGTTCGTGGCAATGGCAGCCAGCGTGCGGGTGCTCCGCTTCTCGGTGTTGGCCTCTCGCAGGACCTCGGACAGTGCGCTCACGAGTCCTGACCTTGGGTGTCGGTAGACGCTCGGCGCAACCGAGCGTGTAGACGCGCCGTCTACAAACCACAACGGTGCCACTCGCGTTCGGGCTGGTCAATGTGGGTGAACTGGCTGGACGCGTGTAGACGTTCGTGTCTACAGTGTTGAACGTGTTGACCAACAGCCCACAGCCGTCTACAGTCAGAGCGTCCAGCCGATACGGCATCGAGCGGAGGTTCTACATGCGAGTGAACCGCTCCGCCTTCGAGCAGTTCATGACCTACAAGGGTCTGAGCATCCGCGGTCTCGCCGACATCACCGTCGTCCAGTACAAGGGCAGGAAGCCGAAGAAGATCGGCCACGCCACGATCGGGCACCTGCTGTCCGGCGAGCGGACGACGTGCAGCTCTGAGACCGCGCGCGCCATCGAGAAGGCACTACAGGTCCCCCCCGGCACGATCTTCGTGCCCGAGATGTTGAACGTGTCCCCACACGTTCCACAGACAGGACGGGCAGCATGACCACAGACCTGATCCAGCACGCGTTCCACGGCCAGGCCGTGCGGACGATCACCGACGAGCACGGAGACCCGTGGTTCGTCGCCACCGACGTCGCGAAGATCCTCGGGTATGCCGCGGCCAAGGACATGACCCGACGCCTCGACGACGACGAGAAGGGTGGGCGTTCAGTGCCCACCCCTGGCGGGGTCCAGTCCGTCACCGTCATCTCAGAGGCGGGTCTCTACTCATCGATCCTCGGCTCCCGCGTCGACGGGGCGAAGGCGTTCAAGCGGTGGGTCACCCACGAGCTGCTGCCCGAGGTCCGCCGCACTGGCTCGTACTCCCTGCCGAAGGACTACCCGTCCGCGCTCCGTGCCCTGGCGGCCGAGGCGGAGACCCGGGCGGCGCTGCAGGCGAAGGTCGAGCAGGACGCCCCCAAGGTGCTGTTCGCCGACGCGGTCGCGACGACGTCGACCGACGTCCTGGTGTCGCACCTCGCGGTGATCCTCAAGGCGAACGGTGTCGACGTCGGCTCGACCCGCCTGTTCGGCTGGCTCCGCCGCGACGGGTACCTGTGCTCCCGCGAGGGCCGCGACTGGAACCGCCCTACACAGAAGGCGATGGACCTCGGCCTGTTCCGGGTCAAGGAGACCGCGGTGACGCACTCCGACGGCCGGGTCACCACCAGCGTCACGCCGGCGGTCACCGGCAAGGGCCAGACGTACTTCGTCAACCGGTACGCCGGTGTGGCGGTGGCGTCGTGAGCATCACCCTCACCCAGGTCTCATACGACCTCGTCGGCGCAGAGAAGGCGACCGGCATCTCCCGGGCCACGATCTCCGCCGCCGTGCAGAACGGGTCGCTGATCGCGCACTACGTCGGCGCGAAGGCCACGAAGCCCGTGTTCCGGGCCGTCGAGCTCGACGAGTGGGTCGAGTCCCTGCCGACCACCAAGGGCCAGGTCGCCTGACCACCCAGACCAATGGCGTCCCACCGGGCAAGAGGTCAGGACGCCACCGATCGCAAGAAGGAGTGTAGCCATGAGCGTCACCGAGGCAACGAACGCGGTTGAGGCCGCGCAGTGCGAGAAGCGCGAGGCGGAGCGTGACCGTGCGGCACTGACGCGTGCGCGTCGGCTTGCTACGGACGAGGGGTACGGCGCGGACGGTGATGTGATCGCGGCGCTGTCGTACCTGTCCACACTGGCCGCACGGCGATGGGAGCTGGCTGAGCGGGCGATCGACTCTGCGCTCGTCGCCCTCAACGAGGCCGAGCAGGTGTCCCGGTGAAGCGCCTCGGTCTCCTCTGGCTGGCGTCGGTGTACGTCGCGGCCCTGGTCTGGGGTGTTCCGGGTGTCGCGTGGTCCCTGATCGCGGGTCTGGTCGTGTCGTTCCTGGTGTTCCCGGGGTACTTCGCGACGACGGACCCGTACGACTCGACGTCCGAGCTCGACCGACGCGACGGGATCGGTGCGCGATGAAGCGGATCTACGGCCACATCGGCTGGTACGACGACGACGCCAGCGAGTTCGTCAATGGCCGGGCGATCTGCGGCAAGCAGGTGTCCCGCAAGCGTTCAGCCCCGCTCCTGGTGTGCGGCAAGTGCGCACAGGGGCTCGTGTCGTACGTGCCTCAGGCGCAGCGGCTCTTCACCTACCGGCAGTGGTCGCGATGACCGCGCACCCGGATCCGTGGCGTTGCCCGCACACAACCGGTCACACCTGCGACGCATGCGCCGGCATCAAGAAGGAGAACGCGAAGTGATCCACGACCTCAAGATCCGCACCCAGTGGCTCGCTCGCGTGAAGTCCGGCGAGAAGCGGTTCGAGCTCCGGAAGCACGACCGCGACTACCAGGTCGGCGACGTGCTCCACCTGACCGAGGTGAACGACTTCGGATCGCCAATCTTCTACCCCGAGTCGGGTGACGAATCCGAGGGTCCCGACCGCGGGCACAACACGTTCGACGTCCGCGTGCTGCACGTCCTTGACGGGCGCCAGGCAGACGGCATCGACGACGACTACTGCCTGCTGTCGATCGCTCCTGCGAGCCACGAATGACCCGCCCGTGTCCGCATCGCCCGCGCCGCTCCGTCATCTCCGGCAACCGGCACGCGTTCGTCTGCAACCGCCCGAAGTGCATCGGCCGCGCCATCAAGTGGGCCAGCCGTCACGCCCAGTACGCACTCACCGAAACGATCAAGGAGGACCAGTGAGCGAGCACTTCCACAGCGAGCAAGCCGCTCTGCTGTCCGAGCGCCTGATGCGCCAGTTCCCGGACGGCAGCATCGAGTGGGCCGACCGACCAGCCGGCGAGTGCGCACCGAACGTCGTGCCGCTCCCGACCACCGTCGTCGACCTGTGGGTGACATGTTTCTGCGCCGACGACACGCACCCCGAGCGTGAGTTCGCCCAGCGTCAGACCTGGGGGGACGGTCAGCCCGTCATCACCCCCGCCTGGCACCTCAACCGCGCCGACGCCGTCCACGACTACAACCACGCCGCCGGCCAGCGCCACATCGTCCACCGCGCCGCGCACATCGTCGTGCGACCCGACACCGCCGAGGTGGCGTGATGGCCCGCGTCTACATCTCTGGCCCCATGACCGGATACCCCGCGCTCAACCGCCGATCCTTCGAGGCGGCCGCCGCCGACCTGGCTGCCTTCGGCCACGAGCCCGTCGACCCTGGTGATGCTGACGTCCCCGAGCAGACGTGGGCTGCGTACCTTCGCGCCGACCTGCGGATGCTCCTCGACTGCGAGGCGGTAGCGGTGCTGCCCGGGTGGGAGGCGTCACGCGGCGCCGCCCTGGAAGTGCACGTCGCCCACCAGTTGGGGATGACCGTGCTCCCGATCTCAGAGTGGAGCGTCGCATGACCGCCCTGACGGACCGCGAGTTCCACGCCGAGCTCGACGCCATCCGCATCGACACCCTGCCTACCGGACTCCCCGCGCAGTGGGTCCAGGGCGAGTGCGACACCTGCGGCACCGACGACACCGTCCGCATCACCGCGGAAGGACTCGCCTGCCAGGACTGCTACGACGCCGACCCCGAACCCTACGACTTCGCCGACTGCGACGACCGCGCCGATCTGGGGTGGGGCTGGTGAAGAACTACCGCCTCGGGCACCTCGAATACGCGGCCATCGACATGTTCGACGGCGCCGAGCACTTCATCGACTGGCGCATGGAAGACATGCGCCGGCGCTGGCGGATCAAGTTCGCGTGGGGCCACGACCTCTACGTCATCTTCTCCGAGCGGTACGGGTACAAGCCCGGCCCGAAGAGGTGGCGCATCGGCCCACTTCGCATCGCCTGGTACGCGACGGGGGTCGAGTGATGAACCGCCCGCAGCAGCCGAAGCCGGCCGTCAAGAAGTGCAACCACTGCGCCTCCGTCAACTGCGCACCCCACTGCAAGTCCGTCCGCTGCGCCTGGTGGACCTGCAACGAATGCGCGCGTGTCTCCGACAACTTCAACCACCACATCGAGAAGAGAGCGGTCTGACATGACGCTCCACGTCTACAACGACCTCGAGCAAGGGTCCGACGCGTGGCTCGAAGCACGCCGAGGCATCGTCACCGCCTCCGTCGTCGGCCAGCTCATCTCCGTCAAGGAGGCGGGCCCGCTCAACGGGAAGTGCCCGGAGTGTGGCTCTGACAAGGGATCTTGGTGCGTGAGCCGGGCGCGCAAGGAGCCCACCCCGATCAAGACCTTCCACGCGTCACGGACCGCCCCTCCCGGCACCCCGCCGATCATCGACGTCGCTCACGACAACACCGCGGACGCTCTGACTCGGCTCCTCGTCGCCGAACGCATCACCGGATGGGTCGACCCCGTCTACGTGTCCGACGACATGATGCGCGGCACCCTCGACGAACCCATCGCCCGCGCCATCTACGCCGAGCACTACGCGCCGGTGGACGAGGTCGGGTTCATGGTCCGCGACGACTGGGGGTTCCGGATCGGCTACTCCCCCGACGGCCTCGTCGGCGACAAGGGCCTCATCGAGATCAAGTCCCGTCGCGCCAAGAAGCAGCTCGACACCATCCTCCGCGACGAGGTGCCCGCAGAGAACATGGCCCAGATCCAGTGCGGGATCTACGTCTCCGGCCGCGAGTGGTGCGACTACGTGTCGTTCTGCGGCGGCATGCCCCTCTACGTAAAGCGCGTCGAGTGGGACGAGCAGTGGCAGCGAGCCATCGTCGCCGCCGTCCAGGCGTTCGAGGAAGTCGCGTCCGAGATGACCGACCACTACACCACCGCCATCGCCGGCCGACCAGCCACCCAGCGCATCGACCACTTCCAGGAAGCGAGCCTCTGACCGTGGACATCTCCGCCATGCTCGTCGGCAAGTCCGACCAGCTCGACAACGTCGACCTCCTATCCGGCCCCCGCGACTTCACCATCACCGAGATCGGCCGCGGGAACGCCGAACAGCCCCTCAGCATCACCCTCGCCGAGTTCCCCCGGCCCTGGCGCCCCGGCCTCACCATGCGCCGCCTCCTCGCCGCCATCTGGGGCCCCGACGCCTCCGTCTACGTCGGACGCCGTGTGCGCCTGTACCGCGACGAGAACGTCTCCTTCGGGAACGACAAGACAGGTGGCACGCGCATCAGCCACGCCAGCCACATCGACAAGCGCGTGACCGTGTCGCTCCCGAAGTCGAAGGGGAAGTTCGCGGCGTTCACCGTCGAGCCCCTGCCCGACGCACCCGCCCCGTCGCCCACCCTCTCCCCCGACCAGATCGCCGCTTCCACCGACGTCACCTGGCTCCGGGAGCAGTGGAAGACCGCCGGCCCCCAGCAGCGCGAACGCATCCAGCAGCGCGTCGCCGAGCTCACGCCGCCCGACGACGCCGCCTGACCCCACACCCCACGTGCCCGGCGGTCATCTCCCGCCAAGAAGCCGACCGCCGGGCACTCCCCCATCACATGAAGGAACCGGACCATGTCCAGCAACCGAACCGTATCGCTGTCCGCATTCACGGTTACCCGACCAACCGACACCCGCCAGTCCGAGCCTGACCGCGGTGAGCCGTGGAAGGACCAGGCCGCGTGCCGCACCTGGGACTTCACCGTCGGCGACCCGTGGTTCACCCCGATCCCCGGGAAGAAGGGCCGCGACCGTTGGCCCCTGGTCGCCCGCTCGATGTGCGACGAGTGCCCGGTCAAGGCGATGTGCGCCCGTGACGCGATGACCTACGAGGAGCGCTCCGGTGAGGGGCGATTCGGGTTCGTCGGCGGCCTCACCCCCGAGGAACGGTCCGCCCTCGCACTGCTCGGCAAGGGGGCGACGGCATGACCGCCCCGAACCACGGAACCCGCGCCCGGTACAACACCCCGCACTCCTGCCGGTGCGACGCGTGCAAGGTCGCCGGTCGCAGGTACCGCAAGCGCAGGTTCCTTGACCTCGAGCTCGGCACCACGCGGCTCGTCGACGCGGGCCCGGTGCGCGCACATCTCGAAGCCGCAAAGGCCATGGGGGTCGCCGTGAAGGAGATGGCCGCCGCAGCCGGCGTGACCCGGTCTGTAGCGCAGGAGGTATATGTGGGGCAGCCGCGAGTCGACGCCACGGCGGCGGCTCGCATCCTCGCAGTCGACCCGAACGTCGTCCGTCGGCGTGGCCGCTGCATGGTCGACTCCACCGGTTCCGTCCGGCGAGTCAGAGCACTCGCCTCTCTCGGCTGGACCGGCAAGGACATGTCGTCCGGCCTCCGAGTCTCCCGGGCCACGATCACGCGTCTCCTTCACGGAGCTGACGAGATCAACGCTGCAACTCGTGACGCCGTCACGGCCGGGTATCGGCGCATGCTCACGCGCCAGCCCCCTGCAGCAACCGCGCGTCAACGCGAGGACTCGGCTCGGGCCAGGAACGTAGCCCGCCGCAACGGCTGGGCCGGGCCACTCGCGTGGGACGACATCGACCACGACGAGGCACCGGTCGACGTCGCCCCCTACCGCCCCGCCCCGAAGCCCATGCGGGCGCTCGAGCTCGCCGAGATGGGCCTCGGGAACGCCGAGATCGCCGTGCGCCTCGGGGTCAGCGCGTACACCGTCCGTGACTACCTGCGCTGGCGCGTGGCGGCATGATGCGCGTTCCGCCGGCCACCGACTACGAGCGGATGAGCCAGAAGGCCAAAGAGGCGGCCGTCGCACTCGTCGCCTCTCTGCAGCGCGAGGCCGAGGAGGCCATCGCACGCCACATGGAGCAGATGGCGCACGCGAGCGAGGAAGCCAAGCGCGCATCTGAAGAGGCCGAATGGCATCGCAAGCGAGCCCTCCTCCGATACAGGGACACGCCTCAGCAGCAGTACGAGCGCCGAGAGCTCGCCGCCGCCGACATGAGGCGCCGCCGCCGCGAGAACAGGACAGCAGCATGACCCGCACCCTCGTCGTGGACATCCCCCGCGACTACTGGCTGTCCGCGAATCGCACCGTCGTCAACCACGGGTACCGGCGCCGGCTCATCGACGCCATCCACGACATCACCATCACCGCCGCACGCGCACAGAAGCTCGAAGCGCTCGACGGCCGGTTCACGGTCGCGTGGGAGATCCAGTACCCCAAGGGCGTCCGCACCGACAAGGGCGACCCGACGAACGCGAACCCCACATGCAAGGCAATCCTCGACGCCCTCGTCCCCCGCTGGCTTCCCGACGACGGGCCCCGGTACGTGGTCGAGGAGCGGTACCGGCGCGGCCCAAACCTCGACCAGCCCGGCGGTCACCGCGTCACTCTCCGGCTCATCGGGCAGGAGGTGCCGTTCTGATGGCGCGCACGAACCGCCGCTGGTTCATCGACGGCGACGAGATCCGACCAGGCGAGGAGGTCGAGCTGTGACGTGGTTCAAGGTCGACGACCGTCTGTGGGGGCACCCCAAGTGGCTCGCTACCCCCGTCCGCGCCCGCGGCCTGTGGGTCACCGCCGGGTCCTGGTCCGCCGGCATGGGAACTGACGGGCGCATCCCCCGGCACGTGCTCGCAGTGTTCGGGAACAACGCGAAGGACGCCGCCGCGCTCGTCGATGCCGGGCTGTGGCGGGAAACGAAGGACGGGTGGCGGTTCCACGGCTGGGAGGAGTTCCAGCCCGACGCCGCATCCGAGAAGGCCCGCCGTCACGCCGAGTCTGACGGTGGCGCTATGGGCAATCACGTGCGCTGGCACGTGGCCCGGAACATCTCGGTTCCGTCGTGCGGGTACTGCTCCGGGGAGATCGCCCCCGAATCGGGGGGCGATCGGGGGGGCGAATCGCCCCCGAATCCTCCCGACCCGACCCGACCCGATACCCGATCCGATCGGACCTCACCTTCCGTAGATGGATCTAGAGAGACCAAGCCCAAATCGTCCAGTTACGTACCGCGCAGACGCGGCGACGTCTTGGACTTGGAATCGAGACGAGCAGGAGGAACCCGCTGATGCTCTCCCGAACCGAGATCGAAAGACTCGCAGCAGCAGCACACGAACTCCGCCCCGACTGGCCCGTCAAGTCCCTCTGCACCTGGCTGCTCGGCACGCACGCCAACCGCGCATACCGGGACGTCGCAGTCGCCCTGGCGTGGGTGGCATGCGACCCGCAGACCAACACCCCGAAGCGCATGGACGAAGCCGGTCCGTGGTGGCAGGCGGTCAAGGTCGCCGGCTCAGACGCCACCGACCACCGGTACGCCAGGTGCCCCGAGCCGGGACACACGAGCTTCCCCGCCGCGAACTGTGCCGCGTGCCGGTCGGAGAAGTTGGCCGCCCCGGACGAGCAGACCGCCGCACCCACCCTCGCGATCAGCGCCGACCAGGCAGCGATCAACGAGCGCGGGGCAGCCAACGCCAAACGCGCACTCGCACACCACACCGCCCGCACCACCCGAACGAAGGAGCAGCCGGAATGACGCCGAACAGCGTGATTACGCGGCATTCCCGGGGTAGAATCGAAGCGGCCCCGACGAGTGCTGGTAACACTCCCCGGGGCCTGACCCACCATCTCGATCACAGCGAGAGGCAGGCTGCCGTGAAGGCTACCCGAAACTGCTCCGTGGACGGGTGCGAGCGCACCGTCCAGGCCCGCGGGCTCTGCAACCCGCACTACAAGTCCGCGCAGAAGCGAGGCACTCTCCCCGCGCGACAGCCCCGCGACTCGATGGCCGCGTTCTGGGCCAACGTGGACCGCACGCCGACGTGCTGGCTGTGGACGGGGTACATCACCAACTACGGCTACGGAGCGTTCGCCCCGAAGCGAGGCGTCACCAAGCGCGCCCACCGCGTCGCCTGGGAAGCGACCAACGGCCCCATCCCGGACGGACTCGTCCTCGACCATGTGTGCCGCGTCCGGCACTGCGTGCGCCCGGACCACCTCGAGCCGGTCACTGACGGCGAGAACACGCGTCGAGGCATCGGACCTTCCGCGCTCAACTCCCGCAAGACCAAGTGCTCCAAGGGACACCCGTTCACGCCCGAGAACACCAGGGTCGTGGGCGATGGCCGGCGATCGTGCTGGACCTGCACTCGGTCGAAGTGGGCGGCGATCCTCGCCCGCCAGCGGGCCGAGCGAGACGCACAGCAGTGCACCGGTACGGCCAAGCGCAGCGGAGCCCGCTGCCAACTCAAGACCGCGAGCCCCGACGGGCTCTGCCCCAACCACGCGAACGCAAAGGTGGCCTGACCATGACCGAGATCAAGACGGCATCTGAGCTCGACGCGCTGCCCGAGGGCAGTGTCGTGGCTGACGCAGACGACACCGCATGGCAGGTGGACCTGCACGAGCTGTGGCACCACACGGGCGACGAGGGGCCGCAGATGAGCGACCGCCTCGCCGAGTACTACGGCCCGCTGACGGTCCTGTTCCGCCCGGACGCCCCGCAGCCGGCCACGGGCATGGACGCGGTCGTCTCCGCGTCCGCCGGGATGTACGAGCACCCGGACGAGGACCCGGCCACGGGAGACGGCGTGGAGCGGGCCGCGCTTGCCCTGATGGCCGAGTGGGAGTGCGTCCCAGAGGTCACCGACGCGGCTGAGGGAACCGCCGTCTGCGAGCGGCACGACGCGAGCGTGTGGGTCGATCGGCTGTGCGAGTTCGCGGTGGCCGCTGCCCGCGCCGCCCTCGCCGCTGCCCGTGCTGGGGAGGCGAGGCCGCGCTGCACCTGCGACCAGGCGCACGGCCTGCACGACGCGTGGTGCCCCGCTCAGCGCGGCGGGGAGGCGGTGGACCGGGAGGCGCTTATCGATCACGTGCGGGCCACCCTTGCCCGCACGGACGAGAGGGACGAGCAGGTGGTCGACGCCGTCCTCGCCGCCCGGGGTGACGCCGCCACGCCGACCGTGACCGCCGAGCAGGTGCGGCAGAGCCTCGCTCTGGCCGGGGAGCACGGACGCTACGCCTGGTTCGTCCGGCGTCTGGCCGCGCTCGGAGTCGAGGTGACCCCGTGAACGACCCGAAGCACGACGCCGCATGGCACGGGACGGATGATCTGCGCTGCCGATGGAACTGGCACGCCTGGTACGAGGTCCGGCGGGTAGGTGACATCGGGCTCACGATCACCTGGCGACGGTGCTACCGGTGCGGCACCGAGCGGGCGACCCGATGACCGCCCAGCCGAAGCCGACCGCCGCCGAGCGCGCGGCGCAGGTCATCAACGCCGAGGTGAACTACCGCGCGTTCATCACCTACGACGACGCTCAGGACATCGTGCGGTTGCTGGCCGCTGCCGGGCTGCTCGCCACGGCCGAGCACGACGCACAGGTGGCAGCACAGGCGTGGGACGAGGGCTACACCGCGGGCAACGCCATCCGCTTCGCCGCGCACCTGAAGCCGAGGCGAGAGAGCAACCCATACCGGGCCACCTGAGACCGCGGGCTGGTCGGGTCCGGAAGAAGGTCACCAGCCGCCGCGCCTCAGCAGCAACACGGCCAGGAACCCGACCGCAGCACCCGACCAGCCCGCACCCGCGGTCCTAGGAGCGCCGAACAGGCGCGAACGGGGACCGGACTACACCCGAGTGATTCTGAGCCGTTAGAGAGGCGCACAGCATGTCCGCACCCATCGAAGTCACGACCAAGTACGCCACGTCCGTCGACGAGCTCGCAGACGCATGGGCGTTCGTCATGGCACGGCTCGACGCCGTCGGACCAGACCCACGCATCACCATCTCCCCGATCTGGACCTACAGCAGCGACGAGATCAGCAACCCCGGCTACCGGGCGCCGCGACGGTTCGAAGTCTGCGTGGAGGGCATGGTCCACGAGAGCGAGGCCAGGGCATGAGGATCCGGCTCACCATCGACATCGAGCGGCGGCGACCAGAGCCGGCGGAAGTCGAGCGCGAGGCCCAGGTGGATGCGCTCGTAGAGCGGTCCGAGCCCCAGCGCATCGGCTTCACGGCGAACCCAGGCCGCATCGAGCCGGAGGACCAGCGATGACCACCCCGGTCCTGACCCGCGTCCCACGTGACCTCGGGTGGGCGCAACTCGTCCGCGCCATCTGCCGGCACGCGCGAGTCCCCGTGTCCTCCGAGACGTACTGGACGCACGGGTACGGGGACATCCACATCGACCTCGGTGCGACGTCGGCTGTCGAAGCCAGGTACGCCGTCGAGCTCTACACCCTCCCGATCGGAGTCGAGTACCGGATCTTGGAGGACAGCGACAACGCAGCCGCATAAGTACAACCTGACAGCCTCGTAACTGGATTCACCACTGTCGACATGGGACAATTTGCACGTCAATCTCGTACCCGCCAGCGAGAGGCAACAACCCGATGAGCAACCACGCACACGAGTGGATCGCCGAGCGCACCTACAGCGCCGCCGCCACCACATACACCTGCGCCGACTGCGCAACGATGACCGCCGGCTGCAGCGAATGCGACCGACCGCTCGAGACCAGCCTCACCATCTGCCAGCCCTGCCTCACCCGCGCACAGCAGCTCATCACCGACGTCATCGACGCCATCGCAACCGTCCCCTTCCACATCGCCGAAGTCATGGGGCTCCGCGCCGTCCGATACGACCGCGACATCGTCACCACCTCCAACGACCGGGACCGCCTGCCCTTCGGGCTCGACGCCGTCATCGAGGACCCCGCCGACACCCGCATCGCCGCCGCCAAGCACCCCAACACCGCCGTCGACGTCCTCCACGGCTGGGCACAGGCATGGGCCGACACCCGCGGCGACCACAACCCCAGCCTGCAGTACCTCGTCGACCACACCCTCTGGGCAGCGCAGAACCCCGACGACTCCGGCTGGACCACCTACCTCGACGAAGCCCGCCAAGTCCGCGCAACCGTCCGCCGGCTCCTCGGGCTCGACCCCATCCGCGAACCCGCGCCCTGCGTCTACTGCTCCGGACCCGTCATCCGCGAATGGCTCCCCGACGGCCTCGACGACACCCGACGCTGCACCCGCTGCGGAACCACCTGGCCCGACGAAGACCGCCTCCGCTACACCAACCTGCACACCGTCTTCGCGCTCCCCCAGACCCACCCCGACGCCCTCGTCACCGCCGACGACGCACGCCGCATCCTCCCCGACCTCAAGCGCAACACCCTCAACCAGGCACTCAAGCGCGACCGCGAACGACCCGAGGCCGACCGCCGCATCCCCCAGCACGGAGAAGACGTCCGCGGACACGCCCTCTACCGACTCGGCGACATCGCCGGACTACTTACGACAGGAGCCGCAGCATGAGCGACGACACCTACGCGGCTCTTGAGGACGCCATCCGCGCACACATCACCAACCAACAGGGCGCCGACCGGTTCATCGTGGACTGGGCGCTCGCAGTCTCATCCAAGCCATTCGACGACAACTCAACCGGCTACGGCTTCACGTACTCCGACTCACAGCCACACGCCCTCGAAGGACTTACTCGGCGCATGCTCCGAAGCCTTGAGGCTGACGAGCAGGCCCAGTGATGAGTTACCGAAGCAAGGCCGCCGAGCCGGGCATCGACCCACTATCCGTGCCGTGCCCGCGATGCGGGGTGTCACTCGGAAAGATGTGCCGCATCGGACAGGGAACGCATCGTGACAGATGGGGGCTAGCCAAGAGCCGTGCTCGCGAGCACGAGGCCCGCGCAAAGGTCGGCTGCCACTGTACCAACCACATGGGCGGCCCCAAGGTGCAGCACCGCAGCAGGTCCGCAGCTGTGGCGTGGGTAATCCGAAGTCAAGCCCCGAAGGGCATGCGTTACGAGCCCTACCGATGCCCCAACAGCAACAAGTGGCACATCCGCACCGCCCGACAGGAAGCTCGCAGTGAGCGATAACGACGATCAGCGGCCCGCACCGTCGAGCAGGTGCACCTGCTACTGGGTGATCGCAGATTTGCGGTGCGACCTCGCCGAGCATGGCACCGAGACGCGACACGCGACCTTCGCCTACGGGCGCCAGTTGATCGAGTGGCCCGAACACGCATACCCCCACCCGATCGCATCGGACCTTCCGAGCTGGGTGTGGCGAGGCGAAGGGAGTGACTTGCAGGATCCCATTGATCTGGTACTGTCACCGGCAACAGGGAGAAGTGCACCCTGAACAAGGCCCCGAGACCGCGAGTCCGGGGCCTTTGCCATACCCACAAACACCCCGCCCGCGTCTCAGGGCCCTCGGACAGCAACCTGGCGGGTAGCGCGAGGCGAGCCAGACGAGGGGCGGGGGTAGACATGGCAGGACGACGCTGCCCCGGCAAAGACGAGCGAGACGGGCGCTCAACCGCATGCCCGACGATCCTCACCAACGGGGAACGCTACTGCCCACGCCACGCACGCGCCTACGAGCAGCGACGCGGGACACGGCAGGCACGCGGGTACGACACCCGGCACGACCGCATGAGGGCAGCACTCGTCGCACGCATGAACGCAGGCGAGACGATCCACTGCATCGACTGCGGCACCAAGCTCACCCCAGCCACGCTGGACCTCGGACACACCGAGGACCGCACGGCCTACCGAGGCCCGCAATGCGCGACGTGCAACCGCAGCGACGGCGGACGACGCGGACGCTTGACTCAGACGTGACCTGAAGGTCAAGCCCGGGTCAAGCGTGACCCCTCCGGACCCCAGGGGGGCACCCCGGGCCGCACCCCACCTGGACCGCCGGGGAGGGCGCTCGGTGGTGCGGAGGGTTCAGACCCTCTGGCCTTGGCCTCCGCTTGACCTTCCGGTTCGCGCAAGGCGGCCGGACTCGATGCCGCGCAAGGCGGCGACGGAATGGTGATGACGATGCCTGCTCGATCTCGAGTTGAGTTCGACCCGATGAGGATGGGTGTCCGGATCGCTGTCTCGCTGTGGGGCGGCGAGGGCGAATCGGCAGTCCTGACGTGGCCCTCGCAGCCGGAGCGCGCCATCGTCCGTGGCGAAGCTGAGCCCGAGGCGGACACGTGGCTTCGGCTCCCCGAGGACGCGGCCCGGGCGATGTACGAGGCTCTGGCGCAGTACTTCGGCGGCGCCGCGGACTCGGCGACTCTCCGCCGCGACTATGACGCTGAGCGTGCCCGCGTGGACGTGTTCATCCGACACCTCACCTCGGGGTCCTGATGCCTCGAGGTGGTGCACGTAACCGTTCTGGCCCTCCCGCTGACCCGAACTCTGGCCGCTCTGAGGTCCGTGGGTTCAAGCTGACGGCGCTTCCGGCTGAGGGTTTCCAGGGTGAGATCCCGGAGTTCCCCCTTCCGCGGCCGTCGAGCCGTGAGCTCGATGTGTGGGAGTCGGCTTGGCGGACTCCTCAGGCTTGTGCGTGGGCGATGCCGTCTGAGGCGTGGCGTGCGCGGACGGTGGCTCTGTGGGTTCGGACGTCGGTGCGTTGTGAGGATCCTGAGGCGCCGGCGTCTCTGATGGCTCAGCTTCACCGGTTCGCGGATCAGATCGGGATGACGACGGCCGGCCTGGCTGAGATGGGCTGGAAGGTCGCTGTCGATGAGACGGCGGCGAAGCGGGTCGAGCATGCGGCTGATCCGGTTCCGGCTCGTTCGTCGTCGCGGTCGAAGCTGAAGGTCGTGAACGGTGGGTCCTGACGACTGGGTCGTCGACTTCCCCACGCTCGGGTTCCTGGCTGCGGACTGGGTTGAGGCTCACTGCATCGTCCCGGATGGTTTCTCGCTGGGGCAGCCGTTCGTGATGGACGGCTGGCAGCTCTGGTGCGCGGTGAATCACTACCGGGTGCGCAAGGGGCAGGAGTTCGACCCTCAGCGCCCGGCTCAGGCGACCGCGTTCCACTACCGGCGGTCGCAGGTGGTTGGTCCGCAGAAGACGGGCAAGGGTCCGTGGTCGGCGGCGATCGTGACGTTCGAGGCTGTGGGTCCGTGCCTGTTCGCGGGTTGGGCTCGCGGTGGTGAGGTCTTCCGCTGCGAGGACGACGGTTGCGGTTGCGGCTTCGAGTACGTGTATGAGTCTGGCGAGCCGATGGGTATGCGTCGGCCGACGTCGCTGATTCAGCTCCTCGCGACGTCTGAGGATCAGGTCGACAACGTGTACCGGCCGCTGCAGGGCATGATCCGCCGTGGCGCACTGTCGGAGCGGATGCTTGTCCGTGAGGGGTTCATTCGGCTGCCTGAGGATGGCCGGATTGACCCGGTGACGGCGGCGGCGAACTCGAAGCTGGGTAACCCGATCAACTTCGCGGTGATGGATGAGTCGGGGCTGTACACGGCTCGGAACAAGCTGCTGAAGGTGTCGCAGACGATGCGGCGTGGCCTGGCGGGTATGGGTGGTCGTTCGATCGAGACGACGAACCCGTGGGATCCGATGGAGTCGTCGCAGGCTCAGCAGACGTTTGAGTCGCGGTCGGCGGACATCTTTCGGTTCTACCGGAAGCCGCCGGCTGATCTGTCGTATCGGAACAAGCGTGACCGGCACAAGATCCACCAGTTCGTGTATGCGGGGTCGCCGTGGGTGGATCTGGCTGCGATCGAGGCTGAGGCTGCGGAGCTGCTTGAGACGGATCCGACGCAGGCTGAGCGGTTCTTCGGGAACCGCCTGGTGCAGGGTCTCGGGTCGTACATGCAGGAGCCCTTGTGGGATGCGTCGAAGGCGCCGGAGCGGGTGGTGCTGCCGGGTGAGCGGATCGCGCTGGGGTTCGATGGTTCACGGTCTGGCGACTGGACTGCGCTGCGTGCGGAGACGCACGACGGGCACAGGTTCACGCCGAGGTATGGCCCGGATGATCGGCCGACGTTCTGGAACCCGGACGAGTGGGGCGGTCGAATCCCCCGCGATGAGGTGAACGTCGCGGTCGCGGAGATGTTCGACCGGTATGACGTGGCTCGCATGTACGTCGACCCGCGGTACTGGGAGACGCAGGCGGATGCGTGGGCGGCTGAGCACGGCGATGACGTCGTCGTGATGTGGCCGACGAACCAGGTGAATCGCATGTTCGATGCGCTGGTCAGGTTCCTTGAGGACACGACTGAGCGGCTGACGACGCATGACGACGACCCGACGTTGCGGCTGCATGCTCTGGCGGCGCGGAAGGTCGCGAAGCCTGGTGACAAGTACATCCTCGGCAAGCCGGCCGAGACGCAGAAGATCGACCTTCTGATGGCTGACGTGCTCGCGCATGAGGCTGCCGCTGATCAGCGGGCAGAGGGCTGGCAGAAGCAGGACAACCGCGTGATCGTGTTCCGTTAGGAGGCCGTTGTGGCGCGTGCCCTGACCTCCGATGAGATGGCAGTGTTCGACTCGCTGAAGCAGGAGCTGGGTGCGGCTCAGCTCGTGTTCGACACGGCTGATGCGTACTACGACGGGGTTCAGCGGCTCGAGCAGCTTGGGCTTGCGATCCCGCCGGAGCTGGCGAAGTTCACGGTGATCGTGAACTGGCCGCGTGTGGTTGTGGATGCGATCGCTGACCGCCTGGATGTGAAGGGGTTCCGGCTTCCGGGTACGGATGTCGGGGACTCGGAGCTGTGGCGGCAGTGGACGTCGAACGGGATGGTCGAGGCGGACCTGATGGGTCGCCTGGACTACCTGGTGTACGGGCGGACGTACAAGTGCGTGGGGTCGAACGAGCGTGATGCCCGGACGCCGCTGATCACCGTGGAGTCGCCGCGGCAGATGATCACTCGCCGGGATGCTCGGACGGGGAAGATCGTCGAGGCGCTGCGGCTGTACAACGTGGTGAACGGTGAGGCGCGTTCGGCGACGTGGTACCGGCTGAACGAGACGCACTGGCTCGATGGTGAGTCGGGTACGTGGCAGGTGACGGACTCGGACGAGCACGGCATGGACTACGTGCCGGTGGTTCCGACGTTCCGGCGCCGGCGCACGACGATTCCAGCGGGTCGGACCCTGCAGGGGACGTCGGCGATGGAGGACGTCATCCCGATCACGGATGCTGCGGCCCGGAACATCTCGAACGCCCAGCTTGGGCAGGAGACGCACGCGGTCCCGCAGCGTGGCGTGCTGGGCGCGTCGAAGGGTGACTTTGTCGACGCAGACGGCAAGCAGCTCACGGCGTGGGAGTCGTACTTCGGTGCTGTGTGGGCGCTGCAGAACGCGAACGCGAAGACGTTCCAGTTCGACGCGTCGGATATGCAGAACTTCGAGCGGATGATGGACCTGTACGCGCGACTTGCGTCCGGTGTGTCTGGTCTGCCGCCGAACTACTTCGGTCTTGCTGCGGATGATGCGGCGTCGGCGGATGCGATCCGGTCGCGTGAGTCGCGTCTGGTGAAGATCGCCGAGCGTGACCAGGTCGCGCTGGGTAACTCGGATGTCGAGGCGCTGCGGATCGCGATGCGGATCCGTGACGGCGTGTGGTCGGACGAGCTCGTCGGCATGGAAGCGCTCTGGTACGACGCCGGCACGCCGACGGTCGCCGCTCGTGCGGATGCGGTGGTGAAGCTGTTCGCGGCCACGGACTCGGCCGGCCGATCCCTCCTGCCCCGCGAGATGGCGATGGAGGAGCTGGGCTGGTCGCCCGCGAAGATCCAGCGGGCTCTGTCGCTGCTGGCGTCTGAGGAGTCGGACCCGTACCTGGCTGCGATGGCTGTGAAGGACCAGACCGGTGGTGCTGACGCAGGCGCTTCCGCAGTCGGCGCGTGAGTACGCGGTCGCGCAGCGGCGTGAGTCTCAGGCGGCGGTAGCGGCGGTTCTGCGGTTGTGGCGGCGGATGGGCGCGGACTTCGATGAGTCGTTCGCGCGGGTGCTGCCGTCGCTTCTGACGGTGGTGACGACGGCTCAGGGTCGGGTTGCTGAGGGCGCCCAGTCGTACGTGCCTGACGTGCTCGAGGAGACGGGCCAGTCGCGGGCTGCGGGGGCGTTCGCGACGGTTCGGGTCGATGGGCTGCTCGGCGTCGCAGGCGATGGCCGCCCGGTGGACTCCCTGTTGTTCGGTGGGGTGACGCACGCCAAGGAGCGTGTCGCGGCGGGAGCGACGGCTCAGCAGGCGCTCGTGGCTGGCGGGCAGTGGCTCTCGACTGCGGTTGGGACGCTCCTGTCGGACACGGGTCGGCAGGCAGAGTCCCTGGCGATCGGAGTTCGGCCCGTCGGCGGGTACGTGCGGATGCTGAACCCGCCGTCGTGTTCGCGGTGCGTCATCCTCGCCGGCCGCTGGTACTCGAAGTCGTCGGGTTTCCAGCGCCACCCCGGGTGCGACTGCCGACACATCCCGGCTTCGGAGTCGGTGGCCGGCGAGCTGACGGTGTCGCCGGTCGACTACTTCGACTCGCTGAGCGTCGAGCAGCAGGACGCGACGTTCACGAAGGCCGGAGCGGACGCGATCCGCAACGGCGCCGACATGAACCAGGTCGTGAACGCGCGTCGCGGCATGCGCCAGGCGCAGGTCGGCGGGCGACAGATCCTCATCACCACCGAGGGCACGACCAAGCGTGGCGCGGCGGCGCGAGCGCTTCGGACGGAGACGGGCGGCCGTCGTCCGCGGCTCATGCCTGAGTCGATCGCGCAGATCGCGACGAGCCGGGACGACTACCTGCGGCTGCTGCGCGCGAACGGCTACCTCACCTGACCACCGGGCCCGCAAGGGGCTCGGTCGACCTCTCGCAAGGAGAGACCCGAATGAGCACCGAGACCCCGGACCTCGTGGCCGCGCTGGACGCGACCGACCCGACCGCCGACCTGGACGTCGATGAGCCGACGCAGGGCACGGACCCCGTCGAGGACGACACCCCTGACGGCGGTGAGGACGAGCTCGGCGACGCCGGCAAGAAGGCGCTCGACCGCATGAAGGCGAAGCTGAAGGCGGAGCGGGCCGCGCGCCTGGCCGCTGAGGCGAAGCTGAACGAGACCACGCCTGCTGACGACGCCGAGCGGATCCAGCGTGAGGCTGACGCGCGGGCCGCAGCGAAGGCGAACGCGCGGATCCTGTCCGCGGAGGTCCGCGCCGCTGCTGCCGGCAAGCTGTCCGACCCGTCGGACGCACTGACCTTCATCGACCTGACTCAGTTCGACGTCGATGACGACGGCTCTGTCGACCAGGACGAGATCGCTGAGGCGATCGCTGACCTGGTGCGACGGAAGCCGTACCTGGCCGCGCAAGGCGGTCCGAAGTCCCCGAAGCCTGACCCCTCGCAAGGAGAGGGCGGGCGGGGTGCCGCAACCGCCGCTGACCGCTTCGCACAGCAGGTCGGCAACCTCATCTGACCGCCCGCTAGGGCATGAAAGGGGATCCCGATGGCCGGGATTGACGTCAACCGCACTACCAGCGGGGTCCGCCTGGACCCCGTCGTCTCCGCGGAGATCTGGTCGAAGACCGAGTACTCGTCCGCCGCCATGCAGCTCGCGCAGCAGATCCCGCTGCCGGGCCCGGGTGTGACCGTGGACATCATCACGGGTGAGCCCGAGGCGGCGTGGGTCGCGGAGACCGACAACAAGCCGGTGTCGCGTCCGACGCTCGGTTCGAAGCTGATGACGCCGTACACGCTCGCCGTGATCGTGCCGTTCTCGAACCAGTTCCGCCGGGACAAGGCGCGGCTCTACAACGAGCTCGTCCGCAAGCTCCCGCAGGCGCTGGCGAAGAAGTTCGACCAGACTGTGTTCGGCGACGTCGCGGCTCCGGGCGCGAACTTCGACAAGCTGTCCGGTGCGACCGCTGTCGGCATCGCCGGCAACACGTACAAGGGCCTCGTGGCCGCGGACCAGGCCGTCGCGACCGGTGGCGGCACCCTGAACGGCTGGGCGATCAGCCCGCAGGGTCGCGGTCTTCTCCTGGGCGCGGTGGACGGCTTCGGTCGCCCGCTGTTCCTGTCGAACCCGAACGACCAGGGTTCGGTGGCGAACCTCCTGGGCGCTCCGGTGTACCTGTCGAACGGCGTGTACCTCGCTGACGCTGACGGTGCCGGCTCCGGTACCGCGGCTCAGCTCGGGTTCGCCGGCGACTGGTCGTCCGCTGCGTGGGGCTCCGTGGAGGGCGTGTCGATCAGCATCGCTGACCAGGCCACGCTGACCGACGGGTCCACGCAGATCAACCTGTGGCAGCGGAACATGTTCGCTGTCCGCGCCGAGATCGAGATCGGCTTCCGGGTTCGCGACATCGCGCACTTCGTGAAGCTGACCTCGGAGACTCAGCCCTGATGGCTGAGCTGCGGAGCCCGTTCGATGGCGGGGTGATCGACGTGCCTGATGCGCTGGTCGACCGCTACGTCGAGGGCGGGTGGGTCAAGGGCGAGACGCAGAGGCCGGTTCGCCGGCGCAAGGCGTCCGAGTCGGACGACAAGGGCGAGTAGTCGGAGGGTGGGGCGGTCATGACGTATGCGGTCCTGGCGGATGTCGCGACGCGGCTTGGCCGCCCCATCACCGACTCGAACGAGGTCGCTCAGGTCGAGGCGTGGCTGGGTGACGTCGAGAGCCTGATCCTGGCGCGGATCCCGGATCTCGCCGACCGGGTGGCAGGCGGTGTGCCGTCTGAGGCTGTCGTGAAGATGGTCGAGGCGAACGCGGTCGTCCGGAAGGTGAAGAACCCGGATGGCAAGCAGAACGAGCGGATCGACGACTACTCGTACGGCCTCAACGCCGACGCCGCCCGGGGGGACCTGTTCCTCACCGATGCCGAGTGGGCGCTGCTCGAGCCAGGCTCTGGTGAGGGCGCGTTCACCATTCGCCCGCAGGGTCTCGACCGGCGGCGTGGCGAGTGGGTTCACCCTGACGTTTGGGTGCCGCTGCCGTGAGCGCGGAGTCGGCGGTTCGTGCGGGTCGTGAGGCTGCGGTGCGGCAGATGGTCGATGCGTGCACGATCGGACGTGGGGGTGGCGACCCTGACCCGATCACGGGTGCTCCGACGCGGACCGAGGTCTACAGCGGGCCGTGCAAGGTGCAAACCTGGGAGGCGCAAGAGTCCCGCCCCGAGGCTGGTGAGTTCCAGTACACGCAGCAGCGGTACACGGTGCACGTCCCGGTCGGCTCGTACCGCCCCCAGGTCGGCGATGTGGTGACGATCACACTCGCTCAGCGAGACCCGTTCCTGGCGGGTCGGGAGTTCCGAGTAGTTGCGCTGCTGCACAAGTCGCTTGCGACGGCGTACCGGCTGGCGGTGTCGACTGATGTCTGAGATCGAGGGCCTGCGCGAACTGTCCGCGGATCTGGGTCGGATCGCGGCGGAGGCGCTGCCCGAGGTCGACCGGATCGCGCAGAAGGGCGCTCAGAACGTCAAGGACGCGATGGTGGAGGACGCGCAGGGCTCGAGGTCGTTCCGGCCGATTGCCCGCAGCATCTCCTACGACCGGTCGTACGGGGTCGGGCAGGTCGCGTATGAGGTCGGGCCGGACAAGTCGCGTGGCGGTCAGCTCGGTGTGATCGCGTACTTCGGTGGCGCGAATGGTGGCGGCGGGACGCTGGACATCGATGGCCCGTTGAAGGCTGAGGAGCCGCGTCTGATGGCGCAGCTCGACAAGTGGCTTGGGGGGCTGTGATGGCGTCCCTGTTCGACAGCGTGAAGGCGCTACTCCCGGCCACGGTGACTGTCGCTGGGACGGCGCTGCCGCTGAAGGTGTATGACACGCGGGTGCACGAGAAGCCCGCGCAGGACTACTTCGTGCTGAACGTCCGCACGCCGGATGTGACGGAGCGCTCCGAGGCTGCGACGCGTCTCGCGCACGGCATCCGCGTGTGGGTGACGTCTGTCGGCCGCTCTGGAACCACGGTGCGCGCTTTCACCGATGCAGTCGAGCGCGCGATGGACCAGGCCGAGATCACCCCCGATGGCTGGGGGCCGTGTCGTCTCCTGCTGGACAACGTGCGCGGCCCTGACGACGACCCGGACGTGGTGTTCACGAACGGGTCGGTTGCGGTGTGGGCGCTGTCTGAGTTCGTCATCACGGCGTCCCGCACCGCCTGACCAACCACCTACCGTCACCCCGCCGACCGCGGGGCCCTCGTCGTGCCCAGGAGGCAGTGATGACCACGTACGTCCGTGTCCGCGACGCAGAGCTGAAGCACGAGTTCGACGTTCCGGAGGGCCACCCGTTCATCGAGCGGGGCCTGTACGAGCCGGTCAAGAGCGACCGGTACCCGCCGTCGCACGTCGCGCGCCCCATGAAGGCGCACATCAAGCCCGCGTCCACCCGGGCGCGTCAGTCGGCGACCTCTGCGGAGGCGCCGCAGGTCGCCACTGAGAAGGAGAACTGAGCATGTCGAACATCCCGAGCACTCCGGCTGACGGCAACGTCAAGACCGTCATCGCCACAATCGCGAACGCCGCCGCCCCGACCGTGACCGAGCTGAACGCCGGCACCGCCGTGGACATCTCCTGCTACATCACGGCCGGCGGGTTCGTGCTGGGGCAGGACCAGGCGCCGATCGCGGACGACCGTGAGTGCGACACGTTCACGGCTGAGCAGCCGGGCCGGAAGTCGTACTCGGGTTCGTCGATCACCGCGATCGACAACACGAACACCGTGAACGAGGCGACGTACAACGACGCGAACGACGCGCTGACCGAGGGCGCGACGGTGAAGATCGCGCGCCGGTACGGGCTGCCGCACACGACCGACTTCGTGGCGACCACGCAGAAGACGGACGTGATCGTCGCTGTCGTCGGGGCGAAGCGGCGCGTGGCGGTCGAGGCGAACTCGACACTGCGGTCGATGTGGCCGCTGTACGTGCAGGAGTACCACCAGGACGTCACGGTCGCCACCGGCGCCTGACCTCGTAGTCCCCCGCCCTCGCGCTTTCCCCCTGGTCCGGGGCGCGAGGGCGGGGCTCCACTGCCAGGACCAGGAACCCGGACCGGGGAGTTCGCATGTTTGACATCACCACCGCGCTCGGCCGCGCTCAGCAGGCTGCCGCAGACGACATCAGCGTCTCGTCTGGCGTCAGCATGGATGAGGCCGAGCGGATCGTCGCCGCCGTCGTGGCGCAGTTTCGTCTGTCGGCGGTGATGGCGTGAGCATCACGGTGACGCGGCCGGAGACGACGGTCGAGTTCTGCACGAACATCGCGCTTCGGTCGGAGCATGAGCGTGCTGTGGCGGCGGTGAAGGCGGCCCAGCAGGCGGCGCAGTCGGATCCCCGGGAGACGGGTTCTGTGGCTGTGCGTGAGGCGGCTGAGCGGGTGCAGGCGCTCGAGGCTGAGATGCGGTCGAGCACGCTGACGTTCACGATCCGTGGTCTGCGCCGGAAGGTGTGGGTGGAGTTCGTGGAGTCGAACCCGCCGCGTGAGGGGAACGCTGGGGACAAGTCGTACGGCATCAACGTGTCGGCGCTGGACTCGGTGATCCCGGACTCGATCGTGGCGGTGAAGGGACCGGACGGTTCGGATGCGCCGTTCGACCCGACGTCGGAGTGGGCGGAGCTCGCTGACGAGATGACGAACGGCCAGTGGTCGGACTTCGCGAACGCCGTGATCCTCGTGAATCACGAGGTGAGGTCCGCCCCTTTCTCGCAGCTCGCGTCGGCAGTGATCCGGCGCTCCGAGCCGACCTCGACCGCGCAGCCGAGCTAGGGATTTCCCTCAAGCGGTTCAACGGGTGGGAGCCGCGGACGTTCTACCACTACGACGCTGACGGCCGGCTGTTGTTCACGCAGCCGGAGGTCGAGTGGGACGACACGGAGCAGGAGTGGATGCGCGCCCGTGCTGACTGGCGCGAAAACCACATCTGCCCGCTGTGCGGGTACCCGAAGGAGTATTGCCAGGCGCCCGAGACGGAGTTCGAGCTCGCTGAGCCGAAGCGGATCCGCTGCCACATCACGACGCGGCTGCGGGACGCGCAGAAGGCATACGCCAGCCTGCCGACGGCCAAGCCCGAAGGGCTGCTGTGGGTGCCGGAGTTCCGTCAGTAGTCGAAGGCGTCTGCGTACTCGGGGCACCAGCGGGCGGTGATGGCCTGGCCGACCTCGAATGCCTGCTGCTCGGTGTCGACAGAGTCCCGAAGCACAAGCACGGCCATCTTGCGGTCGTCCTCGCTGAGGTTGCTCATGTCGTCGCAGAGGCCCTTGGCGGTGTCGTCGAGCTCGTCGTCGGTGTAGTCCGCGAAGTCTCCGACGCGCATGGCGTCGTAGAACTCCTGGTCGGTCGACGCCTCGCCCTCGGGGCTGGACGAGCACCCGGCGAGTAGCAGCGTGGCCGCGCCAACGGCGGCGGCGATCCCCCTGATGTTCATGGGCTCAGTGTGCCTCAAGAACACTCTTCGGGGATACGCGATGTCGTAGAATCGATACCAACAGAACGGCCCTGGCCGACGCGCCAACGTCAACCAGGGCCTGACCGCGACACCTAGGTAGAGGTGAACGGCTTGAACAAGCGTACCTGCAGCATCGACGGCTGCGACAAGCCCTACTACGGGCGTGGATGGTGCCGCGCCCACTGGGCTCGAGCTCGGCGGCACGGAGACCCTGAGCACAACGGCCGGCCCCGCAGGCAAGGTGTTGAGCCGTGCGCCATGCCCGAGTGCCCAGACTTCCTCTACGCGCACGGATGGTGCGTGAAGCACTACAAGCGATGGAAGAAGACAGGCGACCCGAACGGGACGCTGCGCGTAAAGCGCCAAGGCGTCGAGCCCTGCGTCATCGCCGGGTGCGAAGGGACCTACTTCAATCGCGGGTGGTGCAAGAAGCACTATGCCAGGTGGTACAAGCACGGCGACCCTCTCTACCGGGTCAGAGGCGAAGTGCGTGACGGATGCCGTCAGTGCCAAGACTGCAAGAGGGACCTACCCGTAGAGGAGTTCGCGACTTACAAGACCCGGTGCCGGCCGTGTGGGGCAGCCCATGCCGCCGCGAAGAGAGCGCCCTACGAACCGAAGCGCTACCTGCCCGCGATCTGTGACATGTGCGGCACTCCTTTCATGGGGAACGCCAAGCAGACGCGGTACTGCTCCCGGGACTGCGCGTCTGCGAACAAGAACCGGGCGAACTGGCCTCACTTGAACGCGCGCCGAGCGCGGCTGCGCGAGGCGTTCGTCGAGAAGTTCGACCGCATCGAGATCTTCGAGCGCGACGGCTGGGTGTGTGGGATCTGCGGCGGCGACGTCGACCCCGATACAGCCTGGCCCGACCCGTCCAGCGCCAGCCTGGACCACATCGTTCCCGTGTCCCGCGGAGGGAAGCACGAGCGCGCCAACGCTCAGTGCTCCCACCTCGCCTGCAACGTCAAGAAGGGCGCGTCAGCCGCATAGGCCGCCGCCCCGAGAGGGGTGGAGACAATCGCGGACAGAAGCATCACCGTAAAGATCGGGGCCTCGGTCCAGGGCCTTCTTGCCGGGCTCAAGACCGCCGACAAGGCGGCGCAGGACTGGGGTAACAAGACCCTGGCCTACGTCGAGAAGAACTCCGCGTCCCTGAACCACCTGGCGGGGAACCTCGGCATCGTGGGCGCTGGGCTCACGGGTCTGGCTGTGCTGGCGGTGAAGACGTTCGCGGACTTCGACGCGGCGATGTCGTCGGTGCAGGCGTCGACGATGGAGACCGCGGGGAACATGGACCTGCTGCGGCAGGCGGCGATCGATGCTGGTTCGCGGACGGTGTACTCGGCGACTGAGGCTGCGGGTGCGATCGAGGAGCTGGCGAAGGCTGGCGTGTCGACTGCGGACATCCTCGGCGGCGGCCTTGATGGTGCCCTTGACCTGGCCGCGTCGGGTGCGATCGATGTCGGTGATGCGGCGGAGATCGCTGCGACGGCGATGACGCAGTTCGGGCTGAAGGGCTCGGATGTCACGCACATCGCGGACCTCCTGGCTGCTGGCGCTGGCAAGGCGCAGGGTGGCGTTGGTGACCTGGGTGCGGCTCTGCAGCAGGCGGGCCTGGTGGCGAACCAGACGGGCCTGTCGATCGAGGAGACGACGGCTGGTCTGACGGCGTTCGCGTCGGCGGGCCTGACGGGGTCGGATGCCGGCACGTCGTTCAAGTCGATGCTGCAGCGCCTCACCCCGCAGTCCAAGGAAGCCGAGACGCTGATGAAGCAGCTCGGCATCTCGGCGTATGACGCGGGCGGCAACTTCATCGGCCTGTCGGAGTTCGCGGGGAACCTGCAGTCCTCGCTGAAGGCTCTGACGCCGGAGCAGCGGAATGCGGCGCTGGCGACAATCTTCGGGTCGGATGCGGTGCGGGCTGCGAACGTGCTCTATGAGCAGGGCGCGGCGGGGATCGACGAGTGGACGGCCGCGGTCAACGACCAGGGGTACGCTGCTGAGCAGGCTGCGATCCGGATGGACAACCTGAAGGGCGACATCGAGGGCCTGTCGGGTTCATTCGAGACGGCGCTGATCAACCTGGGCGAGGGCGCGAACGGGCCGCTGCGGTCGCTGGTGCAGGCTCTCGACGGCGCGGTGGACTCGTTCAACGGCCTGTCTGACGGCGCGCAGAGTGCGGTGCTGTGGACGATCGGTGGTGCCGGGCTGTTCACGCTGGGTCTGGCTGGTGCGATCAAGATGACGACCGCGCTCGGCGACACGGTTAGTGCGCTGAAGAACATCGGTGTGCTGTCCGAGGCTGGTGCGGGTCGGATCGGTGCGCTCGCTGCTGGCGCGGCGAAGATCGCGGGTGTAGCGGCCGGGCTGGCGGCGGCGGCGGTGGCGGCGGGCAAGCTCGTGGACGCGATGAACGGCGCGAAGGTCGGCACCGTCGAGCAGTTCGCTGACGCGCTCGGCCGGCTCGGCGAGACCGGCGACCTGGCCGACCTCAACCAGTACATCCGCGACGCCTCTCGGGCGGTCGACGGCCTGGGACAGAACGTCTCGGACATCGAGGACCTGGGCGACGCCATCGACCGCGCCTTCAACAAGTCGGCGTCGGACAACGTGAACGACTGGGTGGCGTCCCTGTTCGGGGCGTCGACCGCTGGCACGCGCCTCGCGGACACGTTCGACAACATCGACGAGGCCCTGGCAGGGATGGTCTCGTCGGGGAACACGCAGGCGGCGTTCCTGTCGTTCCGCGAGATCCGCGACGAGATGCTGGCCCAGGGCAAGACGATGGACGAGGTCCGGGCCGCGTTCCCTGGGTACACGGATGCGCTTCTGCAGGCGGCTAGCGGGGCGAACGAGGCCGCGCCGGCGCAGCAGGCGTACAACGACGCGATGGCTGATGGCGGTGCGTCGGCGACGCAGTACGCGGATGCGCTCGAGGAGGCCATTGAGGCGCAGCGGGAGCAGACGGACGCGTTGCTGACGGCTCGGGATGCTCAGCGTGGGTTCGAGGCGGCGATCGATGATGCGTCGGCGGCGCTGACTGAGAACGGCGCGACTCTCGACATCACGACGGAGAAGGGTCGCGAGAACCAGGCGGCCCTGGATGCGATCGCGGAGTCGGGCATCAAGGCGACGGACGCGATGCGTGAGAACGGGGCGACGCAGGGCGAGCTGCAGGGTCAGATGCAGACGACTCGCGACCGGTTCATCGCGGCGGCTCAGGCGTTCGGGATGTCGGCGGATGAGGCGGCGGCTCTCGCGGACCAGATGAACCTGATCCCTGACGCGGTGACTCCGACGGTGGCGCTGAACGACCAGGCGTCCGCGGGGCTGGACAACATCTGGACCAAGATCACGCGCCTGCCGGACCGGACGGTCACCGTGAACCTCAAGACGAACGAGACGACCGTCTCGACCGGCGTGGGAAACATGGTCGGCAAGGCGTCTGGTGGCGCGGTGTTCGGTCCTGGCACGGGAACGTCGGACAGCATCCCGGCTCGCCTGTCGAACGGTGAGCACGTTCTGACCGCGTCTGATGTCCGAAAGATGGGCGGCCACGCGGCGGTGTACGCGATGCGTGCGGCTGTGCAGGCCGGGCGCGGGTATGCGGGTGGCGGTGAGGTGCGTCAGTACGTGGCTCCGGCCGTGTACCAGCAGCCTTCGTCGGGTGGTGGCGGGTCGTGGGCTGGGAACACGTTCTTCCCGAACGCGACGATCGTGGCCGCGGACACGCAGGGCGCAGTGAAGGAGACGCGGGCCATGTTCCGCCAGGAGATGGCGGGGGTGGTGATTCCGTGAGCCTGTCGTGCACCACGGTTCAGTGGCGTGGTCTGACCCTGGCGTCGGATCAGTCGTCTCCGTTCGGGATCCGGTCGCTGATGGGCTGGGATGAGCTGCCGGACGCGCGGATGGATGCGCCGGTTCGACCCCAGGGTCACGGCCGGTTCGACACGGCGGTGTGGGCGGATGAGCGGGTCATCACCCTGAGCGGGCAGATCGTGTCTCAGGACCGGGACGCGCTCTTGCGGGAGCTCGCCTCGGTCATGACGTGGGCGTCGGGTCCGTCGGCTGCTGAGGATCTGGTGGTCACTCGTGCCGGTCGCGAGCTGACGGGGTTCGCGCGGCTGACGGCGTTCAAGACGCCGACGACGCTGAACTGGTCGGTGGGTGAAGTGCCGTTCGTCATCGAGTGGCGGTGCCGTGACCCGCTCCGGTATGGCACCCCGCAGTCGGTGTCGACGGGTTTCCCGGTGCTGCGTGGCGGCCTCGCGTACGACCTGTACACGGATGGTGCGGGCACGGATCTGGGGTATCTGGATTACGGCGAGGCGTCGGATACGGGGCGTGTGGTGCTGTCGAATGATGGCACGGCGGATTCGTGGCCGACGTTCCAGGTCGATGGGCCGGTGGACTCGGCGGGGTTTGAGATCGCGGCTGTGGGTTCGAGTCAGCGGGTTCGTTTCGCTGGCCCTGTGGCTGCGGGTTCTGTGCTGGTCATCGATTCCGGCTCGGGTACCGCAGTGATCGACGGGTCCTCTGATCGCGGCGGCCAGTTGACGGTCCGCGATTGGTTCCCGGTGCCGGCGGGTGGCTCGGTAGAGGTGGCGTTCCTTCCGCTCGGTGGGACGACGACAGCGAATCTCACGGCCGTTCACCGGCCGGCGTGGTGGTGAGGAGCGGACATGGGTCTGTGGCGTAGCAGGGGTGCCCGGAAGGATGCCGTGCGGGGTACTGCCCCGGTGGAGATGCGGAAGGCTGACGCGCTGACGTACCTGCGTCCGGGCGTCGTGCCGATCGGCGGGTCTGCGGTCGTGGGGACGTCGGGTTGGCAGTACCAGGTGCAGCCGGTGGGGCTGGTGGGTCAGCGCATCGAGGGCGACGGGTACCACGTGTTCGGCAACGACGGTCCAGTGACGGTCGGGACGAGCGGCGTTGGGGGCACTGTCCCTGCCGCTCCGGGGTCGGGTCTGTCCCGGATCGATGTCGTGTGGGCGCGTCAGACGTCGGCGGGCGAGAACGCGGACACGGTGTCCGAGCCGGTGTTTGGTGTGACGGTGGGGACGCCTGCGTCGGTGCCGGTCGCTCCGACGATCCCGGCGGGTGCCGTGGAGCTTGCGCGAAACACCATGACGTCTGCTGCGACGTCTACGGCGTCTGCGGGGAACTCGATCGCGCAGACGTCGGCGCTCACCGGTGTGCGGGGGACGCCGATCGCGGTGCGCACGGATCAGGAGCGCGCGACGCTTGCTAGCCAGGTGTACGTGGCGACTGGCGCCCCGCTGCTGGTGTGGAACATCCCGGCGCGGCGGTTCGAGTTCACCTACGACCGAACCCAGTACTTCCGGCTGCCCGGGACGACGCCGTGGACGACTTACACGCCGGTGTGGTCGACGGCGTCGGGGAGTCAGCCGAGCGTCGGCAATGGGTCGATCACCGGCATGTACAAGATGGTGGACGACCTTGTGGTGTTCACGATCCGGATGCAGATCGGCTCGTCGGGTGCGGCTGGTGGGACGGGTGCGTGGCGTTGGTCGCTGCCTGGGACGGTTGCGGGTCTCGAGGTGGCAGTGAATGGGTGGCTGTTCACTGACGGGACGGGGCGGTCGGTGGCGGCGCGTGCGGTTCCTGGCGCGGCGTTCGTTCAGGACGCCATCACAGGGACGGGAGCGTCCCTTGGCTCGGGGTTCGTGCTCGCCGCCAACGCGGTCTTGACGATCTCGGGCTCTTACTACCAGGTGGTGTGACGGGTGCGGTCGATCCTGGTTGGTGAGGTCCGCACGGGCCGGCGGATCACGCAGATCCCGGTGTCGGATGCGTCGTGGTCGGTGAAGCACCGCGCGACAGGTGAGATCTCGATCGACATCCCACTCGACGCGGACGAGTTCCGGACGTTCGAGCGGGCGTACTACGGGGGCCTGTACCCGGGTCCCGGGGTGTTCCCGTCGGACTTCACTTTCCCGGAGTCGGCGACCCCGATCTGGAAGCCGACGGGTGGGCTGCGGGCGGAGTTCCTGTCCGCGATTGAACCGGCACGGTGCTTCCTCGCAGTCCTTGAGGGCGACTACGTGATCGAGGCCGGGCCGATCTGGTCTTGGGAGTTCCCCTTCGGGGGAAAGCTCACGGTGAAGGCCCGCGGGATGCGGTCGCTGTTCGAGCACCGGTACGTGATGGGGAACCTGGCTTCGGCGTGGGCTGAGTGGGCGCAGACGTACTCGAACCTGTCGCTGGCGACGATCGCGAAGCGTCTGGTGCAGCTCACGGAGAGTGTGTCGGGCGGTGACCTGCCGATCGTTCTGCCAGCGGATGAGGCTGGCGTGAACACCCGCACGTACCTGGGTAGTGACCTGTCGACGGTGCTGTCCCGGCTGGATGACCTGTCGGATGTCATCGGGGGCCCGGATATCGCGTTCGAGCCGCGGCTGACGGCGGACCGGATGGGTGTCGAGTGGGTCATGCGGACCGGCACGGCCGCGGACCCGCTGCTGCATCAGACCGGCGACGACCACGTGTGGGACTCCCGGGTGCCCGCAGGTGGGGTGTCGGGCCTCTCGGTGTCGCGTGATGCGACCGGGGTCGCTCAGCAGGCGTGGGTGACTGGTGGCGGCGCTGATGAGGCGCTGTTGATGGCCCGGCGCACCCCGGCGCAGATCGGCGCCCCCGACCTGCGAAACTACGGCTTCCCGCTGCTCGAGACCTCAGACGCGCGGTCCACGGTCAGCGAGCAGGCCACGCTGGACAAGTGGGCTGAGGGGAACCTGTCCGCTGCGCTGCGCCCGACGCAGACGTGGAAGATGTCCGCGCTCGCTGCTCCGACGGACCGGCAGGGCACACCGGCTGGCCCGCAGCTCGGCGCTTATCGTCCCGGCGACTGGGCCAAGGTGTGGGTGCCGAAGACGCACCCACTGCTGGGCCTGCTGCTGCCCGAGGGGTTCCACCGCGCCCGGGTGCTGAACATCTCGGGCGGCCTGGACGAGTTCGTGAAGATCGACCTGATGCCGACGATGGAGGTGCGATGAGCTGGTCTGATCCGACGCCGCAGCAGTACAAGGCGCAGGAGCAGGACGGGGTAAAGCGGCTCGTCGGTGCCGTGCAGGATGTCGCACAGAAGACGCGTGACGCGACGAAGAACTTGCTGCGGACTGCCGGGATCTTCCTCGCCGAGACGGGCATGCGGATCGAGTCCGCGCTGACAGTGAACGGCGACTTTGCCTCCACGGGAAGCGCGACGATCACCGGCGATGCGGAGATCACCGGCTCCACGCACATTGGTGGTAGCACCGACATCGATGGCACGCTGGATGTCGCTGCGGACACGACCCTCGGCGGAAACGTTGACCTGTCGGGCGTGCTGAACGTTCTAGGCGGGACCGTCGACATCTACAACAACGGCCGGTTCCGGGCCAAGTACGCCGACGGCCGCACGGGGGCGGTGTTCGGCCCGCTCACGCTGGAGCCCTCGGGGACCCCTGACGGCATGGGGCTGCTGATTCAGGCGCCCGACGCCGGTCAGAGTGACATCTTCCGGGCGAAGTACGACGGCGCCGGGGTTAAGCGGGTCCAGTTCGGCATGACCGGCAGCCCTGTTGATTCGGTGTGGGGCCTCAGCAAGTACGTGTACCTCGAGGCCACCAACGGCGGAGCGGGGACCGACGCCGGCATGTGGCTTCACTCGGCCGGCGATGTGCGCCTCACTTCGGGGACGTTCACCCTGACGATCCCGTGGGCCACGTCGTCGTCCGCGGCGAACATGTTCCTGGACAACGACGGTCGCATCTGGAAGTCCACGTCCGCGCGGAAGTACAAGCAGGACATCGAGGACGCCGAGGTTGACCCCGGAGCGGTACTGCGCATGCAGCCGCGGACCTGGCGTGACCGCGCCGAGGTTGAGCGCGATCCCGCCTGCACCACCCGCTACGTCGGGTTCATCGCGGAGGAGCTCGACGTCCTGGGCCTCGGACAGTTCGTCACCCGGACACCCGACGGCGAGGTCGAGGGCATCGCGTACGACCGCCTGGTGGCTGCCGTGATCCCTGTCCTCAAAGACCTGGATGCCAGGCTCAAGCGCCTGGAGTCGTCCAGCTAGGCGCGCCGTCGACGATGGGGCGCATGCCATCGATCGAGCGCTCCGAGAGCGCGAGGCCGTAGAACACCACCCGCTCGCCGCCCCGCTGCTCGGTGAGGATCTCGCTGACCGCCTCCGCGGCGCACTCGTTGGCGGGGTATCCGGTGGCGAGCGACCGCTCGCTGACGCTCAGGCAGATCTTGGAGAGCGGCGCCTCGGCGCCGCTGGGGAAGAGCCAGAACGTCCACACGTGACCGAGTTCGTGCCGGACAGTGGAGCGAACCGACGTCTCGACGTCGGGGCCGAACTGCTCGTATGCGGCGGGGTCGAGGCTCATGCGCACGACGCTCGTGCCGTCGTCGATCTGGCTGGTCGACGCGGTTCCACCGACCGAGTTCTCGTACTCGGCCTCGAACTGGAACTCGGCCAGCTCGGTGGGGTAGCCGAGCGCGTCGATGGCTGCGATCTCGTCGCGGGCGACGGCTTCGACGTCCACGGCTTGCTCCGTGGGCGTGGCCGCGGGCTCGGGCTCGGATGCGGTGGCCTTCCCGCCGCATGCTGCGAGCAGGGCGACGAGAGCGACGCTAAGCGCCGCTAGACCCGCCCCCCGCTTGTCCATGCGGATGAGGGTACGGCCTACCGCCCTTCTCGGGTAGAGGCAAATCGGACATCTTCAGGGGGAAGTGCATGCCCAGCAGATGGCTTGCGTCGTGACCACGCAGACGCCGGGGGGGCGAGACCCGTTGCAGCAGATGATCATCGACGAGCTGAAGGCCCTCCGTGCGGAACAAGCGACCGGGTTCAACGCGATCCGGGCAGAGTTCAACGCCCGTCTCGACCGGCTCGTGACCACGGAGGCTTTCGCGGCGGAGCAGCGGCGGGTGGATCAGCGCTTCGCCGAGATGGGCCAGGACATCGTGGATGAGCGCCTGGCGCGCGAGAAGGCTGACGACCGTGAAGCTACCCGCCGGTCCCAGTTCATCGAGAAGTACGAGCTCGAGCGCGCGGACACCGCGAAGTGGCAGCGCGACTCCCGGTCGAAGTGGATCCTCGCGATCGTCGGCTTGGTCGCCTCGCCGATCGTCGTCGCAGTCGTGCAGTACGTCCTCGGAGGAGCGCGATGATCGCCCGTATCCGTGCCGTCCCGTGGGGTGCCGTCGTCGCTGTGCTCGCGGCCATCGCCCTGGGCATCGGCATGACGTACCTCCTGCATCAGCAGCGGCTGAGCGGGGAGGAGCGAGCGCGGCAGGCCGCGGAGATCGACGCGCTGGAGTCCGCCGTCGGGGAGGCGAATAGCCGCCTTTCTGCCGTGGGTGAGACTCCCGTCGACGTGCCCGCGGCCAGCGCGCCACAGCGCGGCGAGACGGGGGCGACTGGGGATCGCGGCTTGCAGGGACCACAGGGTGACATGGGGGTGCCCGGTCAGCAGGGCCCTCCTGGTCCGCCTGGTGAGGATGGCGCTCCCGGGTCGGTTGGTGCGACCGGCGCGACCGGCGCCCGTGGCGCCGCGGGTGCCGATGGCGCTGTGGGCGCTCAGGGCCCGCAGGGTGTCGCCGGTCCGGGGCCGACCGACGAGCAGATCGCCGCGGCGGTTGCGGCGTACTGCGTCGCGAACAACGGGTGCATGGGTCCGCAGGGGGTGCAGGGCATCGCTGGCCCCGCCGGCGAGCCTGGTGCGCCCGGGCCGACGTGTGCCGAGGGGCAGGTGCCGCAGACGCTCACGGTCGCGGCGTTCGACGATCTGGGTCTGCCGACTCAGCGGACCACCATCACGGCGTGTGTGCCGGCCAACCAGTAGGAGACACCTGTGCCTAGTGCTGTTCGTCCCAACCTGGACCTGTTCGCGAAGAACACGTTCGGCCAGACCGCTGTGCTCGACCTCGGGAACCAGGCGGCGGGCGTGTTCTACCTGTCGGCGATCGCGTATGTCGGCGCCGGGCTCACTGTCCCTGGCTCGTCGACGCGGGGATCCCACAAGATCACCGTGAACGGCGGCAACGCGTCGAACGAGCTCGGTGCGGGCCCGATCGTGAACGACCCGACTGGGTACCCGATCTCCTGCCTGTACAACCACCCGGGTGGGCCGATGGTCGTGCGGTCGGAGTTCCGGGTGAACAACTACGACGGCGGCGCGTACCCCGGTTCCCGGGTGGACGCCTTCCGGGTGGCGTGATGGTCACCTACGCCAACGGTCGCCTGCCCGATTCGGCGCTCGCGGTCATCCCGGGCACCAAGGAGCGGGTTCGCGCCGACCTCGTGGAGCAGACCGCGGCACTGCGGGACGCGTTCCAGGCGCGGTTCGGCAAGCCCCTAGTGGTCACGGACGCATACCGGACCTACGCCCAGCAGGTCAGCCTGAAGGCCACCAAGGGCGTGTACGCGGCCACCCCGGGCACGTCGAACCACGGTTGGGGGCAGGCCATCGACTTCGGCTCCCGCGTGAACGTCGAGGGCTCAGAGGAATACCGGTGGATGCGCGACAACGCCCCCCGCTTCGGGTGGACGCACCCGCTGTGGGCCCGCGACGGGAACCCCCTGAACGGGCAGCAGGAGCCCTGGCACTGGGAAGCCGTCGCCGTCCCCGTGTCGAACTACCGGACAACCAGCGGGAGCGTTCCAGCTGTCCCGAACCCAACCGCCCCTACCCCGATCGACCCGAACGCCGCCGAGGGAGACACGATGATCCTCGTCCACCACGTCAACGGGAAGGACCAGGCGTACTACACCTGGACCCCCCTCGGCGGACTCCAGGCAGTGCCGCCGTCTCCCGTGAATGCCGACCTCGAGGTCTTCAAGAAGGTTCTGCCGACGGTCCAGGTGACCGGAGACGTGGGCCTGCACCCGTTCGTCCGCGCGACCGAGAAGCACGTCGCTGGATCCAAGAAGAACCTGGGAGTCTGACCATGAGCCACGTCGACAACACCACCGGCGGCATGACGATCGAGGGCAGCCTCGACGTCACCGCGGGCACGCCGGCGATCCCGGCGCGCGTCCGCACCGTCACGTACTTCATCCTGCTCGGCGTCTCGGCGCTGGTGCTCCTCGCGACTGGCCTCGCGCCGATCTGGTTCGAGGACCCGCAGGCACAGCAGGTGGCCGCGACCGCCGGCGTCATCTCCGGCGTCGCCGGGCTGATCGCGGGCGGGCTGGGCGTCACCTACCGCCCGACGCGGTGAGCACGGACGACCCCCGCGTGTACGAGTGCCCGTCCTGTGGCCGCCGCTGGCCTTCGCTGGCGGCGGCCCGGGCGTGCGCGGACAACGACGACTGAGGAGGACCGGTGGCGACTGAGCCCCCCGTGGTGTTCAAGGATCTGCCCGACACAACCACGCCACTGAACGCCGCCACCCTGAACACGGCCATGCAGGGCGCGTACGGCAACGCACTCGAGGCCGAGGCTGCGGCGGCGCTCGCTCAGCAGTACGCCGAGCAGGCTTCCGCGCCCGCAGATGACCAGATCGCCGACCTGGTCGCGACCCCGGGCTCGGCGACCAGAGGCCAGCTCGACGGCCGCTACGCGTCAGCCACGGCGTTCGCCGACCTCGCCGCTACTGCCATGTCCACCGAGGACGCGTTCGCGACAGTCGCCCTGCAGACCACCGGCGGCACGTGGTCGAACACCGCGGATGTGTCGGCCCCGATCTTCGCGGCCCCGTATCCGATGCGGGTCCGCAGCCTCGCTCTGGTGACGTGGACCGGGGCCGCGATCACCACCTCCGACACCGCGTACTGGCGGGTCGTGCTGCGCAAGGCCCCCGCAGCCGGTGGCGCCGCGATCGACATCGCCTACAAGACCACCCGGGTCACCGACACCGGCGGCACCCCGAACTACCCCGCCGGGTCCACCTGGACACCCCGCGTGGCGTGGACGTTCGACACCGCCCAGTTCGGCACCGCCGCGGACCTCGCGGCCGGTGACATCCTGTACGTCGCGACCCTGCCCGTCGGAACGCCGGGCGCTATCGCGGGGTCCTTCACCGCAACCGTGGGGTACCAGCCACTGTGACGCGCACCCGATTCCCGCCACTGACCGGCGGAACGAACCTGATGCTGATGTCCGACATCCACATGGGCGGGTACCCGAACCAGGCCCACCAGTCCTACAAGGCCCGCGACGACCTCAACCGCATGACCCGGCGCCTCACGGTCGACGCGTGGCTCCTCGCCGGGGACCAGACCAACGACGCCACCCCAGCGCAACAGGCAGAGCTCGACACGTGGCTCGCCGGGCTGAACCGCAACGGCGCACCGCTGGCGATGGTCCCCGGGAATCACGACCTGATCGCGTCCGGGGCTGGAGGCGGTGTGCCGGATGTGCAGACTCCGACGCAGTGGGCAGCGAACAACGCCCAGCATGGGGTGACGGGCAAGCACTACGTGGTGGACGTCCCGGATTCGGACTTGAGGATCCTGTGCGTGTCGCCGATGGACTCTCCCGTTGGCAGCCCTCCGCCGAACCGGCTCAGTGTCGATGACGCGGTCCTCGACTGGTGCGACGCTCGCCTGTCGGAGACGACACGGCGGTGCATCATCCTGCATCACGCTCCCCTGCCGGACACAGTGCTCGCGAAGCCTGGTGTGCCGTACACGTCGGTCAGTTCGTCCACGTGGCGGGTGTTCTCTCTGGGGTCCCGCACCGCGGCCGACATGTGCGCCGGCCACCCGAACCTGATCGCGTGGGTGTCGGGGCATCTGCACTCCCACTATGACGCCCCGGACATCGTGAAGCGGAACGTCACGCCCTCGGGGGCGTATGCGACGGTCGCTTTGGGTTCTCCGCTGGTCCTGCCGATCGGGTACGCCACGCCAGGCATCACGTCCGCGATGATGACGGTGTACGGCGATCGGGTCGAGGTTCGGTACCGCGACCACGGCGCCGGTCAGTGGCTCAACCCTTGGTACACGGTCACTCTCTGACTGTTCGCGCGACGACGCCCGCCCTCCCAACACGGGAGGGCGGGCGTTTTGTCGTACCCGGATGCGACTGTGGGCTCATGCATGAGCCTGACCTGACGCACACGGCCCCGGGTGGGATGGATCGTGTCCGCGGGCAGGTCCGGTTGCTGAACGCGCACCCGGTCCCGCCGGGCGTGCATCACGACGTGCCTGATCCGATCCCGGTGCGTGTCACCCTGCGGTGGGAGACGGGCGACGAGACGGTCGACACGGTCGCTCTGGAGTGGACGCCGCGGCTCGTGCGCGTCCGGGTGTCCGACCTGCGCGTCATGACCGGCGCCGTGTGGGTGCCCGCCGAGGACGTGCGCCGGCGTTAGTTCGCTTCGCCCTCGTGCTGCTTGTCGTGCTTGATCATCCAGTTGTGCACGGTCCAAGAGGTCACCGGGCGCGGCGAGTGCTCGCCGCAGACTGCGCACGTAACGCGGTACTTCGGTGCGGCCATCGTCATGCTCCTTCGATCTGCGGTGCGAGCAGAGTCCCGAGGCGCCCGAGCGCGTCGCGCATCAGCGGGTCCGCGACGTGCGTGTACCCCGCGGTCGTGGTCGCGGACGAGTGGCCCATGATCTGCACGCGGGTGTGCTCCGGGATCCCGAGTTCATGCAGCAACGTCGCGGTGGTGTGACGCGCGGAGTGCAGCGGCACGTCCGGGAGCCCCGCCCGCTTCAGTGCGGCGTGCCAAGCCGCCGAGTCGTCGCGAGGGTCAACCGGCAGCCCATTCCGATGCAGCAGCAGCCCGGACTTCGCCGGCGTGGTCGCCGCGACGTGCCGCTCGAGAACGTCGTACAGCAGGCCGGTGACGGGCACCTCACGCCATCCGGCCCGGGACTTGGGCCGCGTCAGCCACAGCCCGCCATGAACCTCGGTCGCCTCCTGCCCGGCGGGGATCGGCATGGTCCGCTGGGGGCACGCTCCGGCGCGGGTCAGGCCGCACGTCCAGCCGCCCGTCTTGGCCTTGCCACAGCCGTGCGCCCACCGAAGGCGCTGCAACTGCCAGGAGACCGTGAGCACGCCCTCGCGCTTCTCCGGGTCGCCGAGGTCGAGCGCGTCGGCAGTGATTCCCAGCCGCTCCCCCTGCCGCAGGCCAGCCAGGAGCGCGATCGACCAGTGCACGGCCTCGTCCGGGATGGACGCCACGGAACTCAGCAGCGTCCCTGCCTGCTGAGCCGTGAGTGCACCCCGCTTGGTGACTGCCTTCCGTGGTGCGGCGACGTGGTCGCGGTCCGCGACGTTCGTAGTCACCTTCCCTTCGCGCATGGCGTCTCGGAGAGCGACGCGGAGGATGGCGTGCACCTGCAGGGTGCTGGTGCTGCTGAGACCGTGCGTCTCGGCGTAGTCGTGGAGCGTGTGGACGTGGGTCGGGGTGAGCTTGTCGAGGCGCGCTTTGCCGATGGCCGGGACAATGACGCGCTCGATGTACCCCTGGTATGTGGTGAGGGTGCGGGGCTTGAGCCGCTTGGCCGCGACGCGCGTCAGCCACGTGTCGAGCCACGTCGCGAGCGTCGGAGATGAGGTGGCGAGGTCACCTGCCTTGTCGAGCTCCCGTCGCATCTCCCGGAGCGCCTTGACTGCGTCCTCGTACTTCTTGCGCGCGACGACCTTCCGTCGGCGCTTGGAGCCGTGTGACGGCAGCGTGATCGAGGCGATCCACATGCCGTCGGAGGAGCGCTGGGCGATGCTCCCGGTGCCCTTCTCGCGGCGCCCTGTCTTGGTGGGCATGCCAGTCCTCTCCACGGGCCGATCACTGTAGCCAATACTGTAGCCCGTCGTGTTCTTCGACGTAGACGAACGTGGACGAACGGCAATGCTCTGACCTGCGCAAACGGTGGATTCGCCGACGTCAGCACGTGCTCGATCATACCATTCCGACGGACTCATAATCCGTCGGTCGTGGGTTCAAGCCCCACCTGCCCTACGCAGCCACGCCGTGGGCGGCGCGGGACCGCTCGCGGACCGACCCCACCGGCAGCAGGGCCGCGCCGGCGAGGAAGCACACCGCCCCCGCGCACGTCCCGCCGTTCACCAGCGCCACGTTCGTCTCCTCGGTGGTGCCCGGGACGTACCGCGCCGCGACCGCCGCCGCGCCGAACGCCACCGACCCGGCGAGGTTCCCCGCCGCCACCCACCAGTCGACGGACCCGCGCCGCCACGCCACCCGCGCCCCCGGCGGGCGTGCCGCGAAGCCCGGGACGCCGTGCACCGCCCGGGGCCGCACCGCCCGCCGCACCGCCACGCACGCGAGCACGCTCGCCACGAGGAAGCACACCGACCCGTACACGTCGGGCGCCCACACCAGGTCCCGCGCGGGCAGCGCCGCGAGGTCCCGCGTCGCCGCGTACGTGCTCACGTTGAAGCACACCGTGCCGACCAGCTGCACCAGGGCGGCGGCGCGGTCGATGCGGTCGTCCCGGGGCGTGCCCGCCGCCTGGAACGCCGCCGCCGCGGTGAACAGCACCGACCCCACCACGAACGTCCACGCCGCCACCTCGGGCGCGACCCGCGCCGCGTACAGCGGCAGCGACCCGACGGCGAAGCACACCGACCCGAGGCCGAACAGCAGCCCGAGCCGGACGCTCGCGGCACTGGGGCGCGCCGCGGCCACCGGCGGCCGGGCGCGCACCCCCCGCCCCCCGTCCCCGGGC
>NZ_JAKRMS010000159.1 GCF_022346185.1 Cellulomonas sp. ACRRI | reverse complement strand
ACTCGCCCCCGGCCCCGGTCGACCCGCCCGGCGCGGTCGGCCCGGCCGACCCGCTGGCGCCGCCGCCGCCCGAGGTCGACCCGCCGGAGCGCCCGCTCCCCTGGCCTGCGGACGAGCCCCCCGTGGACCCCGAGCCGGTGCCGGTGCTCGCCGGCGGAGCCTGCGCCGCCTGCCACGCCTCGTGCGACTCGCTCACCGCGGCCGCGGCCGCGTGCACCCGCTCACGCGCGGTACCCAGGTCCGCCGCAGCAGCCTCCAGCGCCTCGAGCGCAGTCCCGGGTTCGACCCCGGCGGTGAGCAGTGCCGCCCCGTGCTCGATCGCCGCGGCGAGCTCGTCCCGCACAACCGGGTCCTGAACCCGGTCCTCGGTGTCGGCGAGCAGCGTGGTTGCCTGCTCCACGGCGGACGTCAGGTCCTCGCCGGCCTTGCTGACCCGCTCGAGGGCTGCGGCCACGAGCCAGTCGTGGTGGGACGCGGTCAGGGAGTCGCGTGTCAGTTGCAGTTGCTCGCGGAGCTCGCGTGCCTCGCGCGCCTCGGAGCGCAGCGCCGCGGTGATCGACACCACGCGCTCGCGCGGCCAGCTCCCGAGCCGCTGCGACGCCACGACCTCAGCCCGGCCGGCGGCGACGTGGTCGACCAGACCGGCCAGATCGACCGTGAGGTCGGCGTCGAGGACCTGCTCACCGACGGAGTCCAGGACCTCGCGGGCGCGTTCGGCCTCCAGGTGCGCACCCGCCAGCGCCGCCGACAGTGCCTCGATCGCCAGGAGGTACCCGGTGCGGGCCTCGCGCAGCTGCCACCACCGCCAGCCCACGGTGCCGCCGGCGCCGAGCACCAGGACCAGCAACCCCGCCACGGCCGCGCGCACCAGACGGCGGCCGCGGCGCGGGCCGGGCAGCACCGTCGGGCCGACCAGGCCCTGCAGCGTCTCGTAGGCCGACGCCGGAGCCGCCGCGCTCACCGCGACCCCCAGGAGCCCGGGCGCGGGGTGCAGCTAGGGGATGGGCACCCCGCGCCCGGGAGTTCACGGCCGCCCCCCGAGGCGACCGATGTCAGGCGGGAGGACGCCGACGGCCGGGCCATCGGTCTGGGGAACCAACCCGGACCGCCGGCGCCCTCCCGGTTCCAGAGCGGCACCACGACCCGCACGCACCAGCGCACGCCGGCGCACGACGCCGACGACGCGGTGATCTGCACGTTCGTTGCCATCAGTCCCCAGACCGATTCGATAGATGAAGCGCCCCGCGAAGGGCGCGGGGTCACTCGATGCCCAGCTCGTCGATCGCCTCGAGCTCGACCCACGCGCACACGGCGGTCGCCACGATCGCCACGGGAGCCAGCACGACGAGCAGCCCCACCCACGCGGCCAGCTCGTCGACCAGCTGTCGCCCGGCCGCGCGTCGTCGTGACCGCCCAACGCCGGCCGCGGCGGCGGCCAGGAGCATGGCTGTTGTCGCTGCTGGTGCCTGAGCGCCCTCCGGGGCGGTCGCGCGGCCTGCGGAGCCGGTGTCGCTCACGCGGACCACGTGCCCGTGATCCGGTGGCGTGGCTGACCGAGCAGCGTGGTCGGGTCGGGCGCCGGGCGCCCGAGCCGGACCCGAGCCTGCACGGTGAGCGCCTCCACCCACACCGAGACCGGGTCGTGCGCGAGCGAGTCCAACCGGACTCGCAGCTCGCTCGGCAGCGGAGGGTATCGACGCACGACGCGCCCTGCCCCGAGCAGGTCGACGGTCACCTCGTCGTCCGGGGTCAGACGGGTGCTAGCCCAGACGTCGGTCATCGGCGGGTTGCCCAGGATCAGAACGGTGACCGGCCGCACGAACTCGGCCGGGTGAGTCTTCCGATCGGGCCTGCGGTGGACCCGCAAGTTCACGACCCAGCCCTCAGCGTCCACGGTGTCGTGCGCGCCGGGGTCCGGCCACACCTCGGTGCGGTAGGTCCCGCCCTCGGCGATCGCGTCGTACATGGCCTGCTGGTCCTTCCTGCTCGGGTGGTCTCAGATGCACGGCTGGGGGGCCGGCGGGTGGGGGTGTAGGGCTCACCCGCCGGCGGGTGACGTACGGCAGGCCCCGCCCCTACCCACGGGGTGCCTGCCCGGCCCCGGGCGATCGGGGCCGTGTTGTCCTGCGCCGGCGGCACGGAAGCCGAGGGGAGGCGGCACGACGCCGCCGGCGCAGGAGCTGGGGTGGGCGCTAGCCGGTCGCGCCCGCCGTCCGCCGCTGCTCGGACCAGCGGGCGATCGAACCACCGGTCATCGCGAGCACCGCCGCGACGACGAGCATCAGCAGCACCCGGCCGGCGCCGGTCTTCGCCAGCGCCGAGGCCTCGTCGTCGGCGGCCGCCGCCAAGTCCTCAGCCGCACGAGGTTGAGGCTTGACGGTCTCGTCGGCGAGCCCGCACTCGGACACCACTTCGGTGTCCCGGGAGACGGTCGTCTCCTGGAACCCGTAGGTGAGGTCCGGGCGGTCACGCGGCGTCTCGTAGATGAGTCCCGTGTCGTAGTCGCTCACCCCGGGCACCAGGTCCAGGTCGACCTCGGCCAGCGGCTCGCCCTCGCACACCGGCGGCCCGTCGTTCGGCCAGGCGTAGAGCCTGACCGTGACCGAGTCGGCGGGCAGGATCTCCCCGGTGACCCTCACGCGGTCACCGATCCAGTCGCCGTACCAGGGGCCGTCCTCGGACTCCGCGTACGCCGTGGTCACCGTCTCGATCGGCGGGTAGTCGACCTTGGTGGTCTGCTCCGGCGTCCCGTACGGCTCGGCGATCAGCACCTCACCCTCGGGCGTGCGGATCTCCGGCATCCACGACAGCTGCAGGCCCTCGTGCGGCGGCAGGCCGCCGTCGGTCAGTGCCAGTTCCGGTCCGTCGAGCTCCAGGGTTTCCCCGACGGCGAGCTCCGGGAGCACGATCCCGACCTGCGGGGCGCTCTCCCCCACCTCGTCGGCGGGTTCTTCTTCCCCGGGCTCGCCGCCCTCGTCCGGCTCCTCACCGGGTTCGGGCGCGGCGTCGACGACCGGGCCGGGCTCGATCACGGTGGCGTCCGGACGGCAGCCGGAGTCACCGACGAGCGAGTAGCAGGCGTTCCACACCAGCCGAGACCCCGCCAGCACCGGGCCGGTGATCACGACCTGGTCCTGCGAGGTGTCGACGCCGACCACGCCCCGGTCGGTGGCCTTGCTGACCATCTCCGGCAGCGGATGTTCGACCACCGTGGTCTGCGCGCCGACACCCCAGTCCTCGCGCATCAGCTCGACGCCGAGCGCATCGGTCACCACCGGCACCCACCCCAGATAGAGGCGCGCTCCCGGCGGCGTGCCGGCCGGGACCTCAACCTCCCAGGCCGGGGTGCGGTAGACGTCGACCTCCGGGTCGAGCGTCACCGGCTCGCCCATCGCGAACGCGGTCCCCTCCGGGCAGGCCAGGTCCGCATCCAGCCAGCAGGCCTCCCAGCGCAGCGTCCAGTCCGCCCGCTTCTCACCGGTGAACGTCACCTCGTCGCGGACCTCGTCACCCGTGGTCGCGCTCGACGTCGCCGTCGAAGCCATCCCCGGCAGGTCCGCGGTGACCAGGGTGGTCTGCGAGGCGGTGCCCCACGGCTCGCGCATCAGCTCGATGCCGGCCCGGTCCCGCAGCACCGGGGACCACCCCACGTGCACCGCGAGCGTCCCGGGTGGGAAGTCGTGGATGCTCGGGGTCGCCAGGTCCGGGTGGATGTACGCGCCGGTGCGCGGCACGTCGACCTCGTGGGTCACCACGGGGTTCTCGCAGCCGGGCTCCTCGCCGGGGACCCACGCGCACTGCTCCCAGGTCAGGGTCGCGCCCTCGGTCGGGAACGCCGGCCCCATGATCATCACCGTGTCCGCGATCTCACCGACGCCGGCCTTCGCCGACTGCGAGGCGGTGGACATCATGTCCAGCCACATCGAGGGGTCGTCCCGCACACAGAACTGCTCACGGATGTCGTCCGCCCGGCTCGAGAACGGCGCCACGCGCGCTGAGCCGGCGTAGGAGTAGATCGCGACGTAGCAGCCGGCCTGGTTCGGGACGATCTGGTCGTCCTCGCCGTACCCGACCTCATACGTCCCGTTGCGGGCCGGCAGCGTGGTGCTCATCAGCACCGGCGTGCCCTCGGGCACCTCCGGCTCGGTGAAGTACCCGTCGGTCTTCGGGCCGTAGACCGTGAAGTCCGCCAGGTCGCCGTCGGGGCCGAACGGCCCGATCCCGTCGAACTCGCCGTAGTCGTCCGGGAACCCGGAGATCGTGACCTCGTCGAACGCGCGCCCGCCGAGCTCCACGTTGTACTCACGCATCTGCGAGAAGTGCTCCAGCGGCGCCCGGACCACGGTCGTCTCGTCGAACTTCGTCCCGTCGGTCCACACCACGTCCTTGACGTACTCACGCCACGCGGCCGGCTGGATCTGCTTCGACGACCCCCACACGTACACGTACGTGATCGGCTCCGACGCGAGCCCAGCGCTCACCGTGATCGGCACACCAGGACCCCCGGTCGCGACCGCCGTCCCGGAGAACACCGGCGTACCCGACGGCGCCGAACTGGACTCCGGGATCGGGGTCGAGCCCACGTCGTACACGTCGTAGGAGTACGTCACCGGCACCGGGCGCCCGTCGACGTACACCCACTGGTCCTCGGGGTGCGCCTGCGGGACGAACGTGTCCACCAGCTCCTCGCCGACATCCACGAACGCCGGCGCCGACGACACCCCTTGCGGCCGGAAGTCACCCACTGCGCGGAACGTCGGCCCCGGCGTCGTCAGCTCTTGAGGGTCCTGCGGCGTACGAAGCCCGTACGTCAGCTGAGCCTGCCGCTGTCCGGATGGGTGGACGTAGGTCAGCGTCTGCCGCGGCAGGTTCTCGATCCGGCGGCTGATGGTCACATCACCGGTCGCGCCGGGCTCGGCGGTCCAGGTGAGGGTGATCGTGTTTGCCTGTGACAGGCCCGCCCAGGTCTTGGTGCCAGTGGCGTTGAACGTTGCGGGACCGTTGAGCGTTGCGGTCATCGGGTAGCCCACGAGCGGTGCACCGCCGCGTCCGATGATCGGCGGGAGGTCGATGGACCCGGTGCGAGTACCGGACCCGGACGCGGTTCCCACAGCTGCTGCTCGCCAGGGGCCCGCCAGTCCTTCGGCTTCGGCGACGAGCTGTGCCGCACGGTCCTTGACGTATTGCGGGGTCGCGGCGGCGATGAGCGAGCGGACGGTGTCGACGTTCCCGCCGGCCATCGACCCGGGGAGCTCGCCGCGCATGTGGGTCTCGTATCCCACGGCCGCGGCGGTCGCATCGTCGGTGGCGTAGCGGCGCTGGGAGTAGATGTAGGCCAGCACCGGGTCGGCCAAGAGCGAGGTCGACGCGATCGTGTCGGTGCCGCTCGGCGGGTAGATGCGGGCCTGCACGCAGTAGCCGACGGAGTCGTCGACCCCTGCTGGCGTCTCGTACGGGCCCAGGTGCACGGCCCCGTACCCGGCGGGGTAGATCGTCACTCCAGGGCCGAGCGCGGCCGCGCGGGCCGGGTTGAGCCCGGCGACCAGCATCAGGGGGGCCAGGAGTAGGGCCGCCAGGCCCATACTCAGCCCTCTTCGGGCATGCCAAACTTGCCTTGCTTGCACGTCAAAGCCTCCCCGGGGCACACGCCCCGCCAGGTGGTCGTCTCTCTCAGGGATCGCGCAAGCAGAGGGCCGGTGTTACCGCACCGGCCCTCGCCCTGTTCAGGGCGAGGTTCCCTTCGCTCGCTGCGACGTCGGGTCAGCCCGCCATCAGCACCACCCTCCGACTCCGTCGGCACCAGAGGTGTCCGTGGTGTCGCACCACGTGCCGGAGCCCTCCTCCACCCAGGTGCCTCCGCCTGACGATCCGCCTCCGGAGCCGGAGGTGGACCCGCTGCCCGACGATCCCGAGGAACCTGATCCGCCCTTGGCGGCGGGCGCCGAAGCGCCAGCGGATTGGTTCCCGGTCGACGAGCCTCCCGGTCGGGTCTGCGACCCGCCGGTGTTCTTGGTGCCGCCCGACGCTCGCGCTGCTGCCGCGGCGGCCGCCTTGGCGTTCTGCGCCTGCGTGACGGCGTCGCGCGCGCCGGCGAGCGCGTCGACGTGCGCGCGCAGCTCGGCCGCGTGCTCGGGTAGCGCTGCGGTGATCTCGGCCGACCCCTCGAGCGTCTGGTCGGCCCGCGCCATCAGGGCGTTGACGGATGCGAAGTCGGCGTCGTCGAGCGCGGCGGCGAGGTCCGCCAGGAGCCCGACGGCGTCGTCGAGCAGGGCGCGCCCAGGCTCGACGCCCTCAGAGGTGGCCACCTCTACCGCGGCTGCAGCGGAGTCGATCGCCCCCGTCAGTGCGACCCGCGCCGAGTCGTCCAGGGTGTCGCCCTCGGAGGCCGCCAGGTGCTCCTGCGCCGCCGGCAGCGACTCCCCCACCGCGGCGACTGCGGCGTCCAGATCGGTCGCCGCGGGCTCCAGGACGTCTGCGAGGACGTGGGCCACGCGGTTCGAGGTCACCGAGAGCTGGAGGACCCCGACGTCTCGTGCCAGGTCTCCCCGGGCGAGTTCCACGGCGGTGACGACCTCGCCGGCCCGGTCGATCTTCTGCGCGCGGGACAGCCCAGGGTCGATGCTCAGGTCCAGCTCACGCTTCTCCGCCACCAGGAGCGCGAACGCGGCCAGGTCGTCCCCGCCGGCCGACTCGACGTCGACCGCCTGCACGACCCCCTCGACGACGGGCGCGGCGCTCGACTCCTCGACGACGGCAGCCAGGTCGTCGGCCACGGCCTCCGCCGCGGCCAGGTCCGCCTCGAGCCTGTCGAGCGCCTGCTGCCACTGCTCCATCGCCTCGGCGTGCCGGGAGTTCTCGCCCGCGTTCCACACGAGGACGCCCGCGCCGCCTCCCACGACGACCAGCGCGGCGGCGGTCACCACGGCGATCACCCACCTCGCGCGCGATCGACGCCGCGGCTCCGCAAGCACGGGCATCGAGCCCGCGATCTCGCCGTTGTCCATGCTCATGTCGTTCTCCCCAGAGGCCGGGGCCCTGTCGTAGCAAGGGCACGCCCGCCGAACACCCTACAGACGGTTGGGACTGAGGGGGTTGGTCCTTCGTCCCGGGCGAGGATCGGCGCGTGCCCCGAATCGTCCGGCCGCCGATCGACCTGCCAGAGCACGAAGCCGCCCTCCTGGACGCGCTCGCGATGCCTCTGGCGCGCGCGGTGATCCACCACCTCGCGCGGGTTGGTCCGACGTCCAGCGGGACGATCTCCCGCCTCACCGGGGTCACGCCCGAGGCGATCCGCCGGCAGCTGCTCGCCTTGGAAGCCGTCGGTCTGGTGGTTGCGACGGAGCCGGCCGGGCAGCGCCACGGGATGCGCGTCAACTACGACATCGACGAGGACACGGTGCTCGACGCGACCGAGGCGATCGGGTCCTACCTGCTGCCGCCCGAGCTCGCCCGCAGGACACGCCGGCGCCACGACTGACTGGAGCGCAACGCCCGCGCCGCCGAACCGGGTCGGGTCCGCGATGTCGTCCGAGATGATGTGGCTGTGCCGCGCCTGACCCGCCCGCCGACTCTGCCCGACGACGTGGCAGAGGTGATCGGGGTGCTGGGCAGCGCTGCCCGGCTGGAGATCATCCGCCACCTGGACCTGACCGGACCGACCAGCGTGGCCGAGCTCGTCGAGCGAGTCGAAGCGACCAGGCCGGCCATCCAGAAGCACCTGACCGAGCTCCAGCGCGCCGGCGTCGTCGTTCCTGATCTGCCCGAGGACCGGTGGCACGGTCGAAAGGTCCTCTGGCGCCTGGAACCCGAGCGAGTCGGGCAGATGGCCGAAGTGCTCCGGACGTACGCGCTGCCCGTGTCCTCGGGCCGGACGGAGCTCGAGATCGGCGCGGCGGGCGACGTACCGCACCAGCCTCACTGACCCCCGAGGCGACAGTCGGCACCTGGCGGGCATCGCCTCACCGAGCAGCACCCGCCCCCCGCTCAGCCCCATTTCCTGAAATCGCGGGGGGGGGGGGGGGGGTCACCCGCCCCCCCCCCAAGCCGCCCAG
>NZ_JAKRMS010000158.1 GCF_022346185.1 Cellulomonas sp. ACRRI | reverse complement strand
CCACCGACCCCAGGAAGGCCCCCTCGTGGAGAACCGCTACGCCACCGGCCCCGACCAGATCGCCGGCCTCGACACCGCCGGGCTGCGCGCCCGGTACCTCGTGCCCGACCTGTTCGTCCCCGGCGAGGTCCGCCTCGTCCACACCCACCACGACCGCGTCGTGCTCGGCGGCGCCGTCCCGGCGGGGCGGCGGCTGCCCCTCGAGGCGCCGGACGGCCTGCGCGCGACGCACTTCCTGGAACGCCGCGAGGTCGGGATCGTCAACGTCGGCGGCCCGGCCGTGGTGGAGGCGGACGGGACGACGTACGAGCTGCCGCCGCGCGCCTGCCTCTACCTGGGCCGCGGCGTCCGGGACGTGACGTTCGCCGACGCCGCCGCGGGCTCCGGCGCCCGGCTCTACCTCGTCTCGGCGCCCGCGCACACCGCGTACCCCGCCGCGCGCGTGCTGCCGGAGGAGGGCACGGTCCGCGAGCTCGGCGACCAGGAGACGTCGAACCGCCGGACCCTGCGCCAGTACCTGCACCCGGACGGCGTCCGCACCTGCCAGGTGATGATGGGCGTGACGACGCTGCACCCGGGCTCGATGTGGAACACGATGCCGGCGCACACCCACGACCGGCGCACCGAGTGCTACCTCTACGTCGACCTGCCCGAGGACGCCCGGGTGATCCACCTGCTCGGCCGGCCGGAGGAGACGCGGCACCTCGTCGTCGCCGACGGGCAGGCCGTCATCTCGCCGTCCTGGTCGATCCACGCGGGGGTCGGCACCGCGGCGTACTCGTTCGTGTGGGCGATGGCCGGGGAGAACCAGGCCTTCGACGACATGGACGCCGTGCCGCCGGCCGCGCTGGCCTGAGCGGGGACGCGATGACGACGCAGACGGCCCCCGCCGCCCCGACCGGGCGCGGCTACGGCACCCCGCGCACCCGGTGGGCGGTGCTCGGCGCCGACACGCTCCTCGCCCGGGAGCCGCAGGTGAACCCGCGCGACCGCTGGGAGTACGAGGACGGCCTGGTGCTCGACGGCCTCCGGGCCGTGCACCGGCTCACCGGGGACCCGCGGTACGCCGCGTACATCCGGCGCAACCTCGACCACTTCGTGCGCGAGGACGGCTCGATCCTGGGGTACTCCCGCGCCGAGTACAACCTCGACCACGTCAACAACGGCAAGGCCGTGCTCGACCTGCTGGAGGAGACCGGCGACCGGCGGTACCGGCTCGCCGCGGACCGGCTGTTCCAGCAGCTGCTCCGCCAGCCGCGCCTGCGGGCCGGCACGTTCTGGCACAAGCAGATCTACCCCGACCAGGTCTGGCTCGACGGGCTCTACATGGGCTCGGTGTTCTACGCCCGGTACTGCGTGCTGGCCGGCCGCGCCGACCTGCTGGACGACGTCGTGCTGCAGTTCACCACCGCGTACGACCTCACGGTCGAGGGCCCCTCGGGCCTGTGCCGGCACGCCTGCGACGAGTCGCGCCGCATGGGCTGGGCCGACCCGGAGACCGGGCGGTCGCCGCACGTGTGGCTGCGCGCGCTCGGCTGGTTCGTGATGGCGATGGCCGACGTGCTCGAGCACCTGCCGGCCGAGCACCCCGGCCGCGAGCGCATCCGAGCGCAGCTCACCGACGTGCTCGCCGCGCTGCTGCGGGTGCGCGACCCGCGCACGGGCCTGTGGTTCCAGATCCCCGACCAGGGCGACCGGCCGCTCAACTACCTGGAGTCCTCGGGCTCGTTCATGGTGCTGGCCGCGATCGCCAAGGCCCTGCGGCTCGGCCACCTCGCCGGCGACGACTGGGAGCGGGCGCTGGAGGCCGGCTGGGCGCACGCCACCGAGCAGTTCCTGTCCGTCGACGCCCAGGGCTGGGTGAACGTCCACCGGATGTGCCACGTCGCGGGCCTGGGCGGGCAGCCCTACCGGGACGGCAGCTACGCGTACTACATGAGCGAGCCGATCGTGACCAACGACCACAAGGGCGTCGGCCCGTTCCTGCTGCTCGCGGCCGAGATGGACCGGCGGCACGGCCTCGGGGCGTCCCGGTGACCGCCCCGGCCCGCCCGGCGGGCGCCTGGACGCTGCACCCCGACCGCGCGCTGCCGGCCGACCCGGTCACCCGGCCGGTCGCCCGCGAGATCTACCGCGCCACCCGCGACCTGCCGCTGGTGGCGATGCACGGGCACGTGCCGGTCGAGTGGTTCGCGGACGACGCCGCGTTCCCGGACCCGGCCCAGCTGCTCGTCGTGCCGGACCACTACCTGGTCCGGATGCTGGCCTCGCAGGGCGCCGGCATCGAGCAGCTCGGCGTCGCCCCCGTGCGCGGCGGGACCGGCGCCGCACCCGAGACGGACCCGCGGGCGATCTGGCGCCGGTTCTGCGCCGGGTGGCCGCTGTTCCGGGGCACCCCGACCCGGTTCTGGCTGGAGACCGAGCTGGTCGAGATCTTCGGCGTCACCGAGCGGCCGAGCGCCGCGACCGCCGACGCGCTCTACGACCGGGTGCAGGCCGCGATCGACGACCCGGCGTTCCGGCCGCGGGCGCTGCTCGACCGGTTCGGCATCGAGGTCATCAGCACCACCGACCCGGCCTGGTCCACGCTCGACGCGCACGCCCGCCTCGCCGCCGACGGGCTCGGGCACCGGGTGCTCCCGACGTTCCGCCCCGACGCCCTGCTCGCCGTCGACCGACCGGGCTGGCGGGCCGATCTCGACCGGCTGGGCGCGGCCGCCGGCACCGACGTCGAGTCGTACCCCGGGTACCTCGAGGCCCTGCGGGTGCAGCGCGCCCGGTTCAAGGCCGCCGGCGCCCGGGCCTCCGACCACGGGCTCCTCGCCACCGGCACGACCCCGCTGCCGGACGCCGAGGCGGAGCGGGTGTTCGCCGCGGCGCTGCGCGGGGAGGTCCCGGCCGCGGACGCCGCCGCCTTCGCCGGCCACATGCTGTTCCAGATGGCCGCGATGGCCGCCGAGGACGGTCTGGTGCTGCAGCTGCACCCGGGGGTGCTCCGGGACCACGACCCGGCGGTGGCCGCGGCGTTCGGCCCGGACCGGGGCTACGACATCCCGGTCGCGACCGAGTACACCCGCGCGCTGCGCCCGCTGCTGGCCGCCTTCGGCCGGCACCCGGGGTTCCGGACCATCCTGTTCACGGTCGACGAGTCGACCTTCTCCCGCGAGCTGGCCCCGCTGGCCGGCGTCTACCCGTCGGTCCGGCTCGGCGCGCCGTGGTGGTTCCTCGACGCCCCGGACGCCATGCGCCGGTACCGCGAGGCGGTGACCGAGACCGCCGGGTTCGCCAACACCTCGGGGTTCGTCGACGACACCCGCGCGTTCGTGTCGATCCCGGCGCGGCACGACCTGGCCCGCCGCGTCGACGCCGGGTACCTGGCCAGGCTCGTCGTGGAGCACCGGCTCGACCTCGACGAGGCCGTCGACACCGCGGCCGACCTCGCCTACCACCTGCCCCTGCGCGCCTACGAGGCCTCATGACCACCACCCCGCCCGGCACCGCCGGGCTCCCCGTCCCCGACGCCACGACCGTGCCGCGGGAGGAGCTGCCCCTCACCGTCCTGCAGTTCGGCGCCGGGAACTTCCTGCGCGCGTTCGTCGACCAGATGATCCAGGGCGCCAACGACGCCGGCGTCACCCGCGACGGGGTCGCCGTCGTGCACGCCACCCCCGGGCCGGACCGCGCGCTCGACCTGCTGCGCGAGCAGGACGGCATCTACCACGTGCTCCTGGAGGGGGTCCGCGACGGCGCCCCGGTGCGGGAGGTCACCCGGGTCACCGCGATCCAGCGGGTGGTGCGGGCGCACGAGGAGTTCGCCGCCTACCGCGCGACCTACCTCGAGCCGTCCCTGCGGGTCCTGGTGTCCAACACCACCGAGGCCGGCATCGCCTGGGTCGAGGGCGACGACCTCGCCGCCACGCCACCGGCGTCGTTCCCCGCCAAGGTCACCGCCCTGCTGCTGGACCGGTTCCGGCACTTCGGCGGCGACCCCGCGGCCGGCCTGCACGTCGTGTGCTGCGAGCTGATCGAGGACAACGCCGGCACCCTGCGCCGCTACGTCCTCGCGCACGCGTCGGCGAACGACCTGCCGGCCGCGTTCGTCGACTGGGTCGAGCGGGCCTGCTCGTTCCACGACACCCTGGTCGACCGGATCGTGCCCGGCTACCCCCGGGACGAGATCGCCGACGTGCACCGGCAGATCGGCTACGCCGACCGGCTCGTCGTCAAGGGCGAGCTCTACGGCCTGTGGGCCGTCGGCGGCGACCCCGCGCTGCGCGACGTGCTGCCGCTGGACCGTGCCGGCCAGCCCGTCGAGTTCCTGCCCGACGTCCGGGCGTCCCGGGACCGCAAGGTCCGGGTGCTCAACGGGATGCACACGGCGCTGACCCCGCTCGGGCTGCTGCTCGGCGAGGTCGGCGTCCGGGAGACGGTGGCGCGGGCGGACGTCGCGCGCTACCTCGACCTGCTGCTCGACCGCGAGGTCCTGCCGTCCCTCACCGGGGACCCGGAGGCGCTGCGCCGGTTCGCCGCGACCATCCGCGAGCGGTTCACCAACCCGTTCCTGCAGCACCGGCTCGCCGACATCGCCCTCAACGCGCTCGCGAAGTACCGCGCGCGGAACCTGCCCGTGCTGCTGGAGGCGTGGCAGGACGGCCGGGAGGCGCCGGCGACGGCGTTCGCGCTCGCGGCGCTGCTGGTGCTGGACTCCGGGCGGCTCGGGCCGCCGGGGTTCGAGCCGGCCGACGACCCCGGACTGCTGGCGCTCGCGCGGGCCTGCGACGACCGCGACCCGGCCGGGTGGGTCCGCGCGCTGGTCGTCGGCGCCGGGATGCTGCCGGCCGACGACCCGCGGCTGGAGCGCCTCGTCGCCGAGGTGGCCGGCTACGCCGCGGCGATGCTGCACGGCGGCGCGGGGGCGGCGCTGACGGACCTGCTCGCGGCGGCGGGCTGACCGCCCGCCGCCGCGGGTCGGGACCGTCCCGGCCGGGCGGGGCGGAGGGCCCGCCCGGCCGGGACGACGACGGCCCGCGCCCCCTCGGGGGGACGCGGGCCGTCGTGCGTGCGCGCCGCGGGTCAGTCGCCGCCGCGGAGGATCGCGAGGAGCCGCAGGATCTCCAGGTACAGCCAGACCAGCGTGACGATCAGGCCGAACGCGGCGGACCAGGCGAACTTCGCCGGGACGCCCTGCTCGACGCCGCGCTTGATCGCGTCGAAGTCCATGATCAGGCTCGCGGCGGCCAGGCCGACGGCGACCAGGCTGATGATGATGCCGAACGGGCCGTCCCGGAGCGGGCCGAACCCGGCGCTGTCGACGAAGAACGACAGCCCGACGTTCACCAGCGAGAACGCCAGGTAGCCGACCATCGAGATCAGCAGCCAGCGCGTGAACTTCGGCGTGACGCGCACCTTGCCCGACTTGAACAGGAACAGCGCGGCGGCGAAGGTCGCCATCGTCGCGACGACCGCCTGGAACACGATCGGCTGGAAGCCGCCCTGGCCGTCGATCGTCATGTTCTGGAACGCCAGGCTGATCCCGCCGAGGAACACGCCCTGCGCGACCGTGTACAGCGTGATGAGCAGCGGGCTCGGGTTCTTCTTGAACGCGTTGACCAGGCCCAGCACCAGGCCGACGACCGCGCCGAGCGGCCAGAGGCCGGGCGCGGCGTTCCAGGTCACCGCCGCGACCGCGACGAGCAGCGCGAGCAGCCCGCCGGTCTTGATGATGACGTCGTCGTAGGTCAGCCGGCCGGTGTCCCGGGTGGTGGCGGCGGGCGCGCCGTACATCTGCTCCAGCGACTGCGCCTCGATCACCGGCCCGGTGGCCGTGGCGCCGTACGCGCCGGGCTGCGCCGTCGTCTGCGGCGCGCGGTTCCCCCGGGCGCCCCGGGCGCGCGGGTCGCCGAACACGGCGCTGTTGTTGAACACCGGGTTGGTCATCGGTCCTCCATGGTCGGTTCGCGATCGAGCCGGCAGTGGTACTGAGCCTAGAACGCCGCGACCGCACCGGAAGTTCCCGCGGGCCGCTACCCGGCCAGGACCATCCCCGCGGCCGACCTGCGGCGGGGGCGGGTCATCCCCACGACGGACGGGGTCGGCCGTGCGGGCGAGCGGACCGGTCCGCGGAATCGGCCGCGCGGTCGTTCCGCCGGGGCCCGCGGGTCCGTAGGTTCGTGCCGTACCTGGAGACCACCCCTGTGAGGACACCATGATCGAGGCCCACGGACTCACCAAGAGATACGGGCAGAAGACCGCCGTCGCCGGCATCGACTTCACCGTCCAGCCCGGCAAGGTCACCGGCTTCCTCGGCCCGAACGGCGCCGGGAAGTCGACCACGATGCGGATGATCATGGGCCTCGACCGGCCCACGTCCGGCACCGTCACCGTCAACGGCCGCCCCTACGCGCAGCTCACGTCCCCGCTGACCGAGGTCGGCGCGCTGCTCGAGGCCAAGGCCGTCCACTCCGGACGCTCGGCCACCAACCACCTGCGCGCCCTCGGCGCCACCCACGGCATCGGCCGCAAGCGCGTCGACGAGGTCATCGAGATGACCGGCCTCGGCCAGGTCGCCCGCAAGCGCGTCGGCGGCTTCTCGCTCGGCATGGGGCAGCGGCTCGGCATCGCCGCCGCCATGCTCGGCGACCCGCGCACGCTGATCCTCGACGAGCCGGTCAACGGCCTCGACCCCGAGGGCGTGCTGTGGGTGCGCAACCTCGTCAAGCACCTCGCCGCCGAGGGCCGGACCGTCTTCCTGTCCTCGCACCTCATGAGCGAGATGGCGCTGACCGCCGACCACATCCTCGTGATCGGCCGCGGCCGGATCATCGCCGACGCCCCGGTGGACGACATCGTCGCCGGCGCGGCCGGCAAGTCCGTGCGGGTGCGCAGCCCGCACGCCACCCGGCTCGCCGAGCTGCTCGCCGCGCCGGACGTCACCGTGACCTCGGTCGAGGCGGGTCTGCTGGAGATCACCGGCACGGACGCCCGCGCCGTCGGCGAGCTCGCCGCCGCGAACGCCCTCGTCCTGCACGAGCTCACCCCGGTGCACGCCTCGCTCGAGTCCGCCTACATGTCCCTGACCGCCGACGCGGTCGAGTACCACTCCACCGCCGCCGGCACCGCGGGCACCGCGACCGCCCCGACCCCCGAGGAGGCCCGGCGATGAGCGCCGCGACCGCGACCGCCCCTGTCCGCCCCGCGCGCGTCGACGCGCCCCGCGTGACGTTCCCGAAGCTGGTCCGCTCCGAGTGGATCAAGCTCTGGACCCTGCGCTCGACCTGGTGGGTCGTGAGCATCACGATCCTCGCCCAGGCCGGGTTCACCTGGATGGGCACCTACTTCACGCTGCAGAACGTCAGCCCGGAGGAGATGGGCATCCCCGGCGCGACCGTGGGTCCCAGCTTCGTGCAGAGCGGCATCATGATCGGCCAGCTCGTGATCTCGGTGCTCGCCGTCCTGGCGATCACCGGCGAGTACTCCACCGGCTCGATCCGCTCCACGTTCGCCGCCGCGCCCCGGCGGGTCGGCGCGATCCTGGCCAAGGCCGTGGTCGTGCTGGTCGTCGCCTTCGTCACCGGTGCGCTCGCCACGCTGCTGTCCTGGGCCCTGATCACGCCGTCGCTCGGCGACGCCTACGCGATCGACCTGTCCGACGAGGTCCACCGCCGGGTGCTGATCGCCATGCCGCTGTACCTGATGGGCGTCGCGCTGTTCTCGTTCGCGATCGGCGCGCTGCTGCGGGTGTCCGCCGCGGCTCTCGCCACCGTGTTCGGCGTGTTCCTGGTCGTGGAGACGCTGTTCTCGGCCTTCCCGAACATCCGGGTGCTCGCCGAGACCGCGCCGTTCCTGCCGTCCAACGCCGGCTTCCAGGTGCTGTCGACCTCCACCGAGAGCATCGACGCGCTCCGGGCGGCCAGCGACGTCGCGGTGCTGACGCCCTGGCAGGGTTACGGCGTGCTCGTGCTGTGGGGCGTCGTGCTCCTCGGCGCCGCGCTCGTCCTGGTGCGGCGCCGCGACGCCTGACCGGCGCCGCAGCCCTCGGGCGGCCCCGTCCCGGATCGCCGGGGCGGGGC
>NZ_JAKRMS010000157.1 GCF_022346185.1 Cellulomonas sp. ACRRI | reverse complement strand
CCCCCCGCGCAGCGCCCCGCCCCGCGGGCCGCCCGCGAGCGCCACGTCGGCCGCGCCGGCGTCGTACGACTCCCCCCGGCGCTCCGCCTCGGCCAGCGCCGCCACCACCTCGTCGGGCCGCGCCCGGTCCTCGGGGTCGGCGGCCAGCGCGTCCCAGAGCGCCCCGGCGGTCACGGGCCCGAGGCCCGCGAGGTCGGCGTCGCCGCTGCGGGTCCGCACCAGCACGGCCTCCAGCGGCCGGGTGCCGAACGGCGCGCGGCCGGTCGCGGCGTACGCGAGCAGCGCGGCCCAGCCCCACCAGTCGGTCGCCGGCGTGGGGTCCCCGCCGTCGACGAGCTCGGGCGCGAGGTAGCCGGGGGTGCCGACGACGAAGCCGGTCGAGGTGACCCGGGTCTCGTCGACGGACTGCGCGATGCCGAAGTCGATGAGCACCGGGCCGTCGGGGGTGACGAGCACGTTGCTCGGCTTGAGGTCGCGGTGCACGACGCCGGCCGCGTGCACGGCGCCGAGCGCGTCGCGCAGGCCGTCCGCGAGCCCGTGCAGGGCGGTGGCGTCGAGCGGGCCGCGCTGCCGGACGTGCTCGGCCAGGTCGAGGCCCGGCACCAGCTCGGTGACGAGGAACGCCTCCGTCGAGTCCGCCTCCGCGTCGAGGACCGCGGCGACGCCCGGGTGCCGCAGCCGCTGCAGGGCGAGGACCTCGCGGCGCAGCCGCTCGCGGGACGACGGGTCGGCGCCGATGTGCGGGTGCAGCAGCTTGAGCGCGACCGGGGTGCCGCCGCCGTCGACCGCCCGGTACACCGTGCCCATGCCGCCGGAGCCGAGCGGCGCCAGGATGGTGTACCCGCCGATCTCGGCGCCCGGCGACAGCCCGATGCGCTCCATGCGGGCACGGTAGCCGCCGCGCGGGCGGGGCTCGTGGTGCCGCGCGGCGGGACCGGTGAAGGCACCCGCGGGCCGGCCGGTCGGCGGCCGCCCGCTTCCCGGGCGGTCCGCGCGGGGTCACGTTAAGGTCGAGGGGACACCAAGGAGCTGAACTTCAGTGACATCTGCTGGCTATGACCTGGTCGTCGTCGCGAACCGCCTCCCGGTCGACGTGACCGTGGGCGAGGACGGCACGCCGAGCTGGACCCGCTCCCCGGGCGGCCTCGTGACCGCCCTCGAGCCCGTCGTGCAGCGCTCCGACGGCGCGTGGGTGGGCTGGGGCGGCTCCGCCGACCTCGAGCTGGAGCCGTTCGACGCCGACGACATGCGGCTCGTCCCGGTGCGGCTGACCGAGGACGACCTGACGTACTACTACGAGGGCTTCTCGAACGACACGCTGTGGCCGCTCTACCACGACGTGATCCAGCCCCCGACGTTCCACCGGCAGTGGTGGGACGCCTACCAGCGGGTCAACCGCCGGTTCGCGGACGCGGCGGCGGCGCAGGCCGCGCCCGGCGCGACGGTGTGGGTGCACGACTACCAGCTGCAGCTGGTCCCGAAGTTCCTGCGCGAGCTCCGCCCGGACGTGCGGATCGGCTACTTCCACCACATCCCGTTCCCCCCGCTGGAGATCTTCGCCCAGCTGCCGTGGCGGCTCCAGGTCGTCGAGGGCCTGCTCGGCGCCGACCTGATCGGGTTCCAGCGCGGCGGCGACGCGGCGAACTTCGTCCGGGTGGTCCGCCGGCTCACCGACCGCACCACCCGCGGCCAGATGATCACGCTGACCGACTCCGACGGCCGCGTGGAGCGGCACGTGCGCGCCGCGGCGTTCCCCATCTCGATCGACTCCAAGGCGTTCGACCGGCTCGCGCGCACCCCCGAGGTGCAGCAGCGCGCCAAGGAGATCCGCGCGGAGCTCGGCGACCCGCAGGTGCTGCTGCTCGGCGTGGACCGGCTCGACTACACCAAGGGCATCCGGCACCGGATCAAGGCGTTCGAGGAGCTGCTCGAGGACGGCCGGATGACCGTGCCCGAGTCGACGCTCGTGCAGGTCGCCTCGCCCAGCCGGGAGAACGTCGGCGCGTACCAGCAGCTGCGCGAGGAGGTCGAGGCGCAGGTCGGCCGGATCAACGGCGAGCACGGCGAGCTCGGGCACGCGGCGGTGCACTACATGCACCACTCCTACCCGATGGAGGAGATGGCGGCCCTGTACCTGGCGGCCGACGTCATGCTGGTCACCGCGCTGCGCGACGGCATGAACCTGGTGGCGAAGGAGTACATCGCGGCGCGGTCCGACGACCGGGGCGCCCTCGTGCTGAGCGAGTTCACCGGCGCGGCCGACGAGCTCGGCGGGGCGGCGATCCTGGTGAACCCGCACGACATCGCCGGCCTGAAGAACGCGATCCAGCACGCCGCGAACATCGACCCCCGCGAGGCCCGCAAGCGGATGCGCCGCCTGCGCCGCCGGGTGCTGGAGAACGACGTCGCGCACTGGTCGGAGTCGTTCCTGTCGGTGCTGACCGCCGTCCCGGTGCGCGAGCACCACGTCTGAGGAGCGCTCCGTGCCCGCAGCAGCCGCGCCGACCCCCGGCACGACCGACGACCTGCGCGCCGCCCTCCGGGGCGTGCTCGCCGACCCCGCGCGCCTGCCGCTGCTCGTCGCGCTCGACTTCGACGGGACGCTCGCCCCGCTCCAGGACGACCCGGAGGCCTCCCGGCTGCTCCCGGAGGCGGTGACCGCGCTGCGTCGCCTGGCCGGCCGCCCCGACGCCGTGCGGCTCGCGCTGGTGTCCGGGCGGCCCGCCGCGGACCTGCACCGGCTGGCCGAGGTCCCCGCCGGCACCGTGCTGATCGGCAGCCACGGCGCCGAGCGGGCGCGGATCGGCGCGCACGGCCTCGACCGCGACGTGCTGACGCTGACCGACGACCAGTCCGACCGGCTCACCCGGCTCGGCGGCGAGCTGCAGGCGGTGGCCCGGGGCCGGGACGGCGTGTGGGTGGAGACGAAGCCCGCCGCGGTCGTCGTGCACACCCGCATGGCGGACCCGGCGACCGGCGAGGCGGCCGAGCGCGAGGCCCTCGCCGTCGGCGAGCGCCTCGGGTCGGTGACCCTGCACGGCAAGAAGGTCGTCGAGGTCTCCGTGCTGGACGCGGACAAGGGCGCCGCGCTCGTGGCGCTCCGCGACGAGCTGCGGGCCGGCACCGTGCTCTGCGCGGGCGACGACGTCACGGACGAGAACGCGTTCCGCGCGCTCGGCGCGGACGACCTGACCGTCAAGGTCGGCGAGGGCCCGACGGCCGCCGGCTACCGCGTCCCGGACCCGGCGGCGCTGGCCGCCGTGCTGGCCGGGCTGGCGGCGGGTCTGGACCCCCGGTCCGGCGCGGGCGACGGCGGGGGCGCCGGGGAAGCCGATCCCGCGCGCGAGGTGCCCCCCGGGGCGTAGGTTCCGCTCGTGGGACGCCGACGGGAGTCGATGCAGGACGTCGAGCTGGTCGACGTCGGCACCGACCTGCCGCTCGCGCCCGGGGCCGAGGACCGCGAGGCGGAGGCCGCGCGCGCCCGGCAGGTCGCCCGGCGCCGCCGGCTGGTCCGCCGCTGGTGGCCCGCCCCGGTCCTCGCCGCGCTGGCGGTCGTCGGGACGCAGGCCGTGCTCGACGCCCGCGAGGACGGCCGGGTCGCCGCCCGGCAGGAGGTCGCGGGCGTGCTCCGGACCGTCGCGCCGGGGCTGCCCGCCGCGCACCGGTACAGCCAGGAGACGGCGTCCGTGGTGCTGTCCGGCATCGCCGTCGGCGACCTGCGGGTCGGGGTCGCGTCGCCGCCGTGGGACGCCGCGCGCGAGCTGGTCGCGCTCGACCGGGACGGCGCCCAGGTCTGGTCGACCTCGCTCGAGGACGGCGCGCGCGCGGAGCCGGACGTCGGCATGGAGTACCCCACCTGCCTCGCCGACGCCGAGCCGGTCGACGTGATCCGCTGCCTGGTGCTGGACCGCGGGCCCGCGGACGCGGCGGACGACTCCGGCACCTGGGCGCCCGCCCCGCCGAGCGCGGCGCGGCTGGTGGCGCTCGACGCCACCACGGGCGACCTGCGCAGCACCCGCCAGGTGGCGCCGATGTCCGGCTGGGGCGCCGCGGACGGGCTCCAGGTGCTCGCCTCGATCACGGACGGCACGCTGCGCGTCTCCGCCTGGGACACCGCCGCCGACCGGGGCGGGCCCGACGACGGGGCCGGCGCCCCGCTGTGGCGGACCGACGTGCCGCTGGTCGACCCGGGGGCCGCCGAGCGGCTGTTCTACCCGCCGTCCGTGTCCGTCGCCCCCGGCCGGGTGCTGGTGCAGGGGGAGCTCGGGTCCTGGGCCTTCGCCGCGGACGACGGGCGGCTGCAGGCCTCCGGGCCGGACTACCTGTCCGTCTCCCGCACCGGCCGCCTGCTCGCCAGCGGCGGTGCGGGCGCCCAGCTGCTCGACGACGCCGGCACGCCCGTGACCGACCTGCCCGGCCAGCCGCTGTGGCTGTCCGTGGACGACGGCTCGGTGCCCGGGGTGGAGCTCGTCGCGGCGTCGACCTCGGACGGCCGCGTGCTGGTCGGCGTGGACGCCGAGTCCGGCACCGAGCTGTGGTCCTCCCCGCACCCCCGGTGGTCGGACCCGGCCGCGGTGCTGCTCGAGGGCACGCTGTACGGCGCCGACACGGACGGGGTGTGGGCGCTCGACGTCGCGACCGGCCGGCAGGTGTGGCGCACCGACGTCGAGGTCTCCGGGGACGGCGCGTCGGTGATGACCGACGGCCGGTACCTGATGGTCGTCGCCCGCCCGGACGCGCTGGCGCAGGTCGGCCTGACCGTCGCCGACGCCCCGACCGCCTCCGGGCGCACGGACGCCGGGCGGGACGGCGTGCAGGCCTCCCAGCGCGCGCTCGCCGCGTTCACGCTGTCCGGCGGAGCGCCCGCGTGGGCCACGCGGCTGCCCGCCGACGTGCAGGGCGTGTGGCCGTACGGCGGTGACCTGCTCGGCTACGGCGACTCCGACGTCGTCGTCCTCAACTGACGTGAGCCACGCCACCCGCGGACCGGTGGGGTGTGGTTGGATGTGGGTGGACCGAGGGGGGTCGGCAGACCTCCCTCGACCCGTGTCAGCGAAGACACTCTGACACTCTTCACGACGGATCGTCCGGCACGTACCTGCCGGTGAAGGGATCGACACATCATGGCTACGGTCACGTTCGACAAGGCCACCCGGGTCTACCCCGGCACGGAGCGTCCCGCGGTGGACGCCCTCGACCTGCACATCGAGGACGGCGAGTTCCTCGTCCTCGTCGGCCCCTCGGGCTGCGGCAAGTCGACCTCCCTCCGCATGCTCGCGGGCCTGGAGGACGTCAACGCGGGTCGCATCCTCATCGGCGACCGCGACGTCACCGACGTCCAGCCGAAGGACCGGGACATCGCGATGGTGTTCCAGAACTACGCGCTGTACCCGCACATGACGGTCGCCGACAACATGGGCTTCGCGCTCAAGATCGCCGGCACCCCGAAGGCGGAGATCCGCACCCGCGTCGAGGAGGCCGCCAAGATCCTCGACCTCACCCAGTACCTCGACCGCAAGCCGAAGGCCCTCTCGGGTGGCCAGCGGCAGCGTGTCGCGATGGGTCGCGCCATCGTCCGCCAGCCGCGCGTCTTCCTCATGGACGAGCCGCTGTCGAACCTGGACGCGAAGCTCCGCGTGCAGACCCGCACCCAGATCGCGTCGCTCCAGCGCCGCCTGGGCGTCACCACGGTCTACGTCACCCACGACCAGACCGAGGCGCTCACCATGGGCGACCGCATCGCGGTGCTCAAGGACGGCCTCCTGCAGCAGGTCGGCACCCCGCGCGACATGTACGACACCCCGGCCAACGTGTTCGTCGCCGGCTTCATCGGCTCCCCGGCCATGAACATCGGCACGTTCCCGATCACCGACGGCGTCGCGAAGGTCGGCTCGGCCGGCATCGCGGTGCCGCGCGACGTGATCAGCGGGCTCGCCGCGGACGACAACAACTCCATCACCATCGGGTTCCGCCCGGAGGCGCTGGACGTGGTCCCGCAGGGCACGCCGGACTCGATCCCGGTCTCGGTGAACATCGTCGAGGAGCTCGGCTCCGACGCGTTCGTGTACGGCTCGCTCGTCGGCGAGGCCGGCGCGGCGGACGTCCGCTCCGGTGCCGGCGACTCGCAGGTCATCGTGCGCGTCGACCCGCGCCAGGTCCCGGCCAAGGGCGAGACGATCGCCGTGCGCATCCGCACCGGCGAGCAGCACCTGTTCCACGCCGGCTCGGGCGAGCGCATCGCGCACTGACGCACGACATCTCCACGTCGAAGGGGCGGGGCCGGCACGAACCGGTCCCGCCCCTTCGGCGTCCGGATGGGAGAATCGACCCATGACCCCACGCACGCGCCTGCAGATCACCGCGGCCGCGCCGGACCCGGCCCTGCTCGACCTGCCCTGGGACGTGCCCCTGGCCGACTGGCCGGCGGAGCGCCTGGCCGCCCTGCCCCGCGGCATCTCCCGGCACACCGTGCGGTTCGCGCGGCTCTCCGGCCGGGTCGTCGCGATCAAGGAGATCGGCGAGACGGTCGCGTACCGCGAGTACGAGCTGCTGCGCCAGCTCAGCCGCCTGGACGTGCCGAGCGTCGAACCCGTGGGCGTCATCACCGGCCGCACCGCGCCCGACGGGGAGCCGCTGGAGGCCGTGCTCATCACGCAGCACCTCCGGTTCTCGCTGCCCTACCGCGCGCTGTTCAGCCAGGCGCTGCGGCCCGACACCGCGACCCGGCTCATCGACGCCCTCGCGGTGCTCCTGGTCCGGCTGCACCTCGTCGGCTTCTACTGGGGCGACGTCTCGCTGTCGAACACGCTGTTCCGGCGGGACGCCGAGACGTTCGCCGCCTACCTGGTCGACGCCGAGACCGGTGACCTGCACGACGAGCTCACCCCGGGGCAGCGGGGGTACGACCTCGAGGTCGCGCGGGTCAACATCATCGGCGAGCTGATGGACCTGCAGGCCGGCGAGTTCCTGGAGGAGGACGTCGACGCGGTCGCGATCGGCGACGCGCTGGCCGAGCGGTACGAGGAGCTGTGGTCCGCGCTGACCAGCTCCGAGTCGTTCGGGCTCAACGAGCGGTGGCGGGTGCAGGCCCGCATCGAGCGGCTGAACGACCTGGGCTTCGACGTCGGCGAGCTCGACATCACCACCGACGTCGACGGCACCACGGTCCGCATCCAGCCCAAGGTCGTGGACGCCGGGCACCACTCGCGCCGGCTCATGCGGCTCACCGGCCTGGACGTGCAGGAGAACCAGGCCCGCCGGCTGCTCAACGACCTCGACCAGTACCGGGCGGCGATGGACCGGCAGAACGACGACGAGACGTTCGTCGCGCACGACTGGCTCACCGAGGTGTTCGAGCCCGCCGTGCGCGCCGTGCCGCGCGACCTGCGGCCGAAGCTCGAGCCCGCGCAGCTGTACCACGAGCTGCTGGACCACCGGTGGTTCCTGTCGGAGGCGCAGAAGCGCGACGTGCCGATGCGGGAGGCCGTGAAGTCCTACACGAAGGACATCCTGCCGACCCGCCCCGACGAGGAGTCGGTCCTCGGCGTCTCGGCCGCGGACCTCCGCGAGGACGCGGACGTCGTCCCGAACCGGGACTGACGCCCGCCGCGCCGGGACCCCGCCTCAGAGGTCGACGCGCTCGTTCTCGCCCTCGAGGCGCTCGCCGGTGGCCTTCGACTTCACGAAGCTGAGCAGGGTCGCCACCCGGCTGCCGGGCGTGTCCCAGTACTCGGCCGACTCCGCGCGCACGCGCAGCAGCACGGCCTGCGGCGAGTCGGGGCCGTCGGGCAGCCACGCCTCCACGCCCGCGCTCCACAGCTCGCGCTTCTTCGCGACGTCGTCGACCGGCTCGGCCACGCCCGCGACGGACACCCAGGTCGCCCCGGACCCCACCGCGACGTTGACCCGGGGGTCGGCGGCGACGTGCGCGAGCTTGCGGGAGCCGCGCTCGGCGAAGAACCAGAGGTCGCCGTCGAACTCGACCTCCTGCAGCGCCATCGGGCGCGCGATGAGGGTGCCGTCGGGCGCGACCGTGGTGAGGACGCCGAGGCGCTGGTCCTTCAGCAGCTCGGCGACGGTCCGGACGGGATCGGTGCTGTCGTGGCTCATGCCCTCACTGTCCGCCGCGCGCGCGGAGCCCGCACCCCGGGGCGGCGCGCGACCCGCGCCCTTCCGCCGAGGTAGGACCGTGCACGGCCCTACCTCGGCGCGCGGGCCCTATCTCGGCGGCATGGACGGCGCGCCGAGGTAGGGCCGTGCAC
>NZ_JAKRMS010000156.1 GCF_022346185.1 Cellulomonas sp. ACRRI | reverse complement strand
CCCGCACGCCCCACCCTGCCCGCACGACCCCGGACATCGTCGAAGGAGATCCCATGTCCACCACCCGCACCCCGCGCCGTCGAGGCCGCGTCCTCGCCCCGGTCGCCGTGCTGTCCGTCGCGTTCCTCGCCGCCTGCACCTCCAACGCCCCCGCGGAGGAGGACGACGGCGGCACCGAGGCCGCCCCGGTCGCCGTGTCCGACAACGACGAGGCCGGCGACACGGTCGTCATCGGGTTCTCGGCACCGGCCGCCGACCACGGCTGGATGGGCGCCATCACCACGGCTGCCCAGAAGGAGGCCGAGAACTACGAGGACGTCGAGCTCCGGGTCGCCGAGGGCACCAACGACGTCAACGTGCAGATCAGCCAGATCGAGGGCTTCATCAACGACGGCGTGGACGCGATCGTGCTGCTGCCGTTCGACGGCGGCGCGCTGACGGACGTCGCCACGCAGGCGATGGAGGCCGGGATCCCGGTCATCAACGTCGACCGCGAGTTCTCCAGCCCGTTCGCGTCCCGGGCCACCGTGCTCGGCGACAACTACGGCATGGGCGTCTCGGCCGGCACCTACATCTGCGAGCGGCTGGGCGACAACCCGGACGCCGTGGTGGCCGAGATCGCCGGCATCGACTCGCTGCCGCTGACCCAGGACCGCAGCCAGGGCTTCGCCGACGCGCTCGACGACTGCGGGCTCGACGTCGACAACCGGGTCGCCGCGGACTTCACCGTCCAGGGCGGCGAGCAGGCGGCGGCGAACCTGCTGCAGGCCGCGCCGCAGATCGACGCGATCTGGAACCACGACGACGACCAGGGCGTCGGCGTCCTGGCCGCGATCGAGAACGCCGGCCGCGACGAGTTCTTCCTGGTCGGCGGCGCCGGCTCGGCGAACATGATGCGCGAGATCCAGGACGAGTCCTCGGTCGTCGAGGCCACCGTCATCTACCCGTCGACGCAGGCGGCGGACGGCATCAAGCTCGCCCGGCTGGTCGCGCACGAGAAGTCGCTGAGCGACCTCGCGTCCTCGGGCGTCCCGCGCACCGTCCAGCTGTTCGCGCCGGTCGTCACGGCCGACAACGTCGACCAGTACATCGACTCGGCCTTCGAGTCCTGATCCGGTCCGCGGGTGGCGCCGGTCGCCGGCGCCACCCGCGCCCAGGCAAGGAGGTCTCGTGATGGACGGGACGACGGCCGCGCCGCTCGGCGTCGGCATGGTGGGGTACGCCTTCATGGGCGCCGCGCACTCGCAGGCGTGGCGCACGGCCCCGCGGTTCTTCGACCTGCCGCGCACGCCGGTCATGCGGGTGCTCGGCGGGCGGGACGCCGCCGCCGTGAAGTCGGCGGCGGAGCGGCTCGGCTGGCAGGAGACGGCCGGGTCGTGGCAGGAGCTCGTGGCGCGGGACGACGTCGACCTGGTCGACATCTGCACCCCGGGCCGGACGCACGCGGAGATCGCGGTGGCCGCGCTGGAGGCCGGCAAGCACGTGCTGTGCGAGAAGCCGCTGGCCAACACCATCGAGGAGGCCGAGGCGATGGTCGCCGCGGCCGAGGCGGCGGCGGCCCGCGGGGTGCGCTCGATGGTGGGCTACACGTACCGGCGGGTGCCGGCGGTGCAGCTCGCGCGGCAGCTCGTCGCGGACGGCCGGATCGGCGCGGTGCGGCACGTGCGCGTGCAGTACCTGCAGGACTGGCTCGCCGACCCGGAGGCGCCGCTGTCCTGGCGGCTCGACAAGCAGCAGGCCGGGTCCGGCGCGCTGGGCGACATCGGCTCGCACGCCGTGGACCTGGCGCAGTTCATCACCGGCGAGCGGCTGACCGGTGTCTCGGGGCTGATGGAGACCTTCGTGCACGAGCGGCCCGTGGCCGCCGCGTTCGCGGGGCTGCACGGCACGGGCGGGACCGAGCGCGGCCCGGTCACCGTCGACGACGCCGCCGTCTTCCTCGCCCGGCTGTCGGGCGGCGGGCTCGGTGTGTTCGAGGCCACCCGGTTCGCCACCGGCCGCAAGAACGCCATCCGGCTCGAGGTGAACGGCGAGCGCGGTTCGCTGGCCTTCGACTTCGAGGACATGAACGTCCTGCACTTCCACGACGCCACCGAGGACGCCGCCGTCGCGGGGTTCCGGCGGATCGTGGTGACGGAGCCGCAGCACGCCTACGTCGGCCACTGGTGGCCGGCGGGGCACGGGCTCGGCTACGAGCACGCGTTCACGCACCAGGTCGTCGACCTGGTCGGCGCGATCGCGGCGGGCGAGGACCCGTCGCCGTCGTTCGCCGAGGGGCTCGCCGTGCAGCGCGTGCTCGACGCGGTCGAGCGCAGCGCGGCCGACGGCAGCCGGTGGGTCGCCCTGGCCTGACCGGCCGGGGGCGGCCCGCCCGCACCCGCAGCACACGATCAGCTCGCCGCTCGAGGGGGAGGAGGTGGGGACCGCGCCACGGCCGACGACGACGTCGGCCGGCTGAGGAGGCCGGGTTCCCGAACCGTGGGGACGACGCAGGAGCCCGACCTCTGTGACGAGATCCCGTAAGGAGCTGCATCACCCATGAATCGTACGCAGCCGCGCTCGCAGCGCGGCAGGAGAATGGTGGGTTTCACCCTCGCCGGGGTGCTCACCGTGACGGGGCTCGCGCTCGGCGCGGGACCCGTGGTGGCCCACGACGGCGTGGACCACGGGGCCGAGCCCGGCGCGGAGGCCGCGCTCGACTGGGGCAACTACGAGAAGACGACGCTCACCAAGGACGTCGGGGAGCCGCTGGACCTCGCGGTGCTGCCGGACGGCCGGGTGCTGCACACCGCCCGCAACGGCGACGTCCGGCTGACCGACCCGGCCACCGGCGTCACCCGGATCACGAACACGATCCCGGTGTACGCGAACTCCGAGGACGGCCTGCAGTCGATCGGCATCGACCCGGACTTCGAGGAGAACAACTGGGTGTACCTGGTGTACGCCCCGCCCGGCAGCACCCCCGCGGGCTCGGCGCCGAACACGCTGCCGGCCGGCCAGGACGAGTCCTACTGGGACCAGTGGGTCGGCGTGAACCGGCTGTCCCGGTTCCAGTGGACCGGGGAGGGCCTGGACCTGGCCTCCGAGCAGAAGATCCTCGACGTCGAGGTCCAGCGCGGGCAGTGCTGCCACGTGGGCGCCGACTTCGACTGGGACGCCGAGGGCAACCTCTACCTGGGCACCGGTGACAACACCCCGGCCGGCACCCCGGGCGCCAACGGCTTCGCGCCGAACAACGACGCCCCGGGCATGAACCCCGGCTTCGACTCGCGCCGCGGCGCGGGCAACACGAACGACCTGCGCGGCAAGATCCTCCGGATCCACGTCGAGGAGGACGGGTCGTACACGATCCCCGAGGGCAACCTGTTCCCGGAGGGGACCGAGGGCACCCGCCCGGAGATCTTCGTGATGGGCGTCCGGAACCCGTTCAAGCTGGACGTCGACCCCGAGACGAACTCGCTGTCCTGGGGCGACTACGGCCCGGACGCGACCAAGGCGGCCGCGGCCACCGCGGGGCGCGGGCCGATGGGGCTCGTCGAGTGGAACGTCGTCGGCCTCGACGACCCGCACAACTCCGGCTGGCCGTACGTGACGGGCGACAACGTCGCGTACAACGACTGGGACTTCGCGACGAACACCCCCGGCGCGTTCTTCGACCCGGAGAACCTGGTCAACGACTCGCGCTGGAACACCGGCCTGACGGACCTGCCCCCTGCCCGCCCGGCCACGCTGTACTACGGCGACGCCCCGGGCGACCAGCCGCGGGACGAGCTGGTGAACTTCGGCACGGGCAGCGGTCAGGGCCCGATGGGCGGCCCGGTGTACCACCGGCCCGCCGACGCGGGCAGCGACGCGTGGCCGGCGTACTGGGAGGGCAAGGCGTTCTTCGGCGAGTTCTCGCAGGACTACGTCGCGGCGTTCACGGTCGACTGGGACACCTTCGAGGTGACCCACATCGAGGACGTCACGCCGAACGCGGCGATCACGGCCGACGGCTGGCCGCCGATCGACAACCCGATGGACATCGAGTTCGGCCCGGACGGGTCGATGTACGTGCTCGACTACGGCGACGGCTTCTTCCGGGCCAACCCCGACGCGGGCCTGTACCGGATCGCGTACGCCGAGGGGAACAAGGCGCCGCGCGCCGAGTTCACCGCCACCCCGACGTCCTCCTCGTCGGCCCCGCTCACGGTGCAGTTCGACGCCTCGGCGTCGAGCGACCCCGAGGGTGGTGCGCTGACCTACGCGTGGGACTTCGACGGTGACGGCACCTTCGACGCCACCGGCGTCGAGGCGGAGCACACCTACACCGCGATCGCGGCGTACACCGCGCGGCTCAAGGTCACCGACCCCGACGGCAAGTTCACGCTCACCTCGCACCCGATCTCGGTCGGCAACCAGGCGCCGGAGGTCACGCTCACCCACCCGGAGAACGGCGGCTTCTTCACCTGGGGCGACGCGGTGCCGTTCCGGGTCACCACCCAGGACGCCGAGGACGGCACGACCACGGACTGCAGCCGCGTGTCCTGGACGTACGGCCTGGGCCACGACGAGCACGCCCACCCCGAGGTCTCGGGCACGGGCTGCCAGGGCGCCTTCAAGACGAACCCCGACTCGCCGGAGCACGGCCCGGGCGCGCTGCTCTACGGCGCGGTCGTGGTGACGTACCGCGACGCGGGCGCCAACGGCCTGCCGGCCGCGTCGGGCGAGGCGACCCTCCGCCTGAACCCGCGCGAGCAGCAGGCGGAGCACGCCGCTCGCACCGGCGTCACGGTGTACGCGGACGAGACGGCCTCGGCCGGCAACGCGGTCCGCGGCCTCGGCCCGGGCGACAGCCTGCGCTACTCGCCGGTGTCGTTCTCCGGCATCACCGGTGCGGTCGTCCGGGCCAGCGGCGGCGGCGAGGTCCAGCTCCGCTGGGGCGCCGCCGACGCGGCGCCGTTCGCGACCGCCGCCGTCCCGGCGGGGTCCGGCTGGAAGGACGTCGAGATCGCGTTCGACGCCCCCGACGGCACGGGCGAGCTGTTCGTGACGTCGGCGGACGAGCTCGCGGTCGACGCGCTCACGATGGTCGGCCCGGGCGTCGCGGACGTCACCGCGCCGACCGTGGCGCACACCCTGACCCCGGCGGCGCCCACGGGTGCCGGCGGCGTCTTCACCGAGCCCGTGCGGTTCGCCGTGCAGGCCGCGGACGACGGGGCGCTCGCCAGCGTGCAGTACTCGCGCGACGGCGGCGCCACCTGGACGAACCTCGCGGCGAACCAGCAGTACGGCGTGACGTTCCCCGAGAGCGGCGCGTACGACCTGCGGTACCGGGCGACCGACACCCAGGGGCTGGTCTCCGAGGTGGGCTCGGTGCAGTTCACGATCGACCTGGACGCCCCGGAGGAGCCCACCGTCGACACCACCACCACGGCCACCGTGGCCGCGGGGCGGGTGCCGTTCGGCGCCCCCGGCGAGGTCACGGTCGCGGTCGCCGCGGCCGAGGGCGTCGCCTCGGGCGAGGTCGTGCTGACCGTCGGCGAGACCGAGGTCGGGCGCGGGACGCTCGGCGCGGACGGCACGGCCGTCGTGGCGATCGACCCCGCGCTGGGCGTCGGCACGCACACGGTGACCGCGTCCTTCGTCGGCGGCGAGGTCTTCAAGCCCTCGTCCGGCACGGTCCGGCTCACGGTGGCGCGCACCACGTCCACGGTCGCCGCGACGGTGTCGCCGAACCCGGTCAAGCCCGCCGTCGCCGCCAAGGCCACCGTCCAGGTGACCACCGGCAGCGGCGTCGCACCGGCCGGGGACGTCACGGTCACGGTCAAGCGCAACAACCAGACCGTGGCCACGCTCACCGGGACCCTCGACGCCTCCGGCGCGAGCGTCGTCTCCCTCGGGCGCCTGCCCGAGGGCAGCTACAAGGTCGACGTCGCCTACGGCGGCACGGCCGGCATCTCCGGCTCCACCACCAGCACCACCCTCACCGTCCGCAGCTGACCGCGCGCCGGCGGCCCGGGTGACCGGGCCGCCGGCCGTCTCGAAGGAGAGACATGAGCACGCACCAGCACGCCTCGCTCCCGAACCGGCCGATGAGCCGGCGGGCCCTGATGAAGGCCCTCGGCGCCTCCACGGTGGCCGTCGGGCTGGGGACCGCACTCGGCGCCTCGGGGGCCTCCGCCGCCGGACTCGCGCCGACCGCCGCACCGACCACCGGGCGGACCCGCCTGGTCCCGGCCAACCGCATCGGCATCCAGCTGTACACGATCCGCGACAAGGTCAGCTCGCTCGGCTTCCGGGCCGTGTTCGAGGAGCTCGGCCGGATCGGGTACGCGGAGGTGGAGTTCGCCGGCTACACCCAGGGCAACGTCGGCGCCATCACCCCGGCCGAGATCCGCACCCTGCTCGACGACAACGGTCTCAAGGCGGTCGGCTCGCACGTCAGCACCCAGCTGCTGCGCACCGACCTGGCCAACCAGATCGACATCGCGCACACGCTCGGCATGCCGCACCTCGGCACCGGCAACGCGCCCACCAGCACCGCCACCAAGGAGGGCTACCTCGCCGCCGCGGAGGAGTGGAACGGCTGGGGCGAGCAGGTCAAGGCCGCCGGCCTCAAGCTCTACCAGCACAACCACGACGGCGAGTTCCGGTTCGACCCGGTCGACCCGTCGGTCCGGCTCTACGACGTGTTCTACGACAACACCGACCCGGACCTGGTCTACCTGGAGATGGACATCTACTGGGCGTACGTCGGGCAGCACAAGTACCCGGGGTTCGAGCCGGTCGACTACGTCCTGCGCAACCCGCGCCGCTACCCGCTGCTGCACCTGAAGGACGGCAAGGCCAACGAGGCGAGCGCCAACGGCTACGACATCATCGAGTTCGGCGCCGGCGACCTGCCGTACCAGCAGTTCCTGTCCCAGCTCCGCACGCGCGGCCAGCACTTCGGCCTGTACGAGCAGGACAACGCCTCGACGGTCGCCGAGCCGCCGAACCCGCTGAACTCCCTCGGCAACGCCGACCGCAGCTACGACGCCATCGCCGGCCTGCGCGGCTGAGCGAGAAGGAGACACGGACATGAAGCGGATCTACTCGGTCCCGGCCGCGCTGGTGGGCGCGTTCGGGCTCGTGGCCCTCGGCAGCACCGTGGCGCAGGCGGCCTCGACCGACTGCACCACCGACCTGGGGGACCAGACCATCACCGGCGACCTCGTCGTCCCGGCCGGCGCGGACTGCGTGCTCGCCGGCGCGACCGTCGAGGGCTCCATCACCGTCGGCGCGGACGCCTGGCTGGACGCCACCTCGGTCACCGTCACCGGCGACGTCGTCGCCACCGACGCGTACGGCGTGCTGCTGGACGGCACCCGGGTCGACGGCGACGTGAGCGCCTACACCACCGGCTCGCGCGTCGGGTTCCTCTACCTGAACGACCTCGAGGTCGGCGGCAGCGTCGCGGCCGGCGGTCTCGACGTCGAGGTCACCGGCTCGGACATCGCCGGCGGCCTGACCACGCAGGCGGCGACCTACGTCGACCTGCTGCAGACCGGCGTCCAGGGGGAGGTGTCGATCGCCGACTCCGACTGGGGCGTGACCGTGGCCGGGGCCGTCGTCGGCGGCGGTCTGTCCGTCACCGGCTCCAGCCGCGACGTGCTGATCGGCGCCACCGCCGACGGCGCGGCCGACACCTGGGGCAACACCGTCGGCGGCGACCTCGTGCTCACCGGCAACACCGCGAACCTGCGGGTGGCGGGCAGCACCGTGCTCGGCACCATCCGGCTCGCCGACAACGACCCGGCCGCCGCGTTCGGCCCGGGCAACACCGCGGGCGGCGTCGAGGGCGACCACACCGGCGAGGCGCCCGGCTCCGTGGCCGCCGGCGACCAGGCCCTGGCCGTCACCGTGCCCGAGCAGCGGGCGGGCGAGCTCGTCTGGTCGCTCGAGGGCACGTCGGGCCTCGTGAACCTCGGCGTCGCCGAGGAGCTCGAGGACCGGTACCGGGCGACCGGGGAGATCGTCCCGGTGCGCGTGCAGGACACCCGCGCGGGCGACCCGGAGTGGTCCATCACCGCGCAGGTCAGCGACTTCGTCGCCGGGGGCCAGACCCTGTCGTCGAGGTACCTGGGCTGGACGCCCGAGGTGCTCGAGAACGGCGGCGACGCCGTGGCCGGGCCCGCGGTGCCGTCCGGCTTCGAGGAGGGCGACGGCCTGTCCGTGGCCCGCACGCTCGCCGAGGCCGAGACCGGGCACGCCCGCGGCTCGTCCCTCGTCGGGGCCGACCTCGACCTGCAGCTCCCGCTCGACGCCCCGCAGGGCACCTACACCGCCACCCTGACGCTCACCGCGCTCAGCTGACGGCCCCGCAGTCCCCGTCCCCGCCCGCCCGGTCCTCGTCCCGGGCGGGCGGGGGCGGCACCACCCCGTAGCGCCGCAC
>NZ_JAKRMS010000155.1 GCF_022346185.1 Cellulomonas sp. ACRRI | reverse complement strand
CCGACCCCCTGCACGCCGAGAGAGAAGAGACCCCCGTGCGCCTCAGCCGCCCCCTCGTGACCGCCTCCGCCGTCCTGCTCGTCGCCGGCCTCGCCGCCTGCTCCCCCGACTCCGCGGGCGCCGCCCCGGCCGACGGCGACGGCCCGACCGTGGTCACCGTCGGCACCCTCAAGGGCCAGCCGCACCTGTACGCCCCGTTCCTCTACGAGGACCTCGCGCCGGAGGGCGTCGAGTTCGAGGTCGTGCAGTTCGACACCTCGCCCGACATCAAGAACGCCGTCGTCAGCGGCAACATCGACTTCGGCGTCGCGGGCGTCCCGTCCGCCGTGTCGGGCGCCGCGGCGGGGCAGGACGTCGTCGTGGTGGCCGCGGCGGCCGACGGCGGCTCCGGCATCATCGGCCGCGAGGGTCTGGACGGCGTCGAGTCCCTGGCCGGCCTGACCGTCGGGTACCCCCAGGGCTCGTCGCAGGAGATCCTGCTCCGCCTGACCCTCGAGGCCGCCGGGATGGACGCCGACTCCGACCTCGAGCTGGTCAACCTGCCGTTCTCCGACATGGCGGGCGCGCTGGCGGCCGGGCGGATCGACGCGTTCGCCTCGGCCGAGCTCGGCCCGTCGACCGCGCTGCAGGCCGGCGCCGTCGAGGTCGCCTCGCCGTACGAGACCCCGGTGGGGCGCGTGAACATCGGCCTCTACACGACCGGTGAGCTCATCGAGAGCGACCCCGAGCTGGTCCAGGAGGTCGTCGACACGCACGTCCGGGCCACCGAGCAGATGGCCGCCGACCCGCAGGCGTGGGCCGACGGCGTGGTCGCCGAGTTCGGCATCGACCAGGCCGTCGTCGACACCGCGGTGCAGAACATCTGGCCGCGCTGGGAGATCGACGACGAGTACGCGGCCCAGGTCGGGGCGCTCGTCGAGCAGATGGCGGCCCTGAAGCAGATCGACGGCGAGGTCGACGTGGACGCGCTGCTCGACACCACGTTCGTCGAGGCCACCGAGGCCGGCGGCGACTCCTGACCACCCGGTGCGCCGGCCCGGTCCGCCCGGGCCGGCGCACCCCGCCCGCGAGGGAGACGACATGACCAGCACCGAGGCCACCACGGCCGCCCCGGCGACCGCCGCGCCGGCCCACGCCACCCAGGCCGCCACGCCCGCCGCCCCGGCGACGGCGCGCCCCGAGCGCCGCGCCCGCCGCCGCCTCCGGGTCGGACCGCTCCTGCTCGCCCTCCCCGTGCCCGCGCTCGTCCTGGTCCTGTGGACCGTCGGCGTGCAGCAGGCGTGGGAGCTGCCGTTCGGGATCAAGATGGGCTTCCTGCCCACCCCGCTGGAGGTCGGCCGCCGCCTGGTCGACCTCGCCGTGGGCGGCATCGTGGACGACGCGTTCAGCGGCACGCTGCTCGCCCACCTGTGGGCGTCGACGCAGCGCGTCCTCGCCGGCTTCGCCCTGGCGGTCGCCCTCGCCGTGCCGCTCGGCGTCGTGATGGGCCGGTTCTCGCTCGCGTTCCGGATGCTCGAGCCGACGGTGAACCTGGCCCGGCCGATCCCGGTCACCGCGTGGGCCCCGCTGACGCTGCTGATCATCGGCTACGGCGACGGCTCGGCGATCTTCCTGGTGTTCCTCGCCGCCTTCTTCCCGGTGCTGCTGAACACGATCGCCGGCGTGCGCCAGGTGCCGGTGCGGCTCCTGGAAGCGGCGGCGATGCTCGGCACCAAGAAGGCCCAGGTGCTCTACAAGGTGGTGCTGCCCGCGTCGATGCGGTCGATCGCCAGCGGGCTGCGCGTGGCCCTCGGCCTGGCGTGGGTGATCCTCGTCGTCGGCGAGACCGTCGGCATCAACACCGGGCTCGGCGCCATGATCACGCAGGCCCGCGACCAGTCGAAGACCGACCTGATCGTCGCCGGCATGGTCGTCATCGGCCTGTGCGGCTTCGTCGCCGACCGCCTGCTCACCGGGCTGCTGGCGCTGGCCACCCGCGGCCGCCCGACCCTGACCTGACCCCGCGCCCCGACCCCGAGAGGAGACGACCATGCCCCGCATCGGCACCGTCCGTTCCCGCCAGCCCGCCGACGTCCGCGTCGCCGGCCTCGGCAAGCAGTACCCGACCCGCTCCGGCGGCGCCGTCGTCGCGATGGCCGACGTCGACCTCGACGTCCCGGCCGGCGAGTTCGTCTGCGTCGTCGGCGCCTCCGGCTGCGGCAAGAGCACCCTGCTCCGGATCCTCGCCGGCTTCGAGGACGCCACCTCGGGCACCGTCGAGGTCGCCGGGGCGCCGGTGGCCGGCCCCGACCCCGAGCGCGGCGTCGTGTTCCAGGACTACGGCCTGTTCCCGTGGCTGTCCGTCCGGGAGAACATCGCGTACGGCCCCCGGCAGGCGCGGCTGCAGCGCGCGGCGGTCGCCGAGCGCACCGACCGGTTCCTGACCGCGGTCGGGCTGACCCGGTTCGCCGACAAGTACCCCAGCGAGCTGTCCGGCGGCATGCAGCAGCGCGTCGCCATCGCCCGGGTGCTCGCCAACGACCCGTCGCTGCTGCTGATGGACGAGCCGTTCGGCGCGCTCGACGCGCTGACCAGGTCCTCGCTGCAGGGCGAGCTGTCCCGCATCCACCGGGAGACCGGCACGACGGTGCTGTTCGTGACGCACTCGATCGAGGAGGCCGTGTTCCTGGCCGACCGCGTCGTGGTGATGGCGGGCGGCGCGGCGCACGGGGTCCCGGGCCACGTGAAGGAGATCGTGCGCGTCGACCTGGCCGGTGACCGGGACGTGACCTCCGCGGAGTTCAACGCCCTGAAGCGCCGGATCTCCGCGCTGGTCCACGAGGAGGTCGCGGCCCCGGCGGCGTGAAGCCGGGCCCCGCGCGGCGGCCCGACCGCCCACACCCGCCGAGAGAGGACCTGCGCGCCGAGATAGGACGCTCGCAGGCCCTATCTCGCTGCGCAGGTCCTCTCTCGCGGCTTCGTCGGCTGCGTGCGCGTCGTACGCCGCGAGGACCGCCCGCGCCGCCGCGGCCAGGACGGCGTCGTCCGGCTCGGCGGCCTCGTCCGGGTGGTCGGTCAGGATCGCCAGGACGATCGGCGAGCCTCCGGGTGGCCAGACGACCGCGAGGTCGTTGCGGGAGCCGTACCGGCCCGCGGTGCCCGTCTTGTCGCCGACCACCCAGCCCTCCGGGGTCCCGGCGCGGATCGCGTCCGGGCCCGTCGTGCTCGCCGTCAGCCAGCCGACGTACGTCGCGCGCACCGCCGGGTCGAGCGCGTCGCCGAGGGCGTACGTCGCCAGCCCCTCGGCCAGAGCGCGCGGCGTGGAGGTCCGGGCCGGGTCGCCCGGCGTGAACCGGTTGAGCTCCGGCTCGGCGGCGTCGACCCGGGTCGTGGTGTCGCCGCGCGCCGCGAGCGCCGCCTCCAGGGCGGCCGGGCCGCCGAGGTGCCGGAGCAGGACGTTGAGCGCCCCGTTGTCGCTCTCGGACACGGCGGCCGCGCCCAGCGCGGCGATCGTCAGCTCGGTGCCGGCCGCGTCACCGGTCACGGGGGCGTGCCCGACGTCGGCCACGTCGTCCGGGGCGACCGTCAGCGGCTGGTCGAGCACCGACGCCGGGCGGCCCGCCAGCACCTCGCCGGCGGCGAGCGCCTTGAGCGTCGACGCGTAGCCGAACCGCTCGTCCGCCCGGTACGCCACCGTGGCGCCGGTGCCGGTGTCGCGGGCGTAGACGCCGACGCGGCGGCCGGTGGACTCCTCCAGCGCGGCGAGGTCGGCCGCGACGGCGGCGGTGAGGTCGGCGGGTGCCGACGGCGACGCCGTGGCGCCCGGTCCCGGGGACGCCGGGGCCGCGGTCGCCCGCGTGCCGGCTCCCCCGGGCGTGCCCGCCGAGAACCCCGTCGCGAGCGCCGCCGTCAGCGCGAGCGCCACCGCGCCGGCCGCCGCCCGGCGCTCAGCGCGCACCCGGCCGCCACAGCACGATCGCCCCGCGTGCGCCCACGGCCCGCGGGTCCTCGGCGGGGGCACCCCCGTCCGGGACGCCCCGGCGGCGCTGACCGCGGCCCATCGCCACGACGTCGCCGGACGGGTGCGCCGTGAACACCCGGCGTCCCGGCTCGGCGAACGCGCGCAGGTAGTCGACCTGGCGGCGCAGCCGATCCACCTCGGACTCGAGCTCGAGGATCCGCTTGATGCCGGCGAGGTTGACGCCCTCCTCCTGGGAGAGCCGCTGCACCTCGCGCAGCGTCGCGATGTCGCGCAGCGAGTACCGCCGCCCGCGCCCGCGGGTGCGGCCCGGCTGCACGAGCCCCAGCCGGTCGTACTGCCGCAGGGTCTGCGGGTGCATGCCCGCGAGCTCGGCGGCGACCGAGATCACGTAGACCTGCGCGTCCTCCGAGACCATCCCCACCACCTCCTCGAGCCGGGTCGGCGGGCCGGCGCGTCCGGGGCCGCGGCCCCGGCGCGCCGGCCGCCCCGTCAGTCCTTCGCGCGTGCCAGCAGGTCGGCCCGCGGGTCCTCGCCGGACGTCGCGATGCCGAACGCCTGCACGGCCTCCTTCGCGGCGGCGCTGAGCCGCTGCGGGACGACGACCTGCACGGTGACCAGCAGGTCCCCGGTGCCGCTCGTCGTGGTGACGCCGCGGCCCTTGACCCGCAGCGTCCGGCCCGACGGGGTGCCCGCCGGGATCTTCAGGCGCACCTGGCCGCCGTCGAGGGTCGGCACGGGCACCTCGGCGCCCAGCGCGGCCTCGTCGAACGCGACCGGCAGGGTCACCCGGAGGTTGTTCCCGTCCAGGGCGAACACCGGGTGCGGCGTCACGCGCACGGTGACCTCGAGGTCGCCGGCGGGCGCGCCGTTCTCCCCGGGGCGGCCCTTGCCGCGCAGCCGGATCTTCTGCCCGTCCCGCACACCGGCGGGGATGCGGGCCTTCACGGTCCGCCCCTCGACGCCGAGCGCCACGGTCGAGCCCTCCACGGCCTGCCGGAACGGCAGGGTGGTCACGGCCGCCAGGTCGGCCCCGCGCCGCGCGGTGCGGCCCTGGCCGAAGCCGCCGCCCCCGCCGAACAGGCCGCCGAGCAGGTCCTCGAACCCGCCGCCTCCCGCGCTCGCGCCGCCGGTGCCCGCGCCCTGCGGGAACCGCACGCGGGTGCCGCCGGCGCCGCCGAACACGCCGCCGAACAGGTCCTCGAAGCCGCCGTTCGCGCCACCGGCGCCGCCCGGGCCGCCCGCGCCCGCGCGGAACCGCGCGCCGCCGGCCATCGCCCGGAGCTGGTCGTACTGCTGCCGCTGCTCCGGGTCGGAGAGCACCGCGTAGGCCTCGCCGACCTCCTTGAACTTCGCCTCCGCCGCCGCGTCCCCCGGGTTGTGGTCGGGGTGCATGGTGCGGGCGAGCTTGCGGTACGCCTTCTTGATCGTGGCCGCGTCCGCGTCCTTGGCGACGCCGAGCACGGCGTAGAAGTCCTTCTCCAGCCAGTCCTGACCGCTCACGACGCCTCCTTCCGCTCTCTCGTCCGGTCCACCGGGGCGTGCGTCCCGCCCCGGACCGGGATCGACCCCGCGGCCGGGGCCGCGCCGTCACGACGCGGCCCCTGCCGGTGGGTCCTGATGATGCCCGTCACGCCTCCGGGTCGACGACCGCCACCCGGGCGGCGCGGATCACGCGCTCGCCCATGCGGTAGCCCGGCTGCAGCACCTGCTGCACCGTCGGCTCCGTGACGTCGGCCGAGTGCCCGTGCATGAGCGCCTCGTGCACCTGCGGGTCGAACGGCTCGCCGGCGGCGCCGTAGCGCTCGATGCCGAACCGCCCCAGGGTGCCCTCGAGCTTCTCCGCGATCGACGCGAACGGCCCGACCAGGTCGCCGTGCTGGCGCGCCAGCTCGATGTCGTCGAGGACGCTGATCAGCGCCTCGGCGACCGACGCGACGCCCTGGTCCCGGGCGGTGAGCGCCTCGGCCTTGGACCGCTTCACGTACGCGGAGTACTGCTGCTCGAGGTTGAAGTAGTCGGCGTTCCGCCGCTGCAGCTCGTCGAGCCGCTCGGCGGCGAGCTTCTGCGCCTCGACCAGGCCCTCCAGCACCACGGCCTCCTCGGCGGCGGTCGCCGCCGCCTCGGCCTCGGCCAGGACCTGCTCCTCGGCGGTGGGCTCACGCAGCTCCCCGGTCTCCGGGTCGATGCGCCGCTTGTCGGTCACGCGCGGGGCCTCCTCCTCGGGATCGCGCCCCTGCGGGTTCGGCTGGTCGGTCACTTCTTGTCACCCTCGTCGTCGACGATCTCGGCGTCCACCACGTCGTCGTCCTGCGCGGACGACGCGTCACCGGCCGGGGCCTGGTCGGCGGCCGGCTGCTCGGCGGACTGGTTCGCCGAGTACAGCGCCTCGCCGATCTTCTGCGACGCGGTGACCAGCGCGGTCTGCTTCGCGGTGACCTCGGCCAGGTCCTCGCCCTCGAGCGCCTTCTTCAGGTCGTCGACGGCCGAACGGACCTCGGTCTTCACGTCGTCGGACAGCTTGTCGTCGTTGTCGGTCAGCAGCTTCTCCGTGGAGTAGACGAGCTGCTCGGCGGAGTTGCGGGTCTCCGCCTCCTCGCGACGCTTCTTGTCCTCGGCGGCGTGCGCCTCGGCCTCCTTGACCATGCGGTCGATCTCGTCCTTCGGCAGGCCGGAGCCGCCGGAGATCGTCATCGACTGCTCCTTGCCCGTGCCGCGGTCCTTGGCGGACACGTGCACGATGCCGTTCGCGTCGATGTCGAAGGTGACCTCGATCTGCGGGACGCCGCGCGGGGCCGGCGCGATGCCGGTCAGCTCGAACGTGCCCAGCGGCTTGTTGTCCCGGGCGAACTCGCGCTCGCCCTGGAACACCTGGATCAGCACCGACGGCTGGTTGTCCTCGGCCGTCGAGAAGATCTCGCTGCGCTTGGTCGGGATGGCCGTGTTGCGCTCGATGAGCTTGGTCATCACGCCGCCCTTGGTCTCGATGCCGAGGGACAGCGGGGTCACGTCGATCAGCAGGACGTCCTTGCGGTCGCCCTTGATGACGCCGGCCTGGAGCGCGGCGCCCACGGCCACGACCTCGTCCGGGTTGACGCCCTTGTTGGGCTCCTTGCCGTCGGTCAGCTCGCGCACGACGTCCGCCACGGCGGGCATGCGGGTCGAGCCGCCCACGAGCACGACGTGGTCGATGTCGGCGACCTTGATGCCCGCGTCGCGGATGACCGCGTGGAACGGCGCCTTGGTCCGCTCGAGCAGGTCGGCGGTCATCTGCTGGAACTGCGCCCGGGTGAGCTTCTCGTCCAGGTGGATCGGGCCGTTCTCGCTCATCGAGAGGTACTGCAGGCTGATGTTGGTGCTGGTCGCGGACGACAGCTCCTTCTTGGCCTGCTCCGCCGCCTCGCGCAGACGCTGCACGGCGATCTTGTCCTTCGACAGGTCGACGCCGGTCGAGTTCTTCACCTGGCCGACCAGCCACTCGACGATCCGGTTGTCCCAGTCGTCGCCGCCGAGGCGGTTGTCGCCGGAGGTCGCGCGGACCTCGATGGTCGAGAAGTCGTCGTCCTTGCCCACCTCGAGCAGGGAGACGTCGAACGTGCCGCCGCCGAGGTCGAAGACGAGGATCAGCTCGTCCTCCTTGCCCTTCTCCAGGCCGTAGGCCAGGGCCGCCGCGGTGGGCTCGTTGACGATGCGCAGGACGTTGAGGCCCGCGATCTGGCCGGCGTCCTTGGTCGCCTGGCGCTCGGCGTCGTTGAAGTACGCCGGGACGGTGATGACGGCGTCGGTGACGGGCTCGCCCAGGTACTCCTCGGCGTCGCGCTTCAGCTTGCCGAGGACGCGGGCGGAGATCTCCTGCGCCGTGTACTTCTTGTCGTCGATCTCGGTCGTCCAGTCCGTGCCCATGTGGCGCTTGACGGACGCGATCGTGCGGTCGACGTTGGTGACGGCCTGCCGCTTGGCGACCTCACCGACGAGGACCTCGCCGGTCTTGGAGAACGCCACGACCGAGGGGGTCGTGCGCGCGCCCTCCGCGTTGGCGATGACCGTGGGCTCCCCGCCCTCGAGGACGGCCACCACGGAGTTGGTGGTACCCAGGTCGATGCCGACTGCTCGTGCCATGTCTGTGCTCCTTCGTCGTGCTGCTGCGTGATCCGGCGCTCGGCCGTCCCGGGGCGGGGCGGTGGCGCCTTGAGCCTGCTGCGCTCAAGTCTGCGTCGCGGTCGGTCGCGGTGCAACTCCGCGCTCGCGAACTTGAGTCCACCCCGCTCAACTCACGAGGAGCGCGGAATGTTCCCGCCGCAGCCACGGATGCCGTCGACGCGGCACGACCCCGAGCCCGGGTGGGCCGGCGTCAGGAGCGAGCGGCCCGGCGCTGCTCCCACTGCTCCCGGGTGATCTCGTACCGGTAGCCGCCGAGCTCGGCGCCCTCGACGGCGAGCATGTCCTCCGGGGTCGGCAG
>NZ_JAKRMS010000154.1 GCF_022346185.1 Cellulomonas sp. ACRRI | reverse complement strand
CCAGCGGCCGCTACCCGCCCATTTTTGCTGTTCGTTGTTGGAGGGCGCGTGGTCGTCCTCCTTGGTGCGCTAACCCGCGCGACCGTCAGCACCGCCCCGTGCAGCGCGGCGGTGTGGGACGGCGCGAGGTCGACCTCCTCGGTGCGCGCCCCGACCAGCGCCGCCACCGCCTCCCGCGCCCCGTCGAGCAGCGCCCGGGCGCGCCGCCCCTCCGTGTGCAGGCGGCGGGGGTCGGCCCAGCCCTCGTCGAGCGCGGCGAGGTAGGCCTCGCGCGCGGCGGGCAGGACGGGCGCGCGGCCGCCGGCGTCCAGGACGACGCGGTGGCCAGGGGCGGGGGAGTCGGTCACCCGGGCACGGTAGCGCCGCCCCGCCGACGCGCCCGGCCGGCGGGCGGGGCCGCCGCGCGCGCACGGGCCGGTCGGGGACGTGATCCAGATGACACTGCGTCACAAAGTGGCGCCCACGGGCGGTTCTGAGGCCACGACAAGCCGACCAGCGCGCTACGCTGCACGGGATCGAGGACATAGGTCCTAGGTGACTTCCCTGTCGGGCGACGCACGGTGCGGTGTCGTGCGCGACGGGGACCGACGTGGAAGGCCCCCGGTGCGCTCGCAGACCCCCCGCCGCCCCTGGCGGACCCGACTGGCCGTCGCGGGCGCCGCGACGACCGTCGCCCTGGCGCTCGCCGGATGCTCGCCCGAGGCCCAGCGCGGCTGGCTGCCCGGCGACTCCGACAACGAGATCACGAACCAGACCGGCCGGATCACGAACCTGTGGGTCGGCTCCTGGGTGGCCGCCCTGCTGGTCGGCATCCTGGTCTGGGGCCTGATCCTCTGGTGCGTCACGGTGTACCGGAAGCGCAAGGACGACGACCAGCTCCCCGTGCAGCTCCGGTACCACGTGCCGCTGGAGATCATGTACGTGATCCTGCCGATCATCATGGTCGGCGTGCTGTTCTACTACACGGCGCGCGACATGACGGAGATCCAGGACACCTCGGCCGAGCCGGACCTCACGGTCCAGGTGATCGGCAAGCAGTGGAGCTGGGACTTCAACTACGTCGACGACGACGTGTACGACACCGGCCAGCACGCGCAGGAGGTCGGCGCGACCGGCGTCCTCGCGGACCAGCCGACGCTGTACCTGCCGGTCGGCGAGCGGGTCGAGTTCGTGCTCGACTCCCGCGACGTCATCCACTCGTTCTGGGTGCCCGCGTTCCTCTACAAGCAGGACATGATCCCGGGGCGGACCAACACGTTCCAGGTCGTCCCGGAGGTCGAGGGCGAGTACGTCGGCAAGTGCGCCGAGCTCTGCGGCGAGGAGCACTCGTCCATGCTGTTCAACGTGAAGGTCGTGTCGCGCGACGAGTACGACGCGCACATCGAGGAGCTGCGGGACGCCGGCCAGGACGGTCAGCTGGGTCTCGAGTACAACCGCCTGCAGGACGTGCGTGTCACCGGTGAGGGTGGCGGGGACGCCGAGGGCGAAGAGGGAGCGAACTGATGGCCGCCACCGTCGAGGTCGTGCCGGGGCTCGCGCCCCGCCGGCAGACCCTGGGCCGCACGATCGTCAAGTGGGTCACGTCGACCGACCACAAGACGATCGGCTACATGTACATGATCGCCGCGTTCATCTGGTTCGCGATCGGCGGCATCATGGCGCTGCTGATCCGCGCCGAGCTGTTCGAGCCCGGCATCCAGATCGTGCAGAGCAAGGAGCAGTACAACCAGCTCTTCACGATGCACGGCACGATCATGCTGCTGCTGTTCGCGACCCCGCTGTTCTCCGCGTTCGCGAACATCATCATGCCGCTGCAGATCGGCGCGCCCGACGTCGCGTTCCCGCGGCTGAACGCGTTCTCGTTCTGGCTGTACCTGTTCGGCGGCCTGATCGCCGCCGCCGGCTTCCTCACCCCGCAGGGTGCGGCGTCGTTCGGCTGGTTCGCCTACGCGCCGCTGTCGAACTCCGTGTACTCGCCGGGTGCCGGCGGCGACCTGTGGGTGTTCGGCCTGGCGCTGACCGGCTTCGGCACGATCCTCGGTGCGGTCAACTTCATCACCACGATCGTCACGATGCGCGCGCCGGGCATGACCATGTTCCGGATGCCGATCTTCACCTGGAACACGCTCATCACGAGCCTGCTGGTGCTGATGGCGTTCCCGCCGCTGGCGGCCGCGCTGTTCGCGCTGGGTGCCGACCGCCGCCTGGGCGCGCAGGTGTTCAACCCCGAGAACGGCGGCGCCATCCTCTGGCAGCACCTGTTCTGGTTCTTCGGCCACCCCGAGGTCTACATCATCGCCCTGCCGTTCTTCGGCATCGCGACCGAGATCCTCCCGGTGTTCAGCCGCAAGCCGGTGTTCGGCTACAAGGGCCTGGTGTACGCGACGATCGCGATCGCCGCCCTGTCGGTCACCGTGTGGGCGCACCACATGTACGTCACCGGTGCCGTCCTGCTGCCGTTCTTCTCGCTGATGACGATGCTCATCGCGGTGCCGACAGGCGTGAAGTTCTTCAACTGGATCGGCACGATGTGGCGCGGCAAGCTCACGTTCGAGACGCCGATGCTCTGGACGATCGGCTTCCTGACGACCTTCCTGTTCGGCGGCCTGACCGGCATCATCCTGTCCAGCCCGGCCCTCGACTTCCACGTCTCCGACACGTACTTCGTGGTGGCGCACTTCCACTACGTGGTGTTCGGCACCGTCGTGTTCATGATGTTCGGCGGCATGTACTACTGGTGGCCCAAGTTCACCGGTCGCATGCTGAACGAGCGCCTGGGCAAGGTGCACTTCTGGCTGCTGTTCATCGGCTTCCACATGACCTTCCTCATCCAGCACTGGCTGGGTGCGATCGGCATGCCCCGCCGGTACGCGGACTACTCGCCGGAGGACGGGTTCACCTGGATGAACCAGCTGTCCACGATCGGCTCGATGATCCTCGCGATCTCGACCCTGCCGTTCCTGTGGAACGTCTACATCACCTGGCGCCGGGCGCCGAAGGTCACCGTCGACGACCCGTGGGGCTACGGCCAGTCGCTGGAGTGGGCCACGTCCTGCCCGCCGCCGCGGCACAACTTCACGTCGCTGCCGCGCATCCGGTCCGAGCGTCCCGCGTTCGACCTGCACCACCCCGAGGTGGCGGCCATGGACCACGTCGAGCCCGAGCCCGGGTTCTTCGACTGGGAGGCCGAGCGCACGGGTGAGCAGAGCGTCGCCCGCGACCGCGCCGACCACGGCGGCGGCCAGGAGGAGCAGTCCAGCGCGACCATCGTGGACGACCGTCCGCGCAGCACCGACGACGAGGAGGGCCGGGACAGGTGAGCAGGCTCGACGAGTTCGGCGGCGCGAAGCCGTCCGTGTCCGGCGGCGAGCGGCCGCGGCACGCCATGAAGGTGGAGCCCTACCTGTTCCTGGGCGGGGTCCTGTTCTTCATCCCGATCGGCCTCATCTACGCCTGGTGGAGCGGCGGCGAGCCGGTCGGCACCGTCGGCATCCCGCTCGTCGGCGGCCTGGTGGGCATGATCGGCGGCTACCTGCTCCTGCTCTCCCGCCGGATCGACGCCCGCCCGGAGGACGACCCGGAGGCGCTGATCGCCGAGGGCGCGGGCGACCAGGGCGTGTTCAGCCCCTGGAGCTGGTGGCCGGTGACGATCGCCTTCGCGGGTGCCTTGGCGTTCCTGGGCATGGCGGTCGGCTGGTGGCTGCTGTACGTCGGCGTCGCCCTCGGCGTCATCGGCCTGGTGGGGTGGATCTTCGAGTTCTCCCGCGGCCAGCACGCGCACTGACGCACCGCACGGCTGAAGGGCCGGGTACCCCGCGGGGGTGCCCGGCCCTTCTGCGTGCCCCTGGGGACGCCGCTCCGGGCCCGCTGCGGGCACGAGAGGGGCCGGCCCGCCCGGCTAGGGCGGACCGGCCTCTCCGGGCCGTCAGACCGGGATCAGAGCGACGGGACGATGAGCCCCGAGGTCTGGGTGCGCGCGCGGGTGAAGCGCTCGCCGGCGTCTGCCCAGTTCACGATGTTCCACCACGCCTTGACGTAGTCCGCCTTGACGTTGACGTAGTCCAGGTAGAACGCGTGCTCCCACATGTCGAGCACGACGATCGGCACGATGCCCAGCGGGATGTTGCCCTGCTGGTCGTACAGCTGCACGATCACGAGCTTCTCGCCCAGGGAGTCCCAGGCGAGGATCGACCAGCCGGAGCCCATGATGGTCGTGGCGTTGGCGGTGAAGTGCGCCTGGAACTTGTCGAACGAGCCGAAGAACTCGTCGATCGCCGCGGCCAGCTCGCCGACCGGCTTGTCGCCGCCGTCGGGGGAGAGGTTCTCCCAGAACACGGAGTGGTTCACGTGCCCGCCGAGGTTGAAGGCGAGGGTCTTCTCCAGGCCGGCCACGGCCGCGAAGTCGCCGGACTCCCGGGCCGCCGCGAGCTTCTCCAGCGTCGTGTTGGCGCCGGCCACGTACGTCGCGTGGTGCTTGTCGTGGTGCAGCTCCATGATGCGGCCGGAGATGTGCGGCTCCAGCGCCGCGTAGTCGTAGGGCAGGTCCGGAAGGGTGTAGTCAGCCATCAGTGCCTCTCTGAGCTCAGGCCGCGACGTCGGTTCGCCGCGGCAGGCGTCTTCGCAGCAGGTGCGCCCCGCGCGGGGCGGGCGCACCTCCTCTGTCGTACCACGACCGGGCGGTGCCCGGCCTCCCGGGCCGGGGGACCGGCTCGGCATACGTCGGGTCAGACGGCCCCGGGGACGACGACGCCCGGGCCGCTCCGGCGGTGAGCCGGGGCGACCCGGGCGGGGTCGTCCTGTCGATCGTCTCGCCCACCCGGTGCAACGACCGGGCGCCCGAGATGATTCCCCAGGTCAGCGCCTGTTTCAGTGGCGCTGGGTGCCCTCGGTGTCCTCGGGCTCCGGGGCGAGGTGCCGGCTGCCGGACGCACCGGCGGTCAGCTCCTCGCGCTGCTCGTCGTGCGCGAGCGGCAGGGCGTCGTGCCCGCCGTGCGACTGCGCCGCGGCGAGCTCCGCCGGGGTGACGGGCTCGACCCGGTCCTCGTAGAAGACCCTCGAGAGCCGGCGCCGGGCCGCGTCGATCCGGTACCCCTTGCGGCGGACGCCGCGCGAGTCCTCGGCCGGCTCGATCTCGAGCGGGCGGCGCGGCTCGTGCTGCACCCGCAGCCACCGCTCGTGCGCGTCGAGGGGCTTGTGCACCTCGATGTACTCGCCGGACGCGAACCGGACGATGCGGCCGGTCTCGTGGCCGTGCAGGACCAGCTCGCGGTCCTTGCGCTGCAGCGACAGGCAGATCCGCTTGGTGATCCAGAACGCGAGCGGCGGGGCCACGAAGAACAGCACCCGGAACGTCCACGTGATGTCGTTGATCGACAGGTGGAAGTGCGTCGCGATGAGGTCGTTCGACCCGGCCAGGACCAGGATGAAGAACGCCGTGAGGAACGCGACGCCGAACGCGGTGCGGAACGGCGCGTTGCGCGGGCGGTCGAGCACGTGGTGCTCACGGGTGTCGCCGGTGGCGAACGCCTCGATGAACGGCCACAGCGCGAGCACCGTGAACAGCAGGCCGGGGATGACCACGCCCGGGATCAGGATGTTCATCGAGACCGTGTACTGGCCGATGACGAACTCCCAGCCCGGCATCAGGCGCAGGCCGCCCTCGAGGAACAGCATGTACCAGTCCGGCTGCGCGCCCGCGGACACGACGCCCGGGTCGAACGGGCCGTAGTTCCACACGGGGTTGATCGTCATCGTGGCCGCCATCAGCGCGATGACCGCGAACACCACGAAGAAGAAGCCGCCGGCCTTGGCCACGTACACGGGGAACAGCGGGTAGCCGACGACGTTCTTGTCGGTCCGGCCCGAGCCCGGGTACTGGGTGTGCTTGTGCAGCACGACCATCAGCAGGTGCAGGCCGATGAGCGCGAGGATCAGCGCCGGGATCAGCAGGATGTGCACCGTGAACAGGCGGGGGATCAGCTCCGTGCCCGGGAACTCGCCGCCGAACAGCGCGAACGAGATGTACGAGCCCAGGATCGGGATGGCCCGGGCCACGCCGTCCGCGATGCGCAGGCCGTTGCCGGACAGCACGTCGTCGGGGAGCGAGTAGCCGGAGAAGCCGGCGAGCAGGCCCAGGATCATCAGCGTGAAGCCGACCAGCCAGTTGAGCTCGCGCGGCTTGCGGAACGCGCCGGTGAAGAACACGCGCATCATGTGCGTCACGATCGACGCCATGAAGATCAGCGCGGCCCAGTGGTGGATCTGCCGCATGAGCAGGCCGCCGCGGACCTCGAACGACAGGCGCAGCGTCGAGGCGAACGCCTCGGACATCTGCACGCCGTCCATCGCGGCCCAGGGGCCGTGGTAGTGCACCTCGGTCATCGAGGGCACGAAGAACATCGTGAGGAAGGTGCCCGAGATCAGCAGGACCACGAACGAGTAGAGCGCGATCTCGCCGAGCAGGAACGACCAGTGGTCGGGGAAGATCTTGCGCGCGAACTCCTTGACCGCGTTCCCGATGCCGGTGCGCTGGTCCAGGTAGTCGGCGGCCCCTGCCGCCGCGCGAGCACCCCGCGTGGGGGGTGCCGGGGGGGAGTCGACGGTGCTCACGTGAGGCGCTCCCAGAAGGACGGGCCGATGGGTTCGTTGAAGCCGTCCTGCGCGACGAGGTAGCCCTCGTCGTCGACGGTGATCGGCAGCTGGGGCAGCGGGCGGTGCGCGGGGCCGAAGACCACCTTGGCGCCGTCGGCGGCGTCGAAGGTGGACTGGTGGCACGGGCACAGGATGTGGTGCGTCTGCTGCTCGTAGAGGGCGACGGGGCACCCGACGTGGGTGCAGATCTTGGAGAACGCGACGATGCCGTCGTAGCTCCAGCCCTCGCCCTGCTCGGACTTCAGGTCGCGCGGGTCCATGCGGACCATGAGGACGACGGCCTTGGCCTTCTCGTCCAGCGGGTGCTCCGACTCCTCGAGCCCCTCGGGGATGACGTGGAACGCGGAGCCGATCGTGACGTCGGACGCCTTGATCGGGCGGCCCGAGGGGTCGATCGTCAGCCGGGTGCCCCGGCGCCACAGCGTGCGCTTGGAGACGGAGACGTCCCAGTTGCCGCCGAGGTTGCCGACCAGCGGCACGGCGATCGCCAGCGGGAACAGCGCGAGCGAGGTCACCATGGCGCCCTTGAGCACGCCGCGGCGCCCGATGGAGGAGTCCTTCACGCCCTCGCGCAGCGCCTCGACGGCCTTGACCCGCACCGGCTCGGAGGAGGCGGTCGGGTGCCGGTCCTCGGCGCGCTCGTGGTCGTTCATGAGCGACTTGGCCCAGTGCACGGCGGCGAGGCCGATGCCCGCCAGACCGAGGAACAGGCCGAGGCCGAGCAGGAGGTTCGACAGCCGCATGGTGCCGACGGTCTCGCCCGGGGGGACCAGGGCGTACGCGACGATCGCGCCGATGGTGCCGAGGATCGAGATCGTGAACAGGACGACGACCTGCCGCTCGGCGCGCTTCTGCGCCTTCGGGTCGGTGTCGCCGACCCGGGCGCGGTGCTCGTGCAGGCCCGGGTCCTCGAACCGCTCGGGCAGGGGACCGTCGCCGTGCGTCGTGACGTCGGTCGAGGGGTCGTGGTGCGTGCTCACGAGGACTTGGCTCCGATCCAGACCGAGGCGCCGATCAGCAGGCCGATGCCGACCACCCAGGCCCACAGGCCCTCGCTGACGGGGCCGAGCGACCCGAGCGAGAGGCCGCCGGGGGACCCGTCGCGCTGCTCGTCGAGGTAGGCGATGATGTCGCGCTTCTCGTCCGGGGTGATGTTGGCGTCGTTGAACACCGGCATCGACTGCGGGCCGGTCAGCATCGCCTCGTAGATGTGGGTGGGCGTGGTGTCGGTGAGCGCGGGCGCCCACTTGCCCTGGGACAGCGCACCGCCGGCGCCGACCGCGTTGTGGCACATGGCGCAGTTCGTGCGGAACAGGGCCATGCCGTTGGCCGCGTCGCCCTTGGCGGGGTCGACCTGGTCGGCCGTCGGGATCGCGGGGCCGGCGCCGAGCGAGGCGACGTAGGCCGCGAGCTGGGCGATGTCCTCGTCGTCGAACTGGACCGGCTTGGCCTGGATCTGCGCGCCGTTCATCTGCGCGGGCATGCGACCGGTGCCGACCTGGAAGTCGACGGCGGCGGCGCCCACGCCGATCAGGGAGGGGCCTCCGGCACCGCCGTCGACCGCCTCACGGCCTTCGGCGTTGACGCCGTGGCAGGTGGCGCAGTTGGCCTGGAACAGCTTCTGACCGGTGGCGATGTCGCTCTCGCTCGCCGCAGCCTGCGCCGCGTCGGCGCTGGCGGGCTGGGCGATCGCGTACACCGCTCCGGTGAGCAGCAGCGCCAGCAGGAGCAGCACCACCGGCGCTGACCGGTGGTGCCTGCGGGCGGCGAGTGCCTTCACGGATGGATCCTCGTCTCGGGCGTGCGGGGGATGTGCGGGGGG
>NZ_JAKRMS010000153.1 GCF_022346185.1 Cellulomonas sp. ACRRI | reverse complement strand
GGCGGGCTCAGTGCGCGGGGACCGCGGCCGGGTTGGCCGGGGCCTCCGCCTGCGCGCCGGCGGCCGCCGGGGCCGCCGCCGCGCGGGCCGCGCGGTCGGAGCGGGTGCGGAACACCAGGGCCGCCATGACGGCGCCGCCGGCGAAGATCGCCGCCGACCACGCGTACGCGGTGTCGAAGCTGTGCAGCGCGGCCTGGGCCGCCACCTCGGGGGTCACCGGGGCGTGGTCCGCGAGGTACGCGGTCGCGGCGGTCGCGGCGAGCGTGTTCAGCAGCGCCGTGCCGATCGCGCCGCCGACCTGCTGGCTCGTCGACACCAGGGCCGACGCGGCGCCGGCGAGCCGCGGGGCGACGCCGAGCGTGGCCAGCTGGAACGACGCGGGCATGATCGACGCCATCCCCATGCCCATGAGGATCAGCCCGGGCAGCACGTGCGCGGCGTAGGTGCTGTCCACCTCGAGGCGGGTGAAGGTCAGCATGGCGGTCGCGGCGAGCAGCATGCCGATCGGCACGAGCACCTTGGGCCCGAACCGGGGGATGAGCAGGTTCGACTGGATCTGCGCGGTGACGATGATCGACAGCACCATCGGCAAGAACGCGACGCCGGTCCGCATCGGCGTGTACCCGAGCGTCGACTGCAGGTAGTACGTGAGGAACAGGAACACGCCGAACATGCCCGACCCCGCGACCAGGATCGCGAGGAACGAGGCGCCGCGGTCCCGGTCCAGCACGACGTCCAGCGGCAGCACCGCGTTGGCGGCGGTGCGCTGCCGGATGACGAACGCGACGAGCAGCACGACGCTCGCGGCGAGGGGGCCCCAGGTCAGCGGCGAGTCCCAGCCCTGCGGCTCGGCCTGCGAGAAGCCGAACACGAGGGCGAACAGCCCCGCGGAGCCCAGCAGGACGCCCGGGACGTCGAGCCGGTGCCCGGCCGCCCCGCCGGCGCGGGGGAGCAGGACGGCGCCCGCGACCAGGGCGACCGCCGCGATCACGACGTTGACGTAGAGGTTCCAGCGCCAGTTGAAGTTCTCGGTGAGGTAGCCGCCGAGCAGCAGGCCGATGGCGCCGCCCATGCCGGCGATGGCGCCGAAGATGCCGAACGCGCGGGCGCGCTCCTTCGGCACGGTGAACGTGGTGGTCAGCACGGACAGCGCCGCGGGGGCGAGCACGGCGCCGAAGACACCCTGCAGGGCGCGGGCCGCGACCAGCAGCTCGAACGTGCCGGCGGCGCCGCCGAGGGCCGAGGACACGGCGAAGCCGACCAGGCCGATGAGGAACATGCGCCGACGGCCGAACATGTCGGACAGCCGGCCGCCGAGCAGCAGCAGGCTGCCGAACGCGAGGGCGTAGGCGGTGACGATCCACTGCCGGTCGTTGTCGCTGAAGCCGAGCTCCGCCTGGGCGGAGGGCATGGCGATGTTCACGATGGTCGCGTCGAGGACGACCATCAGCTGCGCCAGCGCGACGGTGGCGAGGACGAGCCAGCGGCGCCCGGGGGGCGGCGTGGGTGCGGCGGACGAGGACATACGGGTGCTCCGGTCAGGACGACGGTGTGGGGGGATGGCACGACCGTAAACCAGGACCGGTCAGTTTCGAAACCCCCGAGTCTCGATTTGTTTCCGCGGCGCGGGGCGGGCATGATGGCGACGTCGAGAGGAGCCCGGATGGCCGCGCGCGAGGACGTCGCGGCCGTGGGCGCGCCCGCGGGCGGGACCGCCGCCGCCCGCCGACCCGGCCGACGGCGTGACGAGTCCAAGGACGAGGTCATCCTCGCCGCGGCCCGCGAGCTGCTGATCGAGCGCGGCTACGACGGCATGACCATGGACGCGGTCGCCGAGCGCGCCGGGGCGGGCAAGTCGACCGTCTACCGCCGGTGGCCCTCCAAGGTGCAGCTCACGGTCGACTGCCTGCTGTGCGCGAAGCAGATGACGATCGACGAGGTCCCCGACACCGGGTCGATCCGCGACGACCTGCTGAGCATCTTCGTGCGGGCGACCCGGATGAAGAGCGACGACCTGATGACCGGCCTGCTCACGGCGGTCCGCGAGGAGCCCGAGGTGCGCGCGGTGTTCCACGAGCAGTTCGTGGCTGGCCGGGTCCGGCTCGCGCGCGAGGTCCTCGAGCGCGCGCGGCTGCGTGGGGAGACCGCGCCGGGCGTCGACCTCGACATGGTCGCGGCGGTCGCCCCGGCGATGGTGCACTACCGCAAGGTGGTGGCGCACCGGCCGATGGACGCCGAGTTCGCCGAGCGGCTCATCGACACGATCATCCTGCCCCTGGCCACGGGCCGCCCGGCCGACGCCGCGGTGGGCGAGCAGGCCCTCCTCGCCGACGCGCGCTGACGCCGCGCGGGCGCGTCGCGCTGCCGCCCGCCCGCGCCCGCCTCGCGCCGGCATGACGCCGAGATGGCAACTCTCGGCTGCGGCGGGCCGCCCGCGCACAGCCGAGAGTTGCCATCTCGGCGGAGGGGTTCTACGCGAGGGCGCGCTTGCTGCTGATCACGCCCGTGTCGAAGCCCGCGAGGTGGAGGCCGCCGTGGAAGCGGGCGTGCTCGATCTTGACGCAGCGGTCCATCACGACCGTCAGGCCGGCGGCCTCGCCGCGCGCCGCGACCTCCTCGTGCCACGAGCCGAGCTGCAGCCACAGGGCCTTCGCGCCGACCGCGAGCGTCTCGTCGAGCACCGTGGGCAGGTCGTCGTGCCGCCGGAACACGTCCACCAGGTCCGGGACGACCGGCAGCGCGTCGAGCGACGGGTACACCGGCTGCCCGAGGATCGACGTCTCGCGGGGGTTCACCAGGTAGACGTCGTACGGCGTGCTGGACAGCAGGTACGTCGTGACGAAGTACGACGCGCGCGCCGGGTTGTTGGACGCGCCGACGATCGCGATCGACCGGGTGCGGCGCAGCAGCGCCAGGCGGTCGGGGGCGCTCGGGCCCTGCCAGGTGCGCTCGGGGGTCGTGGTCATCAGTTCGCCTCCGGGACAGAGCAGGACGCGCCGCCGGCGATGCCGCCGACGCCGGTGACCGCGGCGCCGACCGCGGTGGCGGCCGGGACGGCGGGCCGGGCGGTCGCGGCTGCGGCCCCGTCGGTCCCGCCGTACGACGCCTCGCGCGGTGCCGTCGCGGCCGTCAGCGCCTGGTCGAGGTCCCAGAGGATGTCCTCCGGGTCCTCCAGCCCGACGCTGATCCGCACCAGGTCCTCGGGGACGCCCGCCGTGGCGAGCTGCTCCGCGGACAGCTGCTGGTGCGTGGTCGACGCGGGGTGGATGACGAGCGTGCGCGCGTCGCCGACGTTGGCCAGGTGGCTCGCGAGCTGCAGGTGCTCGATGAACCGGCGCCCGACCTCGCGGCCGTCGCGGTCCGCGGTGGCGGCGAGCCGGAACGCGAACACCGACCCGGGGCCGAGCGGCAGGTAGCGCTGCGCGCGCTCGTGGTGCGGGTGCGACGGCAGCCCGGCCCACTGCACCGACGTGACCCGCGGGTCCGCCTCCAGCCACTCGGCGACGGCCCGGGCGTTGGCGAGGTGCGCGTCGAGCCGCTGGGGGAGCGTCTCCACGCCCTGCAGCAGCTGGAACGCCGACTGCGCGGACAGCGACGGGCCGATGTCCCGCAGCTGCTCGGAGCGGAGCTTGGTGAGGAACCCGTACTCGCCGAAGTTCTCCCACCACTTCACGTCGTTGTACGACGGCACGGGCTCGGTCATCTGCGGGAACTTGCCGTTGCCCCAGTTGAACCGGCCCGACTCGACGACCACGCCGCCTAGCGTGGTGCCGTGCCCGCCGAGGAACTTGGTGGCCGAGTGGATGACGATGTCGGCGCCGTGCTCGATCGGCCGCACCAGGTACGGGGTCGAGAGCGTGGCGTCGACGACGAGCGGGACGCCCGCGGCGTGCGCGACCTCGGCCAGCCCCGCCAGGTCGGCGACCTCGCCCGACGGGTTGGCGACGACCTCGGTGTAGACGGCCTTCGTCTCGGGGCGGATCGCCGCGGCGTAGTCGGCCGGGTCGGTGCCCGCGACGAACGTGGTCTCGACGCCGAACCGGCGCAGGGTCACGTCGAGCTGGGTCACGGTGCCGCCGTACAGCTGCGCGGAGGCGACGATGTGGTCCCCGGCGCCGACCAGAGCGGCGAACGTGATGAACTCCGCCGCCATGCCGGACGCGGTGGCGACGGCGCCGATGCCGCCCTCGAGCGACGCGATCCGCTCCTCGAACGCGGCGACCGTCGGGTTGCCGAGCCGGGAGTAGATGTTGCCGTACTTCTGCAGCGCGAACAGGTTCGCAGCGTCGGTGGTGTCGCTGAACACGAACGACGTCGTCTGGTAGATCGGCACGGCACGGGCGCCGGTCGCGGCGTCGGGGATCGCCCCGGCGTGCAGGGCGCGGGTGCGGAAGCCGAAGCGGTGCTCGGAGCTCATCGGGCGGTGGCCTCCTCGGCCTCGGGGGTCAGGGCGAGGCTAGCGTCGGCGCGCAGCAGCGCGGCGACCTGGTCCACGGCCCAGGGGTTCTGCAGGGAGGTGACGTCGCCCAGCGGCCGGCCGTCGTGCAGCTCGGCCAGCAGCCGCCGCATGATCTTGCCGGACCGGGTCTTGGGGACCTCGGGGACGAGGACGACGTGCTTCGGCTTGGCGACCGGGCCGATCTCGCGCTGCACCTGGGCCCGCAGGTCCTCACGCAGCGCCGCGGCGGCGGCCCGCCAGGCGGCCAGGTCCTCGACCGGGCCGGGGGCGACGGCCGGGACGACGAACGCCGCCACCGCCTGCCCGCCGACGGCGTCCACCACGCCGGCGACGCCGGCCTCGCCGACCGCCGGGTGCGCCACGAGCGCCGACTCGATCTCGATCGTCGACAGCCGGTGCCCCGCCACGTTCACGACGTCGTCGACCCGGCCGAGCAGCCACACGTCGCCGTCGGCGTCCCAGGACGCGCCGTCGCCGGCCAGGAAGTAGCCGTGCGCGGCGAACGGCCGCCAGTAGGAGTCGCGGAACCGCGCCGGGTCGCCCCAGACGGTCCGGGCCATGCCCGGCCAGGTGCGGTCGAGCACCAGGTAGCCGCCGGACCCGCGCGGCACCTCGGCGCCCACGTCGTCGACGACCTTCGCCGAGAACCCGGGCAGTGCGCGGGTGGCCGAGCCGGGCTTGAGCGTCGTGACGCCGGGCAGCGGGGCGATGACCGCCGCGCCCGTCTCGGACTGCCACCACGTGTCGACCACGGGCGCGCGGCCGGCGCCGAACTGCTCCCGGAACCACACCCACGCCTCGGGGTTGATGGCCTCGCCGACCGTGCCGAGCAGCCGGACCGTCGACAGGTCGTACCCGTCGGGCAGGCCCTCGGGGAACCAGGTCATGAACGTCCGGATCAGCGTCGGCGCCGTGTAGTAGACGGTGACCCCGTACCGCTCGATGACCTCCAGGTGGCGCTCGCGGTGCGGGGTGTCCGGCGTGCCCTCGTAGATCACCTGGGTCAGCCCGTTGCTGAGCGGCCCGTAGATCTCGTAGGTGTGCGCGGTGACCCAGGCCAGGTCCGCGGTGCACCAGTGCACGTCGTCCGGCTTGGCGTCGAACACCGCCCAGTGCGTCCACGACGCGTGCGTCAGGTAGCCGCCGGTGGTGTGCACCAGGCCCTTCGGCTTCCCGGTGGTGCCCGAGGTGTAGATGATGAACAGCGGGTGCTCGGCGTCGAAGGCCTGCGCCTCGTGCTCGTCCGAGGCGGTCTCCACGACGTCGTGCCACCAGACGTCCCGCCCCTCGGTCCACGCGACGTCCTGCCCGGTGCGCCGGACGACGAGGACGTGCTCGACGTGGTCCAGCCCCTCGACCGCGGCGTCGGCGGCGGACTTCACCTCGACGGCCTGCCCGCGGCGGAACTGGCCGTCGGACGTGACGAGCAGCTTCGCGCCGGTGTCCTGCACCCGGAACCGCACGGCCTCCGCGGAGAACCCGCCGAACACGAGCGAGTGCACCGCGCCGATCCGCGCGATGGCCAGCGTGACGACGATCGTCTCGGCGATCACCGGCAGGTAGACGACCACCCGGTCGCCGGGGCCGATGCCGAGGTCGGTCAGCGCGTTCGCCGCCCGGGACACCTCGCGCTGCAGGTCGGCGTACGTGATCGACCGGCGGTCGCCGCGCTCGCCCTCGGCGTGGATCGCGACCTTGTCGCCGCGGCCGGCGGCCACGTGCCGGTCGACGCAGTTCACCGCGGCGTTCAGCCTGCCGCCGACGAACCACTGCGCCTCGGGCACGGTGAGGTCGCCGTCCGGGCCCTCGACCGCGGGGGACCAGGTGTGCGCGGTGTGCCACGGCTCGGCCCACTCGAGGCGGCGCGCGGCGTCCTCCCAGAAGCCCACGTGGTCGGCGTCGGCGCGGGCCCGCAGCCGGGCCGCCTCCTCCGGTCCCACGTTCCAGTCGCCGGCCGGGGCCGGGTACGCGCGGGTCTCGGTCTGCAGCGCGGCGATGGTCGCGCTCGTCGTGCTCGTCATGCCCACCTTCTCAGCAGCGACTTCTCGGCCAGGCCGATCAGCGCGTCGGTCAGCTTGCCCAGCAGCGCCAGCAGGACGATCGCGAGGATCATCCGGTCGACGCGGCCGTTGTTGCCGGAGTCCATGAGGAGGAAGCCGAGGCCCATCGACGACGCGATGAGCTCGGCGGCCACCAGGAACAGCCAGGACTGCGCGAGGGCGAGCCGCAGGCCCGCCACCACGGAGGGGACGGCCGCGGGCAGCTGCACCGCGCCCAGCAGCCGTGCGCCGCGCAGCCCGTACGCGCGCCCGGCCTCGACCAGGTGCGCGTCGACGTGCCGCAGCGCGGCGACGACGGTCGTGTAGACGGGGAAGAACGCCCCGATCGCGATGAGGGTCAGCTTGGACTCCTCGCCGATCTTCATCCACAGGATCAGCAGCGGCACCCACGCCAGCGACGGCACCGCGCGGATCGCGCCGAGCACCGGCTCCAGCAGGGCGCCCGCCAGCCGGGACAGGCCGACGACGGACCCGACCGCGAGGCCGAGCGCCGCGCCGATCAGGAACCCGAGGACCACGCGCTGCGTCGAGATCGCCACGTACTGGCCGAGCAGGCCGCGCTCCGCGAGGTCGACCGCGGCCGTCCACACCGAGGCCGGGCTCGGCAGCTGGTACGGCGCGACCAGGCCGGACGTCGTGACGACCTGCCAGGTGACGAGCAGGATCGCGGGGACGACCAGGCCGAGCGCGATGCGGACGGGCCGCCGCGCGAGCGGGCCGGCGCCGGGCCGGGCGGGGAGGCCGAGGCTGAACGGGTTCAGCCCGGGCAGCGCGCGGCCGCGGGCGTCCGTCACCGGCGCGCTGGTGCCGGCGGCGGTCACCACGGGGGCGTTGGTCATGGCGGGCTCTTCCGTCGGGGGTGGTCGGTGGTGCCGTGGCCCGGGCCGGCGTCGCGCGGACGCCGGCCCGGCACGGGGTCAGCCGGCGATGCTGCTCGGGTCGGCGTTCTCCGCGTAGGTCGGCTCGAACAGCTCGTCCAGGGCGGCGTCCACCAGGTCCTGGCTCGACACGTCGCCGGACTCGACGAAGATCGGGCCGACCACCTCGAGCACGTCGCGCTGCGCCTGGCCGGGGACCGGGTCGATGTCGAGCGTGGTGCGCTCGGTGATGACGGTCTCGGCGACGGCCGGGTCGATGCCGGCGACCTCGGCGAGGATGTTCACGACCTCGTCCGGGTTCTCCTGCGCCCAGGCGCGCGCCTTCTCGTAGGCGTCCACGACGACCTGCGCCAGGTCCGGGCTCGCGTCCAGGAAGTCCTGCGTCGCGTTGAGGAACCCGTAGGTGTTGAAGTCGACGTTCCGGTACAGCAGCGTCGAGCCGGCCTCGGCCTCGCTGGCGGCCATCAGCGGGTCCAGGCCCGACCACGCGTCGACCGAGCCGTTCTCCAGCGCCGCCTTGCCGTCGGCGTGCTGCAGGTTCTGCACCTCGACGTCCGCCGGGTCGACGCCCGCCTCCTCCAGGGACTGCAGCAGGAAGAAGTACGGGTCGGTGCCCTTGGTCGCGGCGACCGAGCGGCCGGCCAGGTCGGCGACCTCGGTGATGTCCGACCCCGCCGGGACGACGAGCGCCGCCCACTCCGGCTGGCCGTAGATGTCGATGGTCCGGATCGGCGAGCCGTTGGACCGGGCGAGCAGCGCCGCCGAGCCCGCCGTGGAGCCGACGTCGATCGCGCCGGCGCGCAGCGCCTCGTTGGCCTTGTTCGACCCCGCGGACTGCACCCACTCGACGTCGACGTCGTCGCCGAGCGTCTCCTCCAGCCAGCCCTGGTCCTTGATGACCAGGCTCAGCGGGTTGTAGGTGGCGAAGTCGATCGTCAGGGTGTCGGCGCTCCAGCTCTCGGCGGCGGTGGCGCCGTCGTCCGGGGCGTCCGCCTGGGCGGTCTCGCCCTCGCCGGCCACGCAGCCGGCGAGCAGCAGGGTCGCGGCGACGGCGCCGGCGCCGAGGGCGATCGGGCCGCGCAGCCGGCGACGGAGGGCGGTGGTGAGGGCGGTCATGGGGTGCTCCAGGTGGGGTGTCAGGGG
>NZ_JAKRMS010000152.1 GCF_022346185.1 Cellulomonas sp. ACRRI | reverse complement strand
GCGTCTGCGCCACCGTCATCCCTGCCTTCTCCATGACGCGCTGCGACGGGCGGTTCAGCGCCATCGTCGCGCCCCAGACGACGCGCACGTCGAGGTCGGTGAACGCCTTGGCGAGCAGGGCGGACGACACCTCCGTCGCGTAGCCCCGACCCCAGGCCGCGCGGCGCAGCCGGTAGCCGAGCTCGACCTCGTCCAGCGGGCCGTCGCGCTCGGGGCGCAGGCAGAACCACCCGAGGAACGCCCCGCCCGCCGTCTCGTACGCGGCGAACAGGCCGAACCTGCCGGCCCACCGGTCGTAGCCGGCGAGGACGCTCGGGAGGTCGCGCTCGCGGACCAGCTCCGGCGCGGTCGGCTCGCCACCGGAGAGGTAGCGCATCACCGCGGGGTCGCTGTCGAGCTCGACGAGCAGGCCGGCGTCGGCCGGGCCGAACGGCCTCAGCGTCACGCGCTCGGTGCGCAGGTACGTGTCCACGGCCGCCAGCATGCCGGACCGGCCGGCCGGGGCGGCGGTGCCCCGGGCCGGCCGTCGTCGGTCAGATCAGCTCGACGCGGTCCGCCTGCGGGCCGCGGTCGCTCTGGCGGACCTGGTACCGGACGCGGTCGCCCTCGAAGAGCGCCTCCTCGCGCTGGAGGACCGAGACGTGCACGAACAGGTCCGGGCCGCCGTCGTCGGGCGTGATGAAGCCGAAGCCCCGGTCCGCGTCGTAGCGCGCGACGACGCCCTGGCCGCCGCGCTGCGGGGCGCGGGACGGCGCCGGGCCCCGGCCGGCGTCGCGGCGGTCCGACCCGCCGCGGCCACCTCGCGACCCACCGCCGACCAGCCGGACGCCCTGGGCCTGGAGGCCCTTCTCGCCCTCGGAGGCCCGGTAGCTCACCCGGTCGCCCTCGACCAGCTCGCCGATGTCCCCGGAGAGCGACCGGGCGTGCACGAACACGTCCTGGTCACCGGAGTCCGGCGTGATGAAGCCGAAGCCCTTGCCCGCGTCGTACCAGGTCACGGTGCCGTCGGCGCCGTCGTCCCGCGCAGCCGGCTGGCCGGCGCCCGCCACGGAGGCAGCGGACAGCGGGAGGACGTGGTCGGCCTGCGGGCCCTTCTCCCCCTCGACGACCAGGAACGCGACCGGCTGGCCGTCGGTGAGGACGCCGCCGCCGACGATCGCCGAGCTGTGCACGAAGATCTCGCCCCGGCCGTCGCCGGGCGTGAGGAAGCCGTAGCCCTTGGCCGGCTCGTACCAGTTGACCGTGCCGAGCACGCCCTGGGCGGTGTCGGCACCGACGTCACCGGTGACCCGGACCCCGCGGGCCTGGGGGCCGCGGTCGCTCTCGCCGATCTCGAACTCGACGGCCTGGCCCTCGCGGAGCGACGCCGGGCCGTCCTGGCCGACGATCTCGGACGCGTGGACGAACAGGTCCTCGGCGTCGTCGCCGAGCGCGATGAAGCCGAACCCTCGCTCGGTGTCGAACCAGCGGACGGTTCCCTGCGGCACGGTGGTACTCCTCGGTGGTGACGGCGGATGCTGCCCCCAGTGTCCCCCCGTCGCCCGCGCGGGACGAACCGCCCGGGGTGGCGGGGCGGTAGCGTCGCGGCGTGGTCCGCCGTCGCAAGGTCTCGTCCGGGGCGTCGCCGTCGACCCGCGCGCGCTACGCGAAGCGCCGGCGGCGCCGGGTCGCGCTCGCCGACAACGACCTGACCGCGACCGACTGGGCGGACCTCGTCGCCGCGTGGGGCGGCGCGTGCGCGTACTGCGGGGCCCCCGGGCCGGCGCTCCAGCGCGACTGCGTCCTGCCGATCTCCCGCGGCGGCCGCTACACGCTCGAGAACGTCGTGCCGGCGTGCGCGTCCTGCAACGCGAGCAAGCACAACGACGAGGTCACCGGCTGGCTCCGGCGCAAGAAGCTCGACGAGCGGGCGTTCCTCGTCCGGCACGCGACGATCCTGCGCGACCTGCGCCCCGCGGAGCCGGCCGCGCCGGGCGGCCCGGTGTGACCAGACGCACCGTGGGCTCCCGCGGGTCCGCGCCGTAGGATCCTCCGGGCCCCGCGCGACCGCGGCGCCCTTCTCCCCACCCAGGACGGACGGCGCATGAGCGCGCAGACGACCACGCCCGCGCAGCACCCGGACGAGCTCGGCGACGAGGACCGCGACCTCGCGACCGGCACGGACCTCGACCCGGCGGCCGACGTGCCCCCGGGCGTCGACCCCGCCGCGTTCGCCACCTTCCTGCGCGTCGCCGACCAGGTCGCCGCCCTGCCGCAGACGCACCCGCAGCACGCCGCCGCCCGCCGCGCCGCGTCCGCGATGTTCAAGGCCGCCAAGAAGCACCGCCGCGGCGAGAAGCGCCGGCTCATCGCCGAGGCCGACGCCGCCGTCGTCGCCGCGACCGCGACCGGCAGCCCGGGTCGCATCGACGACGAGACGGCCGGCATCCCGATCACGTCGTCGGCGACCGGCGCGATCGCGGGGACGCTCCTCCGCGCGCGCCCCTGCTACGTCTGCAAGCAGGACTACACGGTCGTCGACGCGTTCTACCACCAGCTGTGCCCGGACTGCGCGGCGCTGCACCACGCCAAGCGCGACGCCCGCACCGACCTCACGGGCCGCCGCGCGCTGCTCACCGGCGGCCGCGCCAAGATCGGCATGTACATCGCGCTGCGGCTGCTCCGCGACGGCGCCGACCTGACCATCACGACGCGGTTCCCGCAGGACGCGGTCCGCCGGTTCCGGGCGATGGACGACTCCGCCGAGTGGATCGACCGGCTGCACGTCGTGGGGATCGACCTGCGCGACCCGGCGCAGGTGGTGTCGCTCGCCGACCACGTCGCCGCGCAGGGGCCGCTCGACATCCTCATCAACAACGCCGCCCAGACCGTCCGCCGGTCGCCGGGGGCGTACGCGCGGATCGCCGAGGCCGAGGACGCCCCGCTGGCGGCCGAGGACGCGCGCATGATCACGACCTTCGGCCGCACCAGCGACGCGCACCCGCGCGCGCTCGCCGGGTCGGTCAGCGAGCTGACCAGCCCCGCGCTGGCGATCGAGCGGGCCGCGCGCGCCGCCGCGGACGAGCTGACCGCGCAGTCGCTCACGGCCGAGGCCGCGAGCCTGGAGCGGCTGGTCGCCGGGACGTCGATCGACGCCGGCGGGCTGATCCCGGACGTCGCCGAGACGAACTCCTGGGTCGCGACGGTCGAGGACGTCGACCCGATGGAGCTGCTCGAGGTCCAGCTCTGCAACCAGACGGCGCCGTTCATCCTGATCAGCCGGCTGCGGCCCGCCCTGGCCGCGTCGCCCGCCCGGCGCACCTACATCGTCAACGTGTCGGCGATGGAGGGCGTGTTCGCCCGCGGGTACAAGGGCCCGGGCCACCCGCACACGAACATGAGCAAGGCCGCGCTCAACATGCTGACCCGGACCAGCGCCGGCGAGATGGTCGCCGACGGCATCCTCATGACGGCCGTCGACACCGGGTGGATCACCGACGAGCGCCCGCACCCGACCAAGGTCCGCCTGGCCGAGGAGGGCTTCCACGCCCCCCTCGACCTGGTCGACGGCGCCGCGCGGGTCTACGACCCCGTCGTGCGCGGCGAGGCCGGCGAGGACCTGTACGGCTGCTTCCTCAAGGACTACGCGCGCTCCCAGTGGTGACCGCGGCGCGCCGCCGGCAGGTCAGGCGGGCTCGACCGGCAGCCAGAGCTCGACGGTCGCGGTGCTGAAGTCGTCGGCGCGGTCGAGGACCGCCACGACCTCCGGGCCCGGCCGCAGCCGCCACGGGTTCGACGGGAACCACTCGGTCGCCGTCGCGGCCCACACGGACTGCAGCGTCTCCGGGTAGGGCCCGGCGGCGCGGAAGACCGCCCACGACCCGGGGGTCACCGGCAGGACGTCGAGGTCGCCGGGGACCTCCACCTCGTCCGAGACGGCGACGCCGTGCAGGTAGGTGAGCTCCGAGCCCTCGCGCCGGTCGGGGTCGAGGTCGGCGCTGACGGCGAGCAGGCCGGCCGGCTCGGCGTCGCCCAGCGCCTTCAGGCGCGCGTGCTCCTCGGGCGGGAGCGAGGCGACGTGCTGCTGGATCGCGGGGTTGACCCCCTCGTGCACGAGCGGGACGCGGGCGGCGTGGCCCGCGAGGCGGAAGCCGGGCCGGGTGACGAGTCGGACGTCCATGGGTGCTGCTCCTTCGACGGTCAGGCGGAACCTGAGGCGGGGTTGGGTCCGGAGGGGGCCGCCGTCGCGCCGGGCCCGGCCCGGGCTGACGCCGTGCACCGCGCGGAACGCCCGGCCGAAGGCCTCGGCCGACCCGTAGCCGTACCGCACGCCGATCCCGAGCAGGTCACCGCGGCCGTCGACGACCTCCGCGGCCGCGACCGTCATCCGCCGGCGGCGCACGTACTCCGACAGCGGCATCCCGGCCAGCGAGGAGAACAGGCGCCGCAGGTGGTACTCGGTGGTGCCGAGGGCGGCGGCGAGGCGGGCGACGTCGAGGTCCTCGTCGAGGTGGTCCTCCACGAGGTCGACGAGCCGGTTGAGCGAGGCGATCACGGTGCTCCCTTCCGTGCTCCACCCTGGCGGGCCGCCGGGCCGCGCGACCCGATCATCCTGGCCCGATCCGGTCAGGATCTCCCGGTATTCAGTGTTGCCAAGTACCGGTACCTAGCGTTACGTTGTACCGGTAGTCAGCGACACCGAGTACAGGAGGCCTCCGATGGCCAGCCAGATGACCGAGATGCTCAAGGGCACGCTCGAGGGGATCGTGCTCGCGATCCTCTCGTCCCGCCCGGCGTACGGCTACGAGATCACCACGCAGCTCCGCGACGAGGGGTTCGCCGATCTCGCGGAGGGCACCGTGTACGCGCTCCTGGTCCGGATCGAGCAGCGCGGGTTCGTCGACGTCACCAAGGTGCCGTCCGAGAAGGGCCCGCCGCGCAAGGTCTACACGCTCAACGCCGCGGGCCGCGCCCAGCTCGACGAGTTCTGGGCCACCTGGGCGTTCCTCGCGGGGCGGATCGAGCACCTCCGCACCGCCGGCACCGACTCCGGCACCACCCACGGCACCACCGACAGCATCGAAGGGGACGACTGACATGGTCGCGAAGTGGATCGAGGCCCTGACGGGCTCGCTCGAGCAGAAGAAGCAGTACCGGCAGGACATGGCGCGGATCAAGGCGCTGCCGGAGCCGTACCGCGCCGCCGCGAAGGCCACCCACCGGTACCTCATGTACTCCGGCGGCGTCACGGACGGCGACACGATGGTCACGATGTTCACCGACCTCGCGGACCTGTGGGAGCGCGCGGCGACCGACGGGACCCCGGTGCGCGACGTCGTGGGCGACGACCCGGTCGAGTTCGCCGAGACGTTCGCCCAGGCGTACATCGGCGACCGGTGGATCGACAAGGAGCGCGCCCGCCTGACGCAGGCGATCGACGAGGCCGAAGGGGACGTCCGGTGACCGCCGGGGCCGCCGGCACCCCCGGGCCGGTCGTCGCCGTCCACGGCGTCGAGAAGTCGTTCGGCGACCTGCGCGTGCTGCGCGGCGTCGACCTCGAGGTCGCCCCCGGGACGATCGTCGCCCTGCTCGGCTCCAACGGCGCGGGCAAGACGACGCTCGTCCGCATCCTGTCGACGCTGCTCAAGCCCGACGCGGGCACGGCGACGGTCCACGGGTTCGACGTCGTGAGCCAGGCCGCCGACGTCCGGGAGTCGATCAGCCTCACCGGCCAGTTCGCGGCCGTCGACGGGATGCTCACCGGGCGGGAGAACCTCCGGCTCGTCGCCCGGCTCCGGCACCTGCCCGACCCGGGCGCGGTGGCGGACCGGCTGCTCGACCGGTTCGCGCTCACCGAGGCGGGCGGGCGCCGGGCGTCCACCTACTCCGGCGGCATGCGGCGCCGGCTGGACATCGCCATGAGCCTGATCGGCGACCCGCCGGTGATCTTCCTCGACGAGCCGACCACGGGGCTCGACCCGCAGGCCCGCAACGAGGTGTGGCGGACCGTCGAGGAGCTGGCCACCGGCGGTACCACCGTCCTGCTCACCACGCAGTACCTGGACGAGGCGGAGCGCCTCGCCGACCGGATCGCCATCCTGCACGAGGGGACGATCATCCAGGACGGCACGCTCGCCGAGCTCAAGCAGCTGCTCCCGCCCGCGCGGGTCGAGTACGTCGAGAAGCAGCCCACGCTCGAGGACGTCTTCCTCGCCCTCGTCGGTGCCGGCGACCAGCCGGCCGGGAAGGACCCGCGATGAGCGCCACCGCCACCGCCCACGTCGTCGGCGACACCGTCGCCCTCACCGACCGGTCGCTGCGGCACATCCTGCGCAGCCCCGACACCATCATCACGACCGCCGTCACACCGGTCGCCCTCATGCTCCTGTTCGTCTACGTGTTCGGCGGCGCGATCCACGGCGGGTCCACCGCGTCGTACGTCGACTACCTGCTGCCCGGCATCCTGCTCATCACCATCGCGTCGGGCGTCGCGTACACCGCGTACCGGCTGTTCCTGGACCTCCAGGGCGGGATCGTCGAGCGGTTCCAGTCCATGCCGATCGCGCGGCCGAGCGTCCTGTGGGCGCACGTGCTGACGTCGATGGCGGCGAACCTGACGTCCGTGGTGCTGGTCGTCGGCATCGCGCTGCTGATGGGGTTCCGCACGGGGGCGTCCGTCCTCGCGTGGCTGGCGGTCACCGGGATCCTGGTGCTGTTCACGCTGACGCTGACCTGGATCGCCGTCCTCGCGGGGCTGTCCGCGAAGACCGTCGACGGGGCGAGCGCGTTCTCCTACCCGCTCATCTTCCTGCCCTTCATCAGCTCGGCGTTCGTCCCGACGGACTCGATGCCGACGGCGGTCGCCTGGTTCGCCGAGCACCAGCCGGTCACCGCCGTGGTGGACTCGATCCGCGCGCTGTTCGCCGGGGAGCCGGTCGGGGCCGACCTGTGGGTGGCGCTGGCGTGGCTCGTCGGGATCCTCGGGCTGGCGTACGCGCTGGCGGTCCGTGCCTACCGGCGCAAGGTGGGGTGAGGGTCAGGCGGTGGTCAGGACGGGCGCGAAGGGCACCAGCTCCTCGCGCCCGTCCTCGACGACCAGGCAGGTGCTCTCCGGGACCTCGAGCCAGGCGCCCTTGAGATCGCCGAGCGGCTCCGAGACGACGATCCGGGTGTCGTCGGACAGCCCGTGCAGGACCGGGTTGTCCGGGTACTGCGCGCGCAGCACGGCGACGTCCCGGTTCCGGAACAGCGACCGCGACCGGCCCTCGGAGGAGTACCGGAACGTCCACAGGCGCTGCCCGTCGGTCGTCGCGAACGTCCCCTGCACCGGGAACGCGACGCCGTGCCGCAGCGCCACGTCCTCGATCAGCCCCACCGCCGCGGCGACGGCGGCCGGCGGGTCGTCGGTCAGCCCGAACGTCAGCGCCAGGTAGAACAGGGTCTCCGAGTCCGTGGAGCCCTCGATCAGCGGGTAGAGCGTCGGGTCCACGGCCATGCGCAGGTCGCGCTTGAGGGTGCTGAACCCGTTGATCACGCCGTTGTGCGCGAACAGCCACTGCCCGTGCCGGAACGGGTGGCAGTTGGTCTGCTGCACGGCGGTCCCGGTGGTGGCGCGGATGTGCGCGATGACCATGCCGGACCGGATGTGCTGCGACAGCTCGCGCAGGTTCCGGTCGCTCCACGCCGGCTCGATGCTGCGGAACAGCCCGGGGATCGGCGAGTGGTCGTCGTACCAGCCGACGCCGAACCCGTCGCCGTTCATCGGCTCGACGCCCAGCCGGCTGTGCCGGCTCTGCATCACGAGCGAGTTCTCCGGCTTGTACAGCAGCTCGTCCAGCGTCACCGGCGATCCCGTGTACGCGAGCCATCGGCACATGGCGGCCTCCCGAGTGGGTGGGCCCGCGTCGTCGCCGGCCCTTCGTGGCCACTGTGCACCGGGGCCTCGCAGGACGGCCCCGTGAGTGCGGTCCGCCTACGCCTCGGGGTCCCAGCGCGACGGCACGAGGTCGGCCAGGAGCGTCCGGTGCGCCCACCGCGCCCACGCGAGGGCGCTCCACCCGCCCCGCCGCACGAGCGCGTTCCACGTCTCGGGCCCGAGCACGAGCGCCACCACGTCGGTCGCCCGCTCGACGTCGAGCCCGGGCCGGAGCACCCCGTCCCGGTCGCACGCCTCGACGAGCAGCCGGTGCACCGCCCGTCGCCGCGCCTCGTCCCGCTCCCACGCCGCGTGCAGCACCGGGTCGCCGACGGCGTGCGCCCGCACCAGGTCCTGCACCGCGGCGGCCCGGCCGAGCAGCTCGGCGGCGCCGCGGGCGTGCAGGAAGACCCGCCGGGCGGGGTCCGGCTCGGCGACGACAGCACGCACCCACGGCTGGTCGGCGAGGTCGGGCGCGGCGTCCCGGCGGTCGGCCCCGTCGACGGCGTGGTCGAGGCAGCCGACGAGGATGTCGGACTTGGACGGGTAGGAGTAGTAGACGGTCTGCACCCCGAGCCCCGCCGCCCGGCCGACGGCGGTGATCGTCGTCGGGCCGTACCCGTCGCCGAGGAACAACCGGGTGGCGGCCTCCGCGATCCGCGCCCGGGAGGCGGCGGCCCGGGCGGCGCGCCCGTCCCGCGGAATCGCGGTGTCGCTGCTGGTCACCCGGGTAACGGTAGCAGCACTACACAAACCTTCCCGTAGCGCCACTCCCACAACCCCCGCCACCCCTGGCACC
>NZ_JAKRMS010000151.1 GCF_022346185.1 Cellulomonas sp. ACRRI | reverse complement strand
AGAGACAGGGTGCTCACCGGCGGGGGCGCGGCGGTCGCGGGCGCTCGCGGCCGGCTCGGCGGTCGCCGGCGGTGCGTCGGAGGTGGTGCGCCCGGACGCCCCGGCGCTCGCCGCGCCGGGACCCGACCGGGCCGCGGGCACGGCCGCGGGCTGCTCCGGGCTCGCGCCGACGGGCACCGGCGGCCGGCCCGCCGCCAGCGCCCCCGCGTGGGCGGAGCGCAGCTCCTGCGAGGGCAGCAGCCCGATCTCGTCGAGGGCCGCCGCCGCCCGCAGGTACGCCAGCACCGCCTCGCCGGGGCGGCCCTCCGCGGTGCGCGCCCGGACGAGCAGGGCCCACGCCCCCTCGCGGTACGGGTCGCCGTCGAGCGCCCGCTCCGCCGCCTCCGCGGCGCGCTCGGGGTCCGACTCGACCAGCGCGCGGGCGAGCGCCTCGTGCGCGCTGCGCCGGGCGGTCTCGAGCCGCTCCGCCTCCGCCTGCACCTCCGGCAGGTCCGCCTCCGACCCGAACGCCGGGCCGCGCCACAGGGCGAGCGCCTCGGCCAGCACCTCCGCGGCCTGCGCGGGCGAGTCCCGCCCGTCCTGCCGCCCGCGGCCCGCACCCCCGCGGGTCACGGCGCGGACGGCGCGGTCGAAGCGGTCCGCGTCGAGGTCCTGCGGGTCGAGGCGGTACCCGCCCGGAACCGCGCGCAGGTCGGCACCCACGAGCGCGCGGATCCGCGACGCGTGGCTGTGCAGGGTGTGCTCGGAGCTCGGCGGGGGTCCCGCCGGCCACAGCGCGGCGATGAGCCGCTCGCGCGGGACGAGCGCGCCCCGGTGGGCGAGCAGCACCGCGAGCAGAGCGCGCTGGCGCGCGCCGCGGACAGGTTCGGCCCCCTCCGCGGTCACGAGCTCCACGGGCCCCAGGACCCCGTACCGCATGGGCCGATCGTGGCCCCCGGGGGGTGCGGAGGGCAAGGGGGCACCGGCGCCGGTGCAGGTGGGCCGGGCGCGGGCGGCCCGGCCGGCGCGTCGCGGGGTAGCGTGCGGCGGGACCGCCGACCGCACCCGAAGGGACCCCGCCGCATGGCCCTGGACACCGCCCCGACCGCCGACCGCACGCGCGCCGCCCGCGTGCTGGACGCCGCGGACACCCGCGACGCGCACTGGCGGGACCTGTACCGGGACCTGCACGCGCACCCCGAGCTGTCCGGGAGGGAGCACCGCACCGCCGCGGCGCTCGCGGCCGAGCTGCGGGCCGCCGGGCTCGAGGTCACCGAGGGCGTCGGCGGGACCGGCGTGGTCGGCGTGCTGCGCAACGGCGACGGCCCCGTGGTCATGCTCCGCGCCGACATGGACGGCCTGCCCGTGCTGGAGGAGACGGGGCTGGCGTACCAGAGCCGGCACACGGACGTGAACCCGGCGGGCGAGTCCGTCCCCACGATGCACGCGTGCGGTCACGACATGCACGTGACCGCCCTGGCCGCGGCGGTCGACACCCTCGCCGGCGCGCGGGACGCCTGGTCCGGGACGCTGCTGGTGGTCGGGCAGCCGGCGGAGGAGACGGCGACCGGCGCGAGCGCGATGCTCGCCGACGGCCTGTTCACCCGGTTCCCGAAGCCGGACGTCGCCCTCGGCCAGCACGTCGGCCCGCTGCCCGCCGGGGTGGCCAACCACTCCCGCGGCCTGCTCATGGCCGCGGCGGCGACCCTGGACGTGACGATCCACGGGCGCGGCGGGCACGGCTCCCGCCCGTTCGTCACCGTGGACCCGATCCTGACCGCGGCGTACGCCGTCACCCGGCTGCAGGCGATCGCGTCGCGCGAGACCTCCCCCGAGGATCCGCTGGTCGTCACCGTCGGCACGTTCCACGCCGGCACGAAGTCGAACATCATCCCGGACACCGCCACCTTCACCGTGAACCTGCGCGCCCGGTCGGACGCGTCGATGGCGCGCGCCGTGGCGGCGGTCGAGCGGATCGTCGGCGCCGAGGCCGCGGCCGCGGGCTGCCCCGAGCCGCCGACGATCACCATGCGGGAGAACCCGCCCGCGACCGTGAACACCGCCGAGGTCGTCGACCGCGTGATGGCGGCGCAGCAGGCCGTCATGCCCGCGGGCGCCGTGCGCACCGCCGAGCCGCTGATGGGCTCCGAGGACTTCTCCGAGTACGGGCTGCCGAAGGGGCGCTACGACGGCGACCCCGTGCCCTACGCGTTCTGGTTCTGGGGCGGCGCGGAACCCGCGCTGTTCCCCGACGGCTACGTGTCCGGGTTCTCGGCGGCCGTCCCGGGCAACCACACCGCCCAGTTCGCGCCGCTCGACGAGCCGACCATCGCCGCCGGGCGCCGGCTCCTGGTCGCCGCGGCGCTGGAGTTCCTGGCCTGAGCGCCGCCGGGGGATGATGGCGGGCGTGCCCGCGCTCGACATCGTCCACCTGACCGACCCCGACGACGAGCGGCTCGCCGACTACGTCTCCCTGACCGACGTCGCGCTGCGCTCGCGGCACGAGCCCGAGAAGGGCCTCTACATCGCGGAGAGCTCCACGGTGCTGGGCCGGGCGCTCGCCGCGGGGCACCGACCCCGGTCGGTGCTGGTCTCACCGCGGTGGCTGCCCGACCTGACGGCGATGCTGGAGACCCGGGACCCCGCGGGGGAGCCGGTGCGGGTGTACGTCGCCGAGCCCCCGGTCCTGGAGGCCATCACCGGCTTCCACGTGCACCGCGGGGCGCTCGCGGCGATGCACCGGCCGCCGCTGCCGGCCGTGGCGGACGTCCTCGCCGGGGCGCGCCGGGTCGCGGTCCTGGAGGACGTCGTCGACCACACCAACGTCGGGGCGGCGTTCCGGTCCGCCGCGGCCATCGGGGTGGACGCGGTGCTGGTGACCCCGCGGTGCGCGGACCCGCTGTACCGGCGGTCCGTGCGGGTCTCGATGGGCACGGTGTTCCAGGTGCCGTGGACCCGGGTGGACCCGTGGCCGGGCGGGATCGAGCTGCTGCGGGGGGCGGGCTTCGTCACGGCCGCGCTCGCGCTGTCGGACGACTCGGTGAGCCTCGACGCGCTGGAGGCGGACCCGCCGGAGCGGTTGGCACTGGTGCTGGGCGCCGAGGGCGACGGGCTGAAGCCCGCGACGATCGCCGCGGCCGACCTGACCGTGCGGATCCCGATGGCCGGGGGCGTGGACTCGCTGAACGTGGCGGCCGCGGGGGCCGTGGCGTTCTGGGCGACGCGCGTGCGGGGCTGATCCGCGGCGCGCCCGGCGGCGGGGTGCCGGCATCCACCGGCACCCCGTCGCGCGGGTCAGCGCGCCGTGGCGCGGGCGGCCACGCGCCGCCGCAGCACGCGCGCGGCCGACCAGACGGCCACGCCGGCGACGGCCAGCGTCCACGCCGCGACCCAGCCCGTCGCGAGCGCCAGCCCCGTGGTGGCGAGCACGCCCGCTCCCTGCCCGGTGATCTGGTACACGGTCCTCCTCCTCTCGTGTCGTGCGGCGCGGGGCCGCGGCTCGGCGCGCGCTCAGGCGCGCGCGGGTGCGAGGTGGCCCCAGCTCGGCTGCCTGCCGCGCAGGTGGGTCACCCAGGCATGGAGGTAGGCGCACTGCAGCGCCGTGTCGTAGAGGAGCTCCGGCAGGACGGCCGCGCCGAGCCACCGGGCCCGGGGGCCGCCGTCCCAGACCGTGACGAGCCGCTCGACGAGGAAGACGCCGCCCAGGGCGAGCCAGAACCCCTGCCACACGAACGTGCCGGCGACCGCGGCACCGAGCATGATCAGCAGCATCGCCCACCACGTCAGGGTCCCGAGGGTGAGGGCCGCCTGCTGCAGGTGGTACCGGGCGGTCACCGGCGTCAGCCCGTAGGCGCGCAGGTTGTCGAGCATCCCGCCGTACCAGCGGACCCGCTGCCGGTGCAGCGTCGGGAGCGTCGGCATCAGCTCGGTGCTGCACCGGCACGCGGCCGGGGCGACGAGCCGCCAGCCGCGGGTCCGCAGCGCGAGCGTGAGCTCCGAGTCCTCGGTCACCGCGCGCCGGTCGTACACGTCGCCCCGGGTGCCGGGCAGCGCGTCGCCGCGGTGCTCGGCGACGTCCGCCAGCGCCCGGTACCGGAACATCGACGCGGTGCCGGTGACGACCGCGACCCGGCCCGTCGTGAGGATCTTCGACGCGTACCGCGTGTACTCGTTCGCCTGGCAGAGCTCGACCACCCCGCGGGCCCCGTCGCCGTGGAAGATGCCGCTGACCGCGCCCAGCGCGGGGTCCGAGTCGAGGTGCGCGAGCGCGATCTCGACGAACGTCGGCGCGAGGCGGGTGTCCGCGTCCAGCACCAGCACGTACTCGGGCGGCGCGACCGCGAGCGCGGCGAGGGCCTGGTTGAGGGCGCCGGCCTTGCGGTCGGCGTTGTCCCGGGTGCGCAGGACGCGGGCGCCGAACGCGCGGGCGACCTCCGGCGTGGCGTCGGTGCACCGGTCCGCCACCACGGTCACGGCCGCGGGCCGCGCCGTCTGGCGGCGCAGGGCGCGCAGCGCGCCCGGGAGCGCCGCCTGCTCGTGGTGCGCGGGCACCAGCACGACCAGCCGGGCGCGGTCGACGGTCCGGCACGCCGCGAGGCGCGGCGGCGTCGCGTGCGGGGCGGGTGCGGCTGCGGTCGGCATCGGGGACCTCCGGGTGCTCGGGCACCCGGCTGTCTGCGGGGCCGGGCGCGGTGTGCACCCATCGGACCCCGGCGGGGGGCGGTGCTCACGCCCGGTGGCGCGCCGCCGAGCAGGGCCGCACGCGCGGTGGAGCATCCCGCGCGGCGCGGGCGGGTGACCCGGGTGCGGCTGCTCACCCGCGTCGGCGGACGCGGCAGGCCGGTGCCGCACGTCGGACGACGGGACCACGGGCGGTCCGACCGGGGTGGGACCCCGCGCGGTCCCCGTCGGCCCGAGGTCCGACGCGCGGGACCGGCGCCGCGGGGGACCGTCGGTGCATGACCCGACGCGACCAGCCCCGACGCGACCGCACCCGACCCGCCCGCCGGCCGGTCGCCCTCGTCGGGGCGGCGCTCGCGGCGGCGGTCCTCGCCGGCTGCTCGGCCGGCGGCGCCGCGGCGGGGCCCCGGGCCCTGCCGGCGGTGCCGGGCGCGACCGCCGACGCCGCGTCCCACGCGCCCGCGGGCGGCGCACCCGGCGCCGGCACGCCGCCGCTGGACGACGGTCTGGACGGCGTCGACGCCGACCTGGCCGCCCGGTTCGCGGCGGCGCGCGCCGCCGCCGGCGCCGAGGACGTCGAGCTGCGCATCACCTCGGGGAAGCGCACGCCGGAGGAGCAGCAGCGGCTCGTCGACGAGGCGGTGGCGAAGCACGGCGTCCCCGAGGCGTACCGGTGGGTGCTGCCGCCGGAGACCTCCGCGCACGTGCAGGGTCTCGCGATCGACGTGGGCCCGACCCAGGGCGCGTACTGGCTCGCGGAGCACGGGCCGGACTACGGGCTGTGCCAGACGTACGCCAACGAGGTGTGGCACTTCGAGAAGCTGCCCGACGGGGCGGACGCGTGCCCGGAGCAGCACCCGGACTCCTCCTGGGGCTGGTGACGGCTGCGGCCCGACGGCGATCACCGCTGGTCCTGCCGCGAGCGGTCGCCGTACGGTCGCCGCATGACGACCGCCGAGCACCGCCGCCCGACGACCGCCCCCGAGGACCTCGGCCCCGCCCTGCACGCCCGGGCCGAGGCCACGGGTCTCAGCGGCGTGGTGCACGTCTCGCGGGGCGGGGAGGTGCTGTTCGCGCGGGCGTACGGCTGGGCCGACCGGGCGCGGGGCGTCGCGGCCTGCGTCGAGCACCGGTTCGGCGTCGCCAGCGTCGCGAAGGGCTTCACCGCGCTCGCGGTCGCCTCGCTCGTCGAGGAGGGTCGCCTGGGCTGGGACGACCCCGTGCGGCCGGTGCTCGGCGACGACCTGCCGCTGGTGGACGACCGGGTGACCGTCGACCACCTGCTGGCGCACACGTCCGGGATCGGCGACTACCTGGACGAGAACGGCGACGGGCAGATCACCGACTACGTGCTGACGGTGCCGCCGCACGCGCTGGACGACACCGAGGCCTACCTGCCGATGCTCGCGCCGCACCCGCAGGTGTCCGAGCCGGGCGAGCGGTTCGCGTACAACAACGCCGGCTACGTGCTGCTCGCGCTCGTCGCGCAGCGGGTCGCGGGGGTGCCGTTCCCCGACCTCGTGGCCGAGCGGGTCCTCGGACCGGCGGGGATGTCCCGCACCGGGTTCCCGCGGTCGGACGAGCCCGCGGCGGACCTGGCGGTCGGCTACCTGGACGCCGAGGGCCCCCGGACCAACGTGCTGCACCTGCCGGTGCGGGGGAGCGGCGACGGCGGCCTCGCCACCACCGCGGCCGACCTCGCGGCGTTCTGGCCCGCGCTGACCGCCGGGCGCATCGTGCCCCCGGCGACCGTGGCGCGCCTCACCGAGCCCCTGCGCGTCGTCGAGGACGAGGGCATGCGGTACGGGCGCGGCTTCTGGCTCGGCCTCGACTCGCCGGACCTGGTCCTCGAGGGCTACGACGCGGGGGTGTCGGCGCGCACCCGGCACGACCCCGCGACCGGGGTAACGGTCACGGTGCTCGGGAACACGTCCGACGGGGCGTGGCCGGTGCTGCGCGCGCCCGCGGACGGCTGACCGGGGCCGCGCCGGCGCGTCAGCTGGCGCCGCGCCCCGTCTCGCCCTGGAGCCGGTCGATCATCTCGGAGGCCTGCGCCTTGGTCAGCCCCTCGGGGACCTCCTCGCCGGCCTCGCGGGCCAGGGTGTGCAGGTAGGAGTCCTGCGGGCCGGTCATCGGCTCGTCGCCGGTGACCCAGTCGGCCGGGTCCTTGGTGGCGTCGGTGGTGGGGTCGGGGGTCTGCTCGCTCATGCCGGTCACGGTAGGTGCGGGCGCGGGCACCCGCACGGCGAGCACCTCCCGTGCGGGTGCGAGGGGCGGGACGATCCTGTGGTGGGTGGTGACCGGCCTGGTTAGGGTGGTCGCCGCCCTGCGCCGACCGCCGAGAGGACCCCCGTGGCCACACCGACGACCGACACCGCGACCGACGAGCGGGTGCCCCGACCGGGTACCGGCCGCGGCCCCTGGGGCACGTCCCGGGCGGTGTTCTGGGGCTCGGCCGCCGTCGTGGCGGTCGTCTCCGGGTTCACGATCCTGTTCCCCGACACCGCGAGCCGGGTCATCGGCGCCGTCCAGACGAACGTGGTCAGCGGGTTCGGCTGGTACTACGTGGCGCTCGTCGCGGGGTTCGTGGCGTTCGCGATCTGGCTGGGCGCGGGCCGGTGGGGCGACATCCGGCTCGGCAAGGACGACGACGAGCCCGAGTACCCCCTGATGACGTGGTTCTCGATGCTGTTCGCCACCGGCATGGGCATCGGCCTGGTGTTCTGGGGCGTGGCCGAGCCGCTGAGCCACTACGCGAACCCGAAGCCCGGCGTGACGGGGACGCCGGAGCAGCTCGCCCAGGCCGCGATGTCGCAGACCTACCTGCACTGGGGGCTGAGCGCCTGGGCGATCTACGTGGTCGTGGGGCTGTCGATCGCGTACACGGTGCACCGCAAGGGGCGCCCGGTGTCGATCCGGTGGTCGCTGGAGCCGCTGCTCGGCGACCGGGTGCGCGGCCGGCTCGGCGACGCGGTCGACATCACGGCGGTCGTGGGCACGGTGTTCGGCGTGGCGACGTCGCTCGGGCTGGGCGTCCTGCAGATCACCGCGGGCCTGGAGCACACCGGGATCGCGACGAGCTCGACGACGCTGCAGGTCGTGCTCATCGTCGCGATCACGGCGGTCGCGACGCTGTCGGTGGTGTCCGGCCTGGACAAGGGCCTGAAGTGGCTGTCGAACATCAACGTGTCGATGGCGGGCGTGCTGCTCGTCGCCGTGCTGCTGCTGGGCCCGACGCTGTTCCTGCTCCGGGAGTTCGTGCAGTCGATCGGCACCTACCTGTCGCAGGCGATCCCGCTCATGTTCAACGTGTCGGCGTACTCCGGCGCCGAGGGCGAGGCCTGGCAGGCCGCGTGGACGACGTTCTACTGGGGCTGGTGGATCTCCTGGTCCCCGTTCGTGGGCGTGTTCATCGCGCGGATCTCCCGCGGCCGGACCGTCCGCGAGTTCGTCGGCGGCGTGCTGCTGGTCCCGACGATCGTGTGCTTCCTGTGGTTCTCCGTGCTCGGCGGCTCGGCGCTGCACCGCGAGCTGTTCGGCGGCGGCGGGCTGGTCGGCCCGGACGGCGAGGTCGTCCCGGAGAACGCGCTGTTCGACCTGCTCGCCGGGCTCCCGGGCGGGGCGGCGCTGTCGGTCGGCGCGATCATCCTGGTCGCCCTGTTCTTCATCACGTCCGCGGACTCGGGCGCGCTGGTGGTGTCGATGCTGGCCGCGGGCGGCGACCCGCACCCGCGCACGCCCCTGCGCGTGGTGTGGGCGGCGCTCGGCGGCGTGCTCGCGATCGCCCTGCTCCTGGCGGGCGGGCTGACCGCGTTGCAGACGGCGGCGATCCTCATCGCCCTGCCGTTCAGCGTGGTCATGATCGGGATGGTCGTCTCCACCTCCCGCGCGCTGCACGCCGAGCACACCGCGTTCCTGCGCGCGGAGCGGCGCCAGCTGCGCGCGCAGATCGACGAGCAGGTCTCCCGCCAGCTGTCCCGGCAGGTCGACCACCGGGTGGACCGGCGGTTCGACGAACGGTTGAGCCGGTGGCGGCGGTCGCGGGAGCGCGGCGGTCGGTAGCGGTCCCGCGGTCCGGCTACGGTGGGTCGCCGGCCGCGGCGAGCGTGGCCGGCACCCGGCGACCGGGCGTGCCCCGCGCCGCCGGTCGCACCCCGCACCTCCCGCACCAGGAAGCCGCATGCCCCGCGCCACCCCCGCAC